>CAZDDH010000435.1:0-4020 GCA_964504165.1 uncultured Rickettsiales bacterium | reverse complement strand
TCAGATCGAAGAGGCGGTGACCTACCTCGGGTTCAACTCCATCAAGCAGGTCGCTCTAGCGGTCGAGGTCTACGGCTCCAACCGAGCGGATGCGGGGCCCAGCGGAGTATCCCTGGACGTCCTGCAACAGCACTCGCTGGTCGTGGCACACATCGCGGCTGCGATGTTCCAGGACAAGGCCAAGCGGGAGGACGCCTTCGCGGCGGCCTTGCTGCACGACATCGGCAAGATGTTGCTGGTCATGGAGCTGCCGGACCACATCTCTGCGGTGATCATCGCGATGCAGTCCGAGGGCATACCGATGCACCTCGCCGAGGCGCAAATCGTGGGGGTGACTCACGCCGAGGTCGGCGCCTACCTGTTGGGCCTGTGGGGTTTGCCTTATCCCATCGTCGAGGCGGTAGCCAACCACCATGATCCGGGCCGAGTGGACCAGCAGGGCTTCGACATATTGGCCGCAATCCACGTGGCCAACGCGCTCGCCAACGAGCGTATGGAGCCTGTGGTCGCCCACACCTTGCCCACTGTGGACGCGCTCGACCTGGACTACCTGAACGATCTGGGCGTGGCCGACCGATTGGACGACTGGCATGAGATCGCGGACGAGGAAATCGAGCGGGTCCGTTGACCCATCTGGAGCCAGTGAAAGGACGTGAACATGACAGCCGACCGAAAGATCCGAGTACTGCATGCCGATGACGATCACAGCACGCTCGATGCGATGCGCCTCAACCTCCATCGACTGGGGTACGACATCCATAGCGTCGATTCGGGCACGGCGGCCCTACAACGAGCTCAGGCAGAGGAGTTCGATGTGGTCCTGCTCGACATCGGCATGCCTGGGTTGAGCGGAATCGATCTGCTCCGGCAGTTGCGCCGGACGGACTCGGATCTACCCGTCATCATGCTGACGGGCATGAGCGGCAACGACGAGCTGTTCGATTCCGTGAACTCGGGTTGCAACGGATTCCTGGAGAAACCGTGTTCTCCGGACGATGTCGACAAGCTGATCCGTGACTGTCTGCGAGACGCTCGCTGATCCGGGTGCCGGATCCGGTCCGGTATGATTTGAGGTGAGGGGCTCCTGACGACTCCGCTCATTCATCCTGCCCGGTCGGCGCGGGCCAGCGCAGCGGATCGATGCCGTACAGGGCCCGCCGGAGCAGCCCAACCAGCTCGGCGTAGGGTGCAGCGTCTACGTTGGCGAAGGCGGTCTCTTCCCCTTCGCGCGGGACCATGCTGTTCTGCCACAGGTCGTTCAATCCCTTGTTGTAGGCCCAGCTTGGCCCCCGAGGCATCGGCCAGCGCGTACCAGCGCTCCATGATCTCCACCGCCAGCGTCCGGTCTATGCGGGTGACACCGCCGAGGGCGCGCTCGCCCCGGACCATGTATTCGTATTTCACGCCGCCGACCTCGCTGAGGATCAGCCGGTACTGTCCGCCCTCGGGCGTGGGTGCGGTCTCGGAGAACTCCGCTGGGATGGGCTCGGGGGCGACCACGAAGGCGGCCTGCGCATCGTCCGAGAACAGCTCGCGCTGGCGCCGGAGGGTCTGGGACACCAGCTCGTCCAGGCCTTCCTCACCGTCGGCCCGCCAGGAGGATCGGATCAGGTCCCAGCGGTTGCCCAGCAGCAGGATGCGGGCCCGCAGCTCGGCCTCCATCGCCGCCGCGTCGGGGGTGTCGGTGGCCGGGAGGACGCCGAACACGGCGGTCTCGACCACCGCGCGCCGGACCAGTTCGTCGCCGGCGTTCAGGGCCAGCTGCTCCTGCAGCACCTGCCAGATGTTCACGCCCGACCAGAAACTCAGGTCCGACCGCTGTTGGGCCTCGAGTCGCAGCTCGGGCTCGGCATCGTGGTAGTAGCCACGCTGGCTCTCCTGCGCCATGACGTGCGTGGGGTGGAGCAGCTCGGATCCTGCCATGCTCGCCGAGACCACCGCCCGGAACCGGTTGGTGCAATCGGCCGAATGGAAGACGACATCCCGGTAGACGTCGTCCCGCACGAGGTGCGGCTCTGCGGCCTTCTCCCAGTCCTCCTGTAGCTGGCCGAGCCGCCGCTCGATGCGCTCCCGGATTTCCTGGTCGTAGGGGGGCTGGTCGAGGAACACCGAGATCCCCTTGATCACGGTGCCCGAAGCCGTGGGGTAGATATCGAAGCCGCTCTCGGTCGTGGTGAAAATCGTGGCGTCCGCCCCCGCGCCGCGGATGGTCATGGGTACGAACACGATTCCTGCGTAGTCGCTCTCGAAGTGACCTGCGGCGAACTCCAGGGTGTCCCCCGGTTTGGGCGTCAATGTAGGCCCGGTAGAGCTGATCGAGGGTGTAGGAGACAGCCTGACCACCGGTGTAAAGGGTGGCGACCACAGCGGTGCTCTTCCCCTTGCGCTTCTTGCCCTGGGCCTGTGGGCTGCCGATCACCAGGACCGTGAGCGCGATCAGGGCCACGCGACCGAATGCACCGACTACTCCCCCGAATCGAAGAACACGGAAGACGGGACTGCACATGCGACCTCCAGGATGTGGACATGATCCCATACCATCGGCGCTCTTGGAGTGTCGACTCGCGGGAGGTCGTGACTCAGATCAGGTCAAATCAGGGTTCAGATCGCGTCTCGTACCTGGTTACCAATCCCCATACGGCCCGCCGTATGGGGATTGGCCGCAATACGAGGCAAAGGTGGAGGTGCCATCCATCAGGCGTCCTCGGCATCCGAGACGATAGCCCTTAGCGCATCGGTAGCATAGTAGCGCGTGGACCGGCCCCGGCCTCGCCGTTCGACCAGGCCTGCATCATGGACGCGGCGGAAGTCTGCGCTAGCCGTCGCCGGTGAAACGGTCGCCTCGGCGCAGTAAGCCGTACGATCGGCACCGTCGAAGAGGCTTTGTTCCAGGGCGATCGCAAGCCTCTCCGGCCAGCCACGTTCGACCACGAGTACCTCGAACGCTGCCCACCGATCTGCTGCGCGCGAGAGGATATCTAGGCGCTCGCGGGCCTGTGTGAGATGCGCCTCGACGCAGAATGTGAGCCAGGCCGACGCGCTTCGTTCGGGTTGGTAGCTTCCTCCCTGGACCTCGCGCAACACCGCGTAGTAGCGCAACGTGTTCCGCGCCAGGAACTCCTCGATCGAGCCCAGTTCGGGGGACAGGGCGCCATCCCGAGCCAGGACCAGTGACTGTAGGATGCGGGATAGCCGCCCATTCCCATCACGAAAAGGATGGATGGAGACGAGGTGCAGATGTGCCATCGCCGCTCGAACGACGACCGGTGCGTCGGCGTCGCCCGTAGAGAGCCAGGTGACAAGTTCTCTCATCAGTTCGGGGACCTTACTGACATCGGGAGCACGGTACGCCACACCACCTCCTGGTGCGGTGACGACGACCGGCCCCGTCCGCCAGCGTCCTGGCAGTCCTTCCGACTCTCCGGAGCAGGCTTCGAAATGGAGGTCGAGGAGCAGTCGCTCGTTCCACGCGAAATCTGGGTCTTCAGCGAGGATCGCGACATGCTGCATGGCGAGCGCGTAGCCGGCGAGTGCGCGCTCGTTCCGGTCCATCGCCGCCGCCCTGCCTTCCACGAGCGCCGAGGCGGCTTCGGCGGGCACGTGATACCCCTCGATCGCCGTGGAACTCCGAGCCGTCATGACGCGGGCTTCCCGTCGAAGCCGGCCGGCCCAGGGAGTTGCTCGGGATACCCCAGCGCCCATGCGTCGCCGGAGCGAATGAAGCTCGGAGAGGGCGCCGCGGTGTTCTTCCAGGGAAGGTGTCGAATACAGCATTAGACGACTATACGTCTAATCGTCTGGAAACGCGAGACCGGCCGAAGGGCGGTGGAAATGGGCGAGCCCTTCAAAGGCCACGCGACCCTTAGTGATTGCTTCCTTACGCCCTGAACCCAGGCTCACGGTCCCGGGTCGTGATCGTTCAAGTAGTCGCATTCGTTGGGATTTCCGGCTACCAGTCCCCATACGGCCCGCCGTATGGCTCATGGCCGCAATACGAAGTGCATCTAGCCAACCCTGTGG
>CAZDDH010000434.1:0-4039 GCA_964504165.1 uncultured Rickettsiales bacterium | reverse complement strand
GGACCATCCAGAACGACGTGCTCAAGGAGTTCATGGTCCGCAACACGTACATCTTCCCCCCCGAACCGTCGACGCGGATCATCGCCGACATCTTCGCCTTCACCTCCCAGCAGATGCCCCGCTTCAACAGCATCTCCGTCTCCGGCTACCACATGCAGGAGGCGGGAGCCACGGCGGACATCGAGCTGGGCTACACCCTGGCGGACGCCCTGGAGTACGTGCGCACCGGCGTGGCCGCCGGGCTGGACGTGGACGCCTTCGCGCCCCGGCTGAGCTTCTTCTGGGGTGTGGGCATGAACTTCTTCATGGAGGTGGCCAAGCTGCGGGCGGCCCGGCTGCTGTGGGCCCGCATCATGCGGCGTTTCGATCCCAAGAACCCCAAATCACTGGCCCTGCGCACCCATTGCCAGACCTCCGGCTGGTCGCTGACCGCCCAGGACGTTTACAACAACGCCGTGCGCACCTGCGTGGAGGCGATGGCCGCTACCCAGGGGCACACCCAGTCGTTGCACACCAACTCCCTGGACGAGGCGCTGGCCCTGCCGTCGGACTTCTCGGCCCGCATCGCCCGCAACACCCAGCTGTACATCCAGCAGGAGCAGGGCATCTGCTCGGTCGTCGACCCATGGGGTGGCAGCTACTTCGTCGAGCGGCTGACCCACGACCTCGCCGCCCGGGCCTGGGCCCACATCGAGGAGGTGGAGGAGTTGGGGGGCATGGTCAAGGCCATCGGCACGGGGCTACCGAAGATGCGCATCGAGGAGGCGTCGGCCCGCACCCAGGCACGCATCGACTCGGGGCGCCAGACCATCGTCGGCGTCAACAAGTACCGCCTGGACGAGCGGGAGGACATCGACGTGCTCAAGGTGGACAATCAGATGGTGCGCCGATCCCAGCTGGAGCGGCTGGAGACGCTGCGCCAGGGGCGGGACGACGGCGAGGTAGGCGGCTGCCTCGCCGCTCTCACGGCGGCCGCCGAGCGGGGGGAGGGCAACCTGCTGGCCCTGTCGGTGGACGCGGCCCGCGCCAAGGCCACCGTCGGTGAGATGACCGACGCCCTTGAAAAGGTCTACGGCCGGCACAGGGCGGAGACCCACGCCATCACGGGCGTGTACAGTGGAGAGGTGGGCGAACACAACGACGATATCGAGGGCGTGCGCCGGCGGGTGGAACGCTTTGTCGAGCGGGAGGGGAGACGGCCCCGGATCCTGGTGGCCAAGATGGGCCAGGACGGCCACGATCGCGGCCAGAAGGTCATCTCCACCGCCTTCGCCGACCTGGGCTTCGACGTGGACATCGGGCCGCTGTTCCAGACCCCCGAGGAGACCGCCCGCCAGGCCGTGGAGAACGACGTGCACGTCATCGGCGCCAGCTCACTGGCGGCCGGGCACCTGACCCTGGTGCCGGCGCTGCGCGAGGAGCTCGCCAAGCTGGGCCGCGAGGACATCCTGGTGGTGGTGGGTGGCGTCGTGCCCCCCGGGGACTACCAGGCGCTGCTCCATGCCGGCGCCGTGGCCATCTTCGGCCCCGGGACGGTGATCTCGACGGCGGCCAACCAGCTGCTGGACCTGCTCTCATGACCCTTCCTCGGCTACCCCCAACCCAGCTAGTAGATGGCGTTTTGGCCGGGGATCGTACGGTCCTGGCGCGGGCCATCACGCTGGTGGAGAGCACCCGTCCCGAGGACCAGCCGTTGGCCAAGGATGTGCTGGCAAAGGTGCTCGAACACACGGGCCAGGCCCGACGGGTGGGCATCACCGGCGTCCCCGGTGTGGGCAAGAGCACCTTTATCGAGGCGCTGGGTATGCAGCTACTCGGCGCGGGTCACCGGGTGGCCGTGCTGGCCGTCGACCCGTCCAGCAGCATCTCCGGGGGCAGCATCCTGGGGGACAAGACCCGCATGACGCGGCTGGCTGCCGATCCGCGGGCGTTCATCCGGCCGTCCCCCAGCGCCGCGTCCCTGGGCGGGGTCACCCGCCGCACCCGGGAGTCCATGCTGCTTTGCGAGGCCGCCGGCTACGACGTGGTGCTCATCGAGACCGTGGGGGTCGGGCAATCGGAGACGGCGGTCGCCGGCATGGTGGATTTTTTCTTGGTGCTCCAGCTGGCCGGCGCCGGCGACCAGCTCCAGGGGATCAAGCGCGGCCTGATGGAGCTGGCGGACGTGGTGGCCATCAACAAGGCCGACGGCGGCAACGTGGACCGGGCCGAACGGGCCCGGCAGGATTTCGAGTCGGCGCTGCACTTCCTGCGGCCCCGGTACAGCGGCTGGAACGCCCGCGCCGTCGCGGTCAGCGGCCTGACCGGGGACGGGCTGCCGGAGCTCTGGCAGCTCGTGGAGTCCCACGCCGCGACGTTGGCGGGCAGCGGCGAGCTCCAGGCCCTGAGGCGTGAACAGGCCCGCAAGTGGATGTGGGATCTGGTCGAGGACCGGCTGATGGGAGCCCTGCGGGAGCACCCAGCCGTGCAGACACGGCTGCCCGACGTGGAGCGGCGCGTGCTGGACGGCGAGATCACGGCGGCGGCGGCCGCGGATCAGCTGCTGATGCTCTTCAACGAAGATATCCCGGATTCCTAACGAGGAGATGACATGGGCGACAGCCACCCTGGGCGCTGGATGATGACATGGTTCGCGGCATTGATCCTGATGGGCAGCTCGACGATGGTTTCCTGTAGTGGGGGTTCCGGGGAAGCCGGCGAGGAGGCCGCGCCGACGCGGCTGTCCATCTATACCAGCTGCTTCCCCGTCGACTACCTGGCCCGGCGGGTGGCCGGTGAACACGCGGACGTGACCCACATCCTGCCGGTGGGGGAGGACCCGCCCGAGTGGACGCCGTCCGTCGAGATCGTCGGCCAGCTGCAGGGGGCCGACCGGATCCTCATCAACGGCGCCGGATTCGAGAGCTGGGTCACCACCATCACGCTCCCGGACGGCCTGCTGGTAGACACCACGGCTGGGGTCCACGGTCGTCTCATCCACATCGAGGGCGACACCCACTCCCACGGTAAAGAGGGGGAGCATACCCACCACGGCACGGATCCCCACACCTGGAGCGACCCCACGCTGGCGGCGGCCCAGGCCACCGCCATCCGCGACGCCCTGGCCGAGGCAGACGCCGCCCACGCCGAGGCCTTCACCGCCAACTTGGACGAGCTCGTGGCGGACCTGAACGCTCTGGACGCCGAGTACAAGGCGGCTAGCGAGGGGTATACGGGCGAGCTGATGGCCACCAGCCACCCGGCCTTCAACTACGTCGGCAAGCGGTACGGGTGGAAGCTCAGCAACTACGGCTTCGAGCCGGACGAGGCACCGGACGCCGAGCAGCTGGAACGCCTGAAGGCCCAGGTGAAGGACGACGGCATCCAGCGCATGTTGTGGGAGTCGATGCCGGCGGACGAGCAGCGGGCCGCCTTCGAGGCCACCGGCGTCCAGATCGTCTTCCTGGATCCCCTCGAGCAGCCTCCGGATGGGGAATCGTACGACTACCTGGCCCAGGCGCGGGCCAATATCCAGACCTTCCAGACCCTGTTTCCAGCTGCGGCCGTCGAAGTATCACCAAACCCCTGATACTGTACGTTCCTCCACATCACCCGGGGGGTACGAAAATGCGACATTGGAATCCCGTGCGTTCTTTGCTGTTGTTGGTCCTCGTGGCAGGCACGGCCTGCGGCGTTGGACCCGGCTGCAATTCAACGAGGGCGAACGATTTTGACGGTGATGGCACGGTCGATGAACAGGACTGCGAGCCCGAAGACGACAGTATCCACACCGGCGCCGTGGAGGACTGCCAGGACGGGATCGACAACGACTGCGACGGCTATCTGGACACCGAAGACACGGAGTGCTTTGACCTGGACGGTGACGGGTATGGCGACGCTGTGGACTGCGATCCGCTCGACCCCGATATCCATCCGTCGGCGTTGGAGGTCTGCGACGACGGCGTGGACAACGACTGCGACGGGCTAGCCGACGGCGACGATCCGGACTGCACCGTGGGGGATGATGACGACGACACGGGCGACGACGACGACGACGACG
>CAZDDH010000433.1:0-4040 GCA_964504165.1 uncultured Rickettsiales bacterium | reverse complement strand
GGCACGGGTCCATGATTCCCTGGTGGCGACGGACCGTGAGTGAGTTCCGAGCCGCGGACACCGAGCGCCTCCCCACGGCCGCGATCGTACTCGCGGCCGCGCTCGCCGAAGGCGCTCTCGCGTTCGTGGTCAAGCACGCGCGGGACTCTGGCAAGACCATGACGAAGCGATTGCAGCCATCCCCCCGTCACTGGACGTTCGATTCTCTGATCCTCGCTGCGAAGAGTGGCCAGGAGCCGATCCTCGACGAGACGTGGGCTGTACGTTGCCGGGAGCTGAACCTCAACCGCCAGCGCATCCACGTGGGCCGTCTCTTGGAGAGCCCACAGAGCTACCCGCGGCCAGACGCGCGACCTGAGGAAGCCCGGGCAGCTAAGGAGACAGCAGAAGGCGTAGTGAGGCGAGTTCTGGACTGGTGGAGCCGCAGCGGTCCGTCCGGCGCAGGCGTAGGTGGCTGAGGGGAAGACAGAAGCAAGCTTGAGCTCCTGTGCCGAAAACCCTGCCGACGGCCAGCCCATCGGAACGTGGACGCCGAGGGCGTACAACAGGAATGGTCGCCCGTGTCGGAATCACCAGTTTACGGAACACCTGGTGGACTCCGAGGGAACCGATTCTCGCCGGGCCGAATCAAAGACCAGATCGACAATCGCTTTGCCGCGGTCAGCACCCGTTCCCAGGCCATACCGCCTCGTCCCCATCGTCGCAGTCCCATCCCTGCCCGGGGTAGGTTCCATAATCGTACTCCCCCGGCTGCCACCACTCATTGTACCCGTCCCAGTCGAGGTCCCAGGTGGATGCTCCAGGGCCACCGTAGACTCCGACGTCCGAGGGGGAGCCATCGGGATCCAGGACAGAGGGGGCTCCGGCATCGATCAGCGGTGACGTCAGGCTAAGGTGGAGGTCCCAGTCGAGCGGATCTGCCGCGGCGGTGTCCAAGAAGTCGGGAGCGACAGAGATGTTGCCGTTCGTGCCGGTGGGATCCGGGAGGCCGAGGTAGTCAGTTGGCGTGTTTGCAAAGACGTTGGAGTAGGTCAGATCGGGAGGGGTATCCACGACGAACAGCCCACCGCCTTGACCCGCCGTGGTGGTGTTCTCGATGATGGCAACAGCGGACAGATCGTATTGGAGGCCGACCTCACCCCAGTAGACACCACCGCCTTCGGACGTGGCCTCGTTGCCAACGACGGCAACATGACTCCATATCTCGGCTCCTGTGTAAATGTAGATTCCGCCGCCTTCGTCCGATCGGTTGCCGAGCACCGCGATATTGTTCAAAACCGACTGCAATTCGTGCTGGTAGATCCCGCCACCCCGGTGATCGGCCGTGTTGTTGGCGATGACCGAGTTGACTAAATCCGTTGCACCCCAAATACCGCCCCCGTCGTTCGTAGCGTGATTCCCGCTGACGAGGAATCCATCAAACGTTCCGAGGCTTGAGTACCCGTACGCACCGCCTCCATTGAACGCCGTGTTGTTCGTCAAGGAGAGACGATGCAATTCCGGCGAGCACGATGTGATGTAGAGCCCGCCACCGAACGCTCCGGCCACGTTGCGATCGACAATCACGTCCTCCAGGTTCCCCGCGAAGCTTTCTAGATATACTCCGCCGCCGTTGGCGGTGGCCGTATTGGCCTCGATAACCATGTTGGAAAACGAGTTCGAGCCGCTGGAGACGTAGAGACCGCCACCGTCCCATGCCTCGTTGCCGGACAGGTAGGCGCCAGACACGTAGCACAGACCCGATTCCACGATGGCCATCCCACCACCGTAGAATGCTGCGGTGTTCGACGTGACGACGGTGTCATTGAGATCGATGGCGACGCCAGTGCCGTATACACCACCACCGTTCCCCTCCGCGTGGTTCGCGGAGATGGTGCCTCCCAGGATGTCAGCCAGGCCGGGCATGGCGCCCTCTGCGAGGTAGACACCTCCACCGTCGTTCAGAGCGGTATTCTCCGAAATTTCTGTGCTTGAGAGGTCTATTTCGGCGCACTCCAAGTGGAAGTAAACTCCACCGCCTTCTTCCGCCTCGTTGCCGGCGATGGATACGTTGACCAGCTGGAGCGAGCCACTGCCCCACAGGTATGCCCCTCCTCCTCGCAGTGCGGAGTTGCCACTGATCGTCACGTCGGTCAGCGACGGCTGCCCCTCGTTGAGGTGGAAACCCCCGCCGTTGCCGTCAGTGTGGTTGCCCGTGATCTCGAGGCCGACGAGGCTCGGAGAGGCGTTCTCCACGTACAACCCAGCACCTCCGAACATCGAGTATCCGTTTGTCAGCGTGAATCCTTCCAAGACCGTATCAGAGCCCTCGGCACTTGAGAATCGGACGACCTCGCCATTGAGGTCTGCGTCGATGATAGTCTCGGCCGCCCCCTCGACACCCAGTAGATGAACAGCCTTCCCCCCGAAGTCGATGCTCTCGGAGTAGACGCCCGGAGCCACGCAGATGGTCACGCCCTCCACGGCTAGGTCGATGGCACCCTGGATGGAATGGTGGTCTTCCGGCACTGCGATATCGCACTCCTGGCAGCCTTCGTCCGTGAACCCGTCGCAATCGGAATCCACACCGTCGCAGGTCTCTTCTACCCCGGGATGGACGTCGGGATTCGTGTCGTCGCAGTCTCCATCATCCACGGTCCAGCCATCTCCGTCCTGATCGACAACGTCGGCGGTGTCGTCGTCTGCCTCCGAATCGTCGTCCGCAACACTTGTGGTGTCATCGTCCCCGCGGGGCCCCTCTTCAGGGCAGCCCAGCAATAGGAGGAGTAGAACGGGGATGGTAGTCCGGTGGCTCACAGCTCTCCCTCACCAGAAGAATAGCAGGCATCGTGGCAGCGGCAAGTGGATGATGCTAGACCCAGGCCATCGGAGAAGCCTCCGTCCTTGCCCATCGTTGCCCCTACTCACGAATTGTCTGCCCTGCCGTACAGAACAGCTGTGCAGCTTTCTACGGCACCAACACTGATTGACGTCTATCTGGCGACCTCGACTGCCCTCGTTTTCCCGCCTTACGCAGCGCCGCAGCCGTCAGTCAAAGGGTGAGGGGGTGCGCAATCCCCGCCTCGAAACTCTCGAATCCAGCGCGGGAACTAGTGCCACCCGAAGAGGTTGACGTCCCAGCATTGTTGAGCTGTTCGAGATCCATCGCTCGGCCCAAGAGCGGCGGGGGATCCACCACGAGTACAGCAGGCCAGCTGGGGTAGACAGGAGCTAGGGACATGCACAGAGGCAACTCCCGGCATACGTGGCATCGCAACTGGCATGGGATACGTCTTCCCCTGATCCCTCGTAGCAGTCGTCACCAGTGGCCGGGTCATCGCCACGAAGAATATCGTCAACGCCATCTGTGTTCGAGGAGGTCGGATTCCTTCCACAGATGCAGTCTTCGTCACCCGCCCCGTAGATGTAGTCTAGTCCCGTGTCGCCGCATAGCTCATCCTTACCTGTCCCGCCATATATGATGTCCCCCTCCGTTCCTCCACTCACTTCATCCGCACCTGCTTGGCCACTGATAGTGTCTTCGTCGCCTTCTCCGTAGAGTACGTCGGCACCATCGCCACCATAGATTTCATCATCTCCAGACCCGCCATAGACCTCATCAGCCCCCGCATGTGTGTAGATCGTGTCATCGTCTCCGCCACCATAGACCAGATCAACAATCACGCTCGTAGATTTGGAGGTACTGATAAAGTCGTCCCCGTCCCCGCCGTGGATTTCGGAAGAGTTGCTCCAGTACTGGTCCCCAGTCACGTTGTCTGAGCATGAACCGTTCGAGGAATCGTGGAGACAGACGATGTCATTTCCTCCCAAAGTACCGATCCAGACGTCGTGCGTGTCATCATCGAGTTCTGTTGCGTCGCAGCAGAACGGATTCGACCCCGCTACGTAGCCGAATGCGATTGGATCGCCCCCCAAGGAAATAACGATGATTTCGTCGGCCTCACTCGTGCCGTTGCATACGATCTCGCCCAAGTCACCGTCATACGCCAGACCTCCTGACATGGGTCGGTCGTCAAATGACACAGTTGCCCCCGCGGATC
>CAZDDH010000432.1:0-4046 GCA_964504165.1 uncultured Rickettsiales bacterium | reverse complement strand
GCACCGGGATCAGGGCGAAGATGAAGAAGAAGAACTCGCCGTCGGCGAGCGGATGGCGGGCCAACCATTGTCGCGAGGCCGGAATCGCCATCACGATGATGGCGGCGAGCACGATGGTGCCGGCAACGATGTGCGAGGTCATCGAGGGTCGCCAAGCGGACCAGGCCAGCCCCTCCTCCAGAGGGGACAATCGCCAGTAGGCTGCCGCAACGCAGGCCAGGATGACGCAGTACATGTGGATCGGCACCGATTTGGGCTGCGCGTCAGCAGCGGCCTTCTTCTCGGCCTCCGCTTTCTCCTTGGCCTTCTCCTCGTCGGTCTTCTTGGCGTCCTCCTCGGCCTTGATCTTCGCCGTCTCCTCCTTGGCGCGGGCGATGGCCTGCGCCACCGTTTTGCGGCTGAGGATCAGGAATGTCACGGTCAGGGCCACGGCCGTGATCGCCGTGTAGACCAGGTAGGTGCCAGGGATCCCAAATCCGAGGAAATTCTCGTCCCGTATCAGGAAGGCGAAGGTGGGCAACCAGCCACCCAGATTCATCAGGGCGTACAGCATGGCGAAGCCCATGGCCGCCGTGGCAGGGGTGGTGAACTGCCGTACGGCAGCGTAGGCCGACGGCTGATACATGCCGTACCCGATGACCACCAGCAAGATGCCCAGCATCGTCACGATGTGGAGGGGGGTCCACAGGGGCTTCACGAACGCGAAGACTCCATTCCCATTGCGCTCTTGCTGCAGGTAGTACCCGCCGTTGCGCACGTAGGTCACATAGACATCGCGCAACAACAGATCGACCTTGCCTTCCTCCGTACCGAGCAACGTGGCGAGGGTCGTCTCCTCTGCGGACTGAATCGGCGGTTTGCCTGGAATCTCCCAGCGTTCGTCGGCCGTCAGGTCCTCCTCTTCCTTGGCCAACCGCTTCTCGTTCTCCTCTTTCTGGCGGGCAGCCTTCTTCTCTTCCTTGGCCCTCTTCCGCTCTTCGCGGGCCAGTCTCTTCTTCCGCTCCTCTTCGCTCTCGTCCGAGTTCGAGGCCTCCTCCTCGGGCTCTTCTTCGACGCAGGTCGATGTGTCGATGCCGCTCAGATCGGCCAACCAGTGGTTACGAACCACGAATTTCTCGTCGTAGTAGTCGATGTAGGCGTTCTCGACGGTCAGCGTCGCGCCCTCGCACAGCTCGAGGGCCTTCCCGGCCCGGGCGACCAGGGTGCTCTCCAATCCGCCTGCTCCGTAGCGGATCTTCCAGCGCTGTTTTTCGCCTTCTAAGAGGGTGACTCGGCCCAGGTTCACCAGCTTTCCATTGAGCTCGGGGGAAACCGCCGTGCCCTCGCCAGCGGCGAGATCGATCGCCATCATCCCGCGGACGTCGTGCTCTCCCGCATCGTTGGCGATCACCGTCGCCGCAGCGATGTGCACTCGCCCTTCGGCATCGGCCTCCAGCTTGGTGACGTGAAGATCGACGAGGTCCCCCGCCACGACCCCTGGTCGCGCTGGCTGCAAGCCCATAACGCTCGGCGCCGTGGACATCAGCACGCGCCCACCGAGGAGGAGAATGAAGGCCAGAAGCAGCGCCCTGCGAATGCCCCATTTGTCCCCGACCCAGCCCAGAGCGACCATCGACAGCGTGATGCCCGCCGTGAGCACCGTGACCATGCCGTGGGACCATTCGTCGGCGTGGTCAACTCCCTGGAAGATGAAGTCGGAGAAGTGCATCGCCAGGTAGCCGAGCATCCCGAAATAAACCAGGCCCTCGAGGACGTAGGCCAGATTGATTCCCCACAACGCACGGGGCGCGTTGATGAGGTCAACGAACGGCTGGACGATCTCTTTGACGATTCCTTGAACGGTCTCTTGGAAGGACTTGGGAGGGGTGTCGCTGTTGCTCGGTCCTGCTGCCATTGCTGCTCGCTCCAGATTAGCCGAGCGCTCTCCCCAGCCGCGCTCACGCGGGGGCGAGTCTACATAGGTAGGCCCGGCGGGTCGAGCGGGGATGCGGTTTGGGGTCAGCAGACCGGGCGGGGAGCCCTACAGGACGGCGTCGATGAGGGATCGATCGTCCGCCAGGATCTCGTCCTTGATGGAGTGCACGCGCACCAGCAGACGGCGGCTGTAGTACAGCGCCGTCTGCACCTTGTTGTGGTAGAAGACCGCGTTGTCGTTGCGGTCCAGCAGCGCCTTGCATTGCTCGGCATCGTTGCAGCCCTCTTCCGCCTGCAACGCCTCGAGCTTTTGCTGGGCCAGCATGGCCTGCTCACCCAGCAGCACACCCACCACCACCCGGCCCATCATCTCGGCGTAAGGGGTGGCGTTGATCACCGGGTACATGGGATCTTCGGCGCCGATCTTGCTCAGGGCGCCCGTGGTCTCCACCAACGCCTTGTTGGCATTCATCAGGCGCTCGCCCAGCTCGTCGAGCTTGCCGCACTCGCTGATGGCGGCCACGCCCTTGCCCAGGCGCCCCAGCAGGGCACGGGCGGCGGCGCCGTCGCGGGCCCGCAGCTTGCGGGCCACCAGGTCCAGTGCCTGGATGCCGTTGGTGCCCTCGACGATGGCGTAGATCTTCTCGTCCCGCATGTACTTCTCGACGCCGTACTCCTTGCAGTAGCCGTAGCCACCCAGGGTCTGGATCGCCTGGTCGCAGACCCGCAACCCCGAGTCGGTGCAAAACGCCTTGCACAGGGGCGTCAGCGCCTCGAGGATGTCCTTGTGGATCTGGGCCTCCTCCGCCGGCAGCCACTTGCCCAGGTCCTCCTCGAAGGCGGTGTAGTACAGCAGGGCCCGGTTGCCCTCCACGTAGGCGCGCATCTCCATGATCATGCGGCGCACGTCCGGGTGGCCGATGATGGGATCCTGGCCGCCGTCCGGGCTACTCATGCCCAGCGGGCTGCGGCCCTGGCCCCGCTCGTGGGCGTAGTCCACCGCCGCGTGGTAGGCGGCCGCCGCGATGGCGTGGCCGTGCATGCCGGTCTCCAGGCGGGCCTCGTTCATCATCATGAACATGGCGGTCATGCCCTTGCCCTGCTCGCCCAGCATCTGCCCTTCGCAGGGGCCACCGTCGCCAAAGTTGATCAGGCAGGTGGGGGAGCCGTGGATCCCCATCTTCTCCTCGATGTTGGCGCAGCGGATGTTGTTGAACTCGCCGGGATTGCCGTCCTCGTCCAGGCGGTACTTGGGCACCATGAACAGGGTCAGCCCGCGGGTGCCGCCCGGGTCTCCCTCCACCCGCGCCAGCACGGCGTGGCAGATGTTCTCGGTGAGGTCGTGCTCGGCGTTGGTGATGAAGATCTTGGTGCCCTCGATGAGGTAGCGGTCCCCCTCCTGCACCGCTTTGGTGGTGGAGGCGCCCACGTTGGAGCCGGCCTGGGGTTCGGTGAGGCACATGGTGCCGCCCCATATCCCCGTGTACATCTTCTCCAGGTACAGGGCCCGCATCTCGTCGGTGCCAAAGTGCTCGACGAGGTTGGCGCAGCCGGTGGTCAGCATGGGGATCAGGCCGAAGGCGGCGCAGGCGCTGTCGAGGAACTCGTTGCAGGCAAAGCCCACCGGCTCAGGCAGCCCCATACCGCCGTACTCGGCGCTACGGTGGGGGGCCCACCAGCCGGCCTCGACGAACTTGGGATAGGCCTCGTAGAAACCATCGGGGAAGCGGACGTTGCCGTCCTCGTCGCGGCGCGCGCCCTGGGTGTCGGCCTCCTCGTTCAACGGAGCGATCTGCTCCACCATGAACTTGGCCGCCTCCGTGAGCACCATCTTCAAGGTTTCCTTGTCGTAATCGGCATACCGTTCCAGCGCCAACAGCCGGTCCAGCTCCAGCCACTCGAACAGGACAAAACTCGCATCGCGTTCATCAACCCTGAATTCTGGCATCTCTCCGACCTCCTGAATGAGTGTTCATTCACTTCAAATTCCGAGGGGTGCATGCTACCGTCGGCTCGTCTCCGACGCAACACGCGTTGCGCGTCGGGAAAGGAGAACCCCGTGCTCCAACGTCATCGCTGGCCGCTGGCCGCCATCACGGCCCTACTGTTCGCCCTGGTGCGCATGCTCAGCG
>CAZDDH010000431.1:0-4076 GCA_964504165.1 uncultured Rickettsiales bacterium | reverse complement strand
AGATGATCGTCATCCTCGGTGAGGTCGGTGGTACGCAGGAGTACGAGATCGTCGACAACCTCAAGAACGGCAAGCTGACCAAGCCTGTCGTCGCCTGGTGCACCGGTACCTGCGCTTCCGCGTTCAAGACCGAGATCCAGTTCGGCCACGCCGGCGCCCGCGCCGACGCCGCCGCCGAGACGGCCCCGGCCAAGAACGCCGCGCTGAAGGAGGCCGGCGCCTACGTGCCCGAGTCCTTCAACGACTTCGGCCACCTGATCAACCAGGTCTACACCAAGATGCGGAACGAGGGCGCGATCGGCGAGGAGCCGACCATCGAGCCCCTCGAGCTGCCCATGGACTTCTCGGTGGCGCTGGCCAAGGGCCTCGTCCGGCGTCCGGCCAGCTACATCGGCACCATCTCCGACGACCGCGGCGAGGAGATCATGTTCGGCGGCAAGGCGCTGTCGAAGATCCTCGAGCCGGCCGACGCCAGCCTCGGCGACGTCATCGGTCTGCTGTGGTTCAAGCAGGAGATGCCCAAGTGGGCCTCCCGCTTCCTGGAGATGGTCGTGATGATCGCCGCCGACCACGGCCCCGCCGTGTCCGCGGCCCACAACGCCATCGTGACCGCGCGCGCCGGCAAGGACGTCATCTCCTGCCTGTGCGCCGGCCTGCTGCCCATCGGCCCCCGCTTCGGCGGCGCCGTGGACGGTGCGGCCCAGACCTTCTACCCCGGCTGGCGCAAGGGCTTGACCGCCATCCAGCTGATCAAGTCGGAGAAGGCCGCGGGTCGCAACATCCAGGGTATCGGTCACAAGATCAAGAGCGTGGACAACCCCGACATCCGCGTGACCGAGCTGGTGAAGTACGCCCGCAACAACTTCCCCAACACCGACCTGCTGGACTACGCCTTCACGGTGCAGGACCTGACCACGCAGAAGAAGGGCAACCTGATTCTCAACGTGGACGGTGCCATCGGCGTGCTGTGCGTGGACATGCTGCGCAACATCGGCACCTACACGGACGACGAGGTCCAGGAGTTCGTCGACATCGGCGTGCTCAACGGCCTGTTCGCCCTCGCCCGTACCATCGGTATCGTCGGCCACGTCATCGATCAGAAGCTGCACAAGCAGCCCCTGTATCGTCACCCGTGGGACGACATCACCTTCGGGACGGACATGGAGTAAGTCCGAGCCGGGCCCCTGCCCAGCTCGCCGCCGCCTGCACCTGCAGGCAGCTTGAAGCCGCTGGCAGTCCCCGGTAAATAGCCGGGGGCTGCCTGGCGGCTCTTACCTTTAGAACGTAATGAACAGACCAGGACTGCGAACCACGAAAGGAACAGCAGATGGTTGAGGCTACCAAGCCCAAGAAAAAGAAACGGACGGGTACCGTCTATATCGAGGACGACCGTTGCAAGGGTTGCGCGTTCTGCGTCGAGTTCTGCCCGACGGACGCGCTCTCCATGTCGGACGTCTTCAACAAGAAGGGCTATCACCCGCCCAGATTGACCAACTCCGAAGCCTGCAACGGTTGCGACCTGTGCGGCCTCTACTGCCCCGACTTCGCCATCTTTGGCGTTCGGACCGACATCTAGGAGGACCCGCAAATGCCAGTTGAAGTCACCAAAGCAGATCCCGCGGGCGTCCTGACGGGCTCCCACTATCTCGATGGCGACCACGCCGTCTGCGAGGGTGCCCTCGCCGCCGGTTGCCGGTTCGTCGCCGGGTACCCCATCACGCCCTCCACCGAGGTGGTCGAGCGTTTCTCCGGCCGTATCCCCAAGGTGGGCAACGGCGTTTTCATCCAGATGGAAGACGAGATCGCGTCCTCCATCGCCATCCTCGGCGGCGCCTTCGCCGGCAAGAAGGTGATGACCGTCACCTCCGGCCCGGGCTTCTCGCTGATGATGGAGCACGTGGGTCTGGCCGCGATCCTCGAGACCCCCTGCGTGTTCATCAACATCCAGCGCACCGGCCCCTCCACAGGTCTCCCCACCCAGGTGGGCCAGGCCGACATGATGCAGGCCCGGTTCGGCTCCCACGGCGACTACCGGTGCATCTCCATCTGCCCGTCCTCGCCCCAGGAGTGCTTCGACTTCACGATCAGGGCCTTCAACCTGTCCGAGAAGTACCGCTGCCCCGTGTTCCTGATGGCGGACGAGTGCGTCGGCCACATGCTGGAGCGCGTGGACATCCCCGAGGCCTCGGAGATCGAGGTCTGGAACCGCGCCTACACGGACAAGGCCCCCGGCGAGTACTGGCCCTACGAGATGAAGGAAGGGGACATCGTCCCTGACTTCGCCAAGGCGGGCGACGGCTACCGCTACCACGTCACCGGGCTGACCCACGACCATCGCGGCTACCCCGTGATGAACTACCCGACCCACCTGAAGATGCAGGAGCATCTGCTGGGCAAGATCGACAACAACGTCGATGACATCATCGACTGGGACGAGGACGAGATCGACGGCGCCGACGTGGTCGTGCTGTCCTACGGCATCACCAGCCGTGTGGGCGTCAAGGCCATCATGGCGGCCCGTGCAAACGGCCTCAAGGTCGGCCATATGCGTCTCAAGACCGTGTGGCCTTTCCCGGAGAAGCGTCTCCAGGAGATCGCTCAGAACGTGGGCAAATTCGTCTTCCCCGAGTTGAACATGGGCCAGGTGGTCCTCGAGGCCCAGCGCCTCGTGGGTATCGACAAGGTCGTCTCGGTGCCGCACCCCGGTGGTACGGTCCACGAGCCTCAGGTCATTCTCAAGGCGATCGAGGAGGCAGCACGATGACCAACAACGCACCGAACACGGGCGATCAGCCCACCAATCCCGTCGAAGGCCTGCTCCGCATGGACCGGATGCCCTCGATCTGGTGCCCCGGCTGCGGCATCGGCACCACCGTCAACTGCTTCGCCCGCGCCATCGACAAGACCGGCATCTCGCTGGACGACATGGCCATCGTTTCCGGCATCGGCTGCACCGGCCGCGTCGCCGGCTACGCCAAGGTGGACAGCTACCACACGACCCACGGCCGCGGCATCGCGTTCGCCACGGGCCTCAAGCTGGGTAACCCCAAGCTCAACGTGGTGGTCTACTCCGGTGACGGCGACCTCTCCGCCATCGGCGGCAATCACCTGATCCACGCGGCCCGCCGCAACCTGGACATCACGGTGATCTGCGTCAACAACTTCATCTACGGCATGACCGGCGGCCAGGTGGCTCCCACCACGCCGGCCAGCACCGTCGCGTCGACGATGCCCTACGGCAACTACGACCCGGCCTTCAACCTGCCCAAGCTCGTGGCCAGCTCCGGCGCCGTCTATGTCGCGCGCTGGACCGCCTTCCACGTACGTCAGGTGACCAAGGCGATGAAGGAAGCGATCCAGAAGCCCGGCTTCTCCTTCGTGGAGGTCGTGGCCCCCTGCCCGACGCTCTATCAGCGCCGCAATCGCCTGGGCGATGGCCTGGCGGAGATGAAGTACTACAAGGAGAAGAGCGTCAAGATGAACGGCGCCGATCCCTCCGATCCGGCCCTGGACCTGCGCATGCGCGAGCAGATCGCCGTCGGCAAGTTCGTCGACATCGACGCGCCGCACTACCTGGACCGGATGAACGACTACTACAGCGAGCGCCTGGGCGACAGCTACCAGCGGTACGGAGGTTGAGACCATGGCCATTACTGAAGTGAAATTTGGTGGACTCGGTGGCCAGGGCGTGATCATGTCCGGGATGATCCTGGGCAAGGCGGCCTCCATCTTCTCCGACAAGAGCGCCACGATGACCCAGTCCTTCGGGCCGGAAGCCCGCGGCTCTGCCGTGAGCTGCCAGGTCATCGTCTCCGACGACGACGTGCTCTACCCCTACCTGGTCGAGGCCGACATCCTCGTGTGCATGTCCCAAGAGGCATACATGAAGTACGGCGGCGACCTGCGTGAAGGCGGCATGCTGCTGGTCGAAGACGAGCTGGTCGAGGTCCCCGAGGGCACGACCAATGTCTTCGGCATCCCGGCGACCCGCTTCGCCGAGGAGCTGGGCCGCAAGCTGGTGGTCAACATCGTGATGACCGGCTTCTTCGCCGCCGTCACGGGGCTGGTCCCCAAGG
>CAZDDH010000430.1:0-4085 GCA_964504165.1 uncultured Rickettsiales bacterium | reverse complement strand
CGCCGGTGTCGTCGTCGCCGGTGTCGTCGTCGCCGGTGTCGTCGTCGGACGCATCGTCATCATCACCGCTGGCATCGTCGTCGTCGCCGCTGGCGTCGTCATCGTCTTCGTTGAGGTCCAACGAGGCTGGGGAACAGCCGGACAGGGGCAGCGAGAGGACCCATACCATGCAAAGTAGCAAGCGGTAGGTCTGGTTCATCTTTGTGCTCCTATGACGGGGATTTGGCATGGATTATCGCATATCGCCCAAGATCCGGGCGGCGCCGATGGAACCGATGCCCGAGTCCATCCCCGCGGGGCCGCCGATCCGATCCCAGCCTGCAGACTCGACGGTTGACGATTATGATCGGCCCTGCCCCATGAATGAGGAGAGCGCTGCCATGCGGCTGACCAGCGGCGGAACACTTCGGATCAATTACCGCAATGTCCAGGATCCGGCCTCGCGGCTGGTATGCAACTTCAAATGCTCCTACTGCGTGACCGAGACGCCCCAGCGCCGGCCCTACGACGCGTCTGCCCTCCGCCAGACTCGCCGGATCTGGGACGCACTCGAGACCCTCGATGACACGCTCATCGTGCGGGTCAACTTCGACGGTGAGACCCTGATCGATCGGTGGGCCATCGAGTGCGTGCTGGATATTGCCGGCCGCTCCAACGTGGCACGCTGCGAGGTCATCACCAATAATTCCATCCCCCCCCGGCGCTACCTGGGGAGGATGGACACCCGCAAGATGTCGTTCGCCTGCTCGTTCCACCCCGAGTACATCACCCTGAACCGGTTCCTGGGCAACCTGGCGGCGCTGCGCGACGCGGGCTGCCCGGCATTCGTCTACACCGTGGCCACGCCGGGGGCGTTGAACGGCCTGGTGCCCCTGGTGGAACGCTTCCGCTCCGAGGGCTACGACATCCGCATCGAGGGGCTGATGGAGCCGTACCAGGGCCGGGAGTATCCCCAGGCCTACACGGCGGACGAGCGGAGCCTGCTGCACGAGGTGTTCTACTCGCCCGAGGAATTCGCCTACGGCATCGACGCCGCCAACCCTCGGGGCAAGCCGTGCTACGCCGGCACCGACGAGATCACGGTGACCATGGATGGGCGCGTCGCGCGTTGCTACGAGTGCGAGATGGGTGATGTCGGGGAGTTGATGGACGGCACATGGACGCTACCGCCCGATCCGCAGCCGTGCCCAGAGGCCAGCTGCCTGTGCCCGGCCTACCACATCTATCTCGCGGAGTTCCGGGAGCGTTACACGATGCTCGACGCCTACGCCGACCATTACCGGATTTGATGTTTGGCTAGCGCTGCGAGGACACGCTCGGGGGTCATCGGCAGCCGCTCGAGCACGACCCCCAGGGCACCCTCAACGGCCTGGGCCACGGCCGCCGCGGGGCCGTTCATCGGGATCTCACCCACACCCTTGGCGCCAAACGCTCCGCCGGCAAACGGGATCTCCACCAGCCGGATCACCATCTCCGGTGCATCCAGCGCGGTGGGCACCGAATAGGTACCCAGACGGTCCGTGGCCACACCCCCCGCAGGATGGTGACCGAACCGCTCGATGGTCGCGCAGCCAAGGGCCTGGAGCGTGCCACCGTGGATCTGGCCTTCCACGGCAGTGGGATTGATCACCCGGCCCGCGTCGGTGGCGACCACGGCTCGACGGAAGCTCACCTGGCCCGTGTCCCGGTCCACATCCACATCGACCACCGTGCAGCTCCACCCGTAGGTCTCGTATGCCTGCCCCCAGTTCCATCGCGGGTCCCACGGCGCCTGCCGCGGGCGACTGTATTCGGCCTCCACGTACAGCGGCGTGGTTGCGGTTCGGGCGGCCAACAGGGCATCGAGATCACCATCATCCAGGCCGGTTTCCGCACGAAGCTGGGCCGTCAGGCGTGCCGCCGCCTTGTACGCCAGGCCTGCGACGACCGTGCAGGTTCGCGAAGCCACGGTTGCGCCAGAGTCAGGTACCCGGCCCGTATCCCGGGGGGCCACGCGGACGCGGCCCATCGGTACCCCCAGTCCCTGTGCCACCACCTGGCACAGGGCCGTCTCCGAATCCTGGCCCAGCTCGGCGGTGCTCGTCCGGATCTCCACCCCATCGCCGGCCAACAGGACCCCTAACCGCCGCCGCTGGAACACCTCGTCGTGGCCCAGGAACCCGCACCCGTGGAAGGCCATCGACAGGCCGCGGCCCTGTGATACCCGGCCGCCAGGAGGCGGCGGGGGTTCGTCCGACAACGCGGCCACCGCCTCGCGCAGCACCGCCACTCCCCCACAGTCGTTCATCACCTGGCCCGTTGCGCTCACGTCGCCGTCCCGCAGCAAGTTGATGCGCCGTAGTTCCACCGGGTCCAACCCCACGGCGCTGGCGATGCGGTCCATGTGGCGCTCGATGGCGAAGGCCACCTGGGGGCCGCCAAACCCCCGGAAGGCACCGTTGGGCGGGGTGTTGGTGGCCACCACTCGCCCCTGGACCGTGACCTCGTCCCATCGATAGGGGCCGGCCGCGTGGACCACCGCCCGGGACAGCACCAGCGGCGAGAGGGTGTTGTAGGCACCACCATCCATCAGGACTTGAGCGTCCAGACGGCGCAGCTCGCCCCGGCGCCCAATCCAACTCCGCAGCCGGATCCGCGCAGGATGCCGCTTGCTCGACACTCTCAAGTCCTCGTCACGGCGATAGATCAACTTGACCGGCTGCCCCGAGGCATGGGCCAGCAGCGCGGCATGGCAGGCAACCAAGGACGGGAAGTCCTCCTTGCCCCCGAAGGCGCCGCCGGTGACGGCCTGCACGACGTTGTTGCGCTCGTGCCCCAGCATCTGTGAAAGCGCCCACGAGACGTAAAAGGGGCATTGCATCGAACCGGTGACCGTCATGCCCCCCCCGGGGCGCGGTTCGGCGAGCATTCCCTGGGGCTCCAGATAGAGCTGTTCCTGATGGCCGGTTTGATAGCAGCCCTCGACGAGCTGGCAGTCGGCGATGGCGGGAGCATCCGGGGGTGGCGCCTTGTGCAGCCCGGTGCGCCACAACACATTGTCCGCCCCGGCTACACGGACGCGGTGGCCCTCGCTGATCTCCGGATCGAAGAGCGCCGGGAGCTCCTCGGTGGCCACCCGCACATGGCGCGCCGCCTCGATGGCGAGCTCCCGGTTCGGGGCCGCGACCAGGGCCACGGGCTCCCCGACAAACCGGACCTCCGTGTCGGCCAGGACCGGCTGATCGCCGCTCAACACCTGCACCACGTTTTGGCCGGGGATGTCTACTGCCGTGGCCATGATCACGGTGGACCAGTCAAAGCAGGGATCCCGCTCGATCCCGATGACCCGCGCGTGGGGCGATGCCGAACGGACTGTGGCCCCGTGCAGGCACCCCGCAGGGGTCTGATCATCCACGTAATGGGCGGCGCCGGTAACCTTGATCCGGCCGTCGACGCGCTGGACGCGGGCCCCGATCACGTCCTGTTTACCGTGGTGCGCAATTGGCATCGGCAGAGGATACCACTCCCGGCGATATGAGAAGGGCCGATGCTACTGGATAAAATATTGGAATATTTGCGAGCACACCTTCCAAAACGCCGGCAGGTTGATATACAAATGTGCGGGGTCGCTTTCCGCAATGTGAATATATTGTCAAGGGAGTTCAGCATGGACGTCACCGAATTGGCCGCTTTATATCGCCGCGCGATGAAGGTTCAGGACGAAACAATGCGTGAGACGCTCGCCGGAGCCGTCGCCCGGCTCGCCGCCGCACGCACCGTGATGGACACCCAGCCGCAAGCCGAGGCGGAGGCCACGGGGACCGAACGGGCGATGGCCGACCGTGCCCGCGCCGAGGTCGTTGCCGCCGCACGCACCCTCGCAGCGTCGATCAAAGATCCCACCGATGCCGGGGCAGCCGACAAGGCCGTCGCCGATGTCGCCGCCGCCGAGGCGGTCATCCGCAATACCGCCGCCGAGTCCTTTGCTGCCGAGGCGTTTGCCGCCGAACCCATGGCCGCAGAGCCCCTCGCCGCCGAGCCCATGGCCGCCGAGCCCCTCGCCGCCGAGCCCATGGCCGCCGAGCCCCTCGCCGCCGAGCCCATGG
>CAZDDH010000429.1:0-4092 GCA_964504165.1 uncultured Rickettsiales bacterium | reverse complement strand
TTTCAGAATTATAGCCGATAGCTACCTGGACAAGCGAAACTCGAAAAACCCGAAAAACCCTTTAGAGACGGCCCTTTACCTCGGCTTCGAGCTGCTCGAAGTACCCCAGCATGTAGTCGTGACGCTGGCGGGCAATCTGCCGTGCGGTCTCGGTGATCAGCCTCTCCTGGATGCGGGATAGCTTGACGCGGAACTCCTGGATCGCCGTGTGCTCCCCCTCGCCGTCCTCCGCCCACAACCGCCTTCCGTGGTGCCCTCCGTAGGCAAACACGCGGGCCACGCCGATGGCGCCAATGGCGTCGAGCTTGTCCGCGTCGTACAGCACCTTGGCCTCCACGGTCCGCGGCGGGCGTTCGACGCGGAAGCGGTGGGACTCGATGGCGTGGCAGACCGCCTCGACGAACTCCGCCGGTTGCCCCGACAGCAGCTCCCGGGCTCGCCGGGCACCCTCGGCGGCGTGGTCCTCGCCGGTGAGGCGCTGGTGCTCCCGAGCCACGTCGTGGAGCAGGGCGGCCGTACGCACGATGGCCATGTCGGCCCCCTCGGCGGCGGCGATGTGCTCCGCGGTGGCGAGCACCCGCAGCACGTGGTCGAGATCATGGGCCGAGTCCTCACCGTAGAGGCCCCGGACGGTTTCGAGCTGGATACCTGGAGCCACGCCGCCTCCCGCGTTGCGTTGTGCGGAGTGTATCAGCCAGGCCCCCGGACAGCCGACGGCTGGCGCCCATCGAGCCGTGGCGGTACAGTGCCCGTTTGCTGGAGTGCGAGACGATGGAATCGGACGGACCACGCGCGGTGGTGATCGGATCGGGGATGGGTGGGCTGGCCTGTGCGGCACGGCTCGTGACCCGTGGCGTCCAGGTGACGCTGCTGGAGGCGGGGCACGGCCCCGGGGGCAAGGTCGGCGGAGACCGCTGGGACGGCTTCACCGTCGATTTCGTGCCCCACATGTTCTCCATGAGCAGCGGCGGCGAGATCGCCCGGGTGGCGCGAATCCTGGGCGAACCGCTGCAGTTCATCGTCAAAGATCCGGTGGCCCGGGTGAGCCTGGGGAACCGGGTGTTCGAGTTCCCGGGGCGCTTCGAATCGGTCCTGGACGCTGCCAAGCTGGTGCGCGGCGTGGGCGTCCGCAAGCGGGCTATCCCCGGGGCGGCCCGCCATTTCTTGGAGCTGTACCGCGGCGGGCCCGCCTTCGACCGGGGCGAGGCCGACTGTACGCTGCGGGAGTGGGGCAAGCGCTACACGGCGGACCCCACCTACCTCAACCTGCTCAACCTGCTGTCCCTGCTCGCCTTCGTCATCCCGTACGACCAAGGCAGCGCCCGGGAGATGGCCCATTGCTTCGCGCGTATCGTGCGTGGCGCGGGGATCGGCTACCCGCGGGGGGGCTGCCTGGGCATGGTGGAGATGCTGGCCAACGGCATCCGCCGCCACGGCGGCACGATCCGCTACGGCTGTCGGGTGGACCGCATCGAGACGGACGGTGGGCGGGTGACCGGTGTGGTGGCCGGGGGGGAACGGTTCCCCGCCGACGTCGTGTTCTGCAACGGGGGTATCCAGCGCACGGTCGCGCTGGTGGGCGAGGAGCACCTGGACGAAACGTATGTACGCAAGGCCGGCGCGCTGACCAACTCCCTGGCCGGCGTGGGCATCCGCTACACGCTGGACGAGGCGGTGGTCCCCTACCCCGTATTGTTCTCCATGCCTGGCGGACACCCGGATGATGTCTGCGCCAGGATCCACGGCGACCGGCTCCACGGGCTGAGCAACGGCTTTTACGTGACGGTGCCCAGCAACTTCGATCCTGGCCTGGCACCTCCGGGCAAGCAGGTGGTCATCGCCGGGACGTTGTTCTATTCCGAGGTGGACCGCCAGCAGGACGCGGAGCGAATGCTGGTGGGCCTGGAGCACCGCATGGAGCGGCTGTTCCCGCGCCTGCCCCACGTCATCTTGCGGCGGGAGATATCGGCCCAGGCCGAGATCGCCAGGGCCAGCGGGCGGGGCCATACCGGGGAGTCGGTGGGCATCGCCCAGACCCCCGGGCAGAGCGGCGAGCAGCGGCCGTCATTCCGCACGCCCATCCGCGGCCTGTACGTGGTCGGCGCGGATACGGGCACCGGCGCCATCGGCACCGAGCTGGCCGCCGCCAGCGGTCTGCAGGCAGCCGAGTACTCCCTGCTGATGGACCGGACGCGGCCGTGACGGACACCCGGCTCACCGCGTTCGACGTGGGTGGGCACACCCTCCAGCTGTGCCAGCCAACGGTGCTGGAGGACGATCCACCGGACCGCATCTCCCTGTGGTGGGGGCTGACCACCTCCTCTGTGGCCCTGGCCCGGCAGCTGCTAGAGGGTCCCTCCCTGCACGGTGAACGAGTCATCGAGCTGGGCTGTGGGCTGGGGCTGGCCGGCATCGCGGCGGCCCGGCAAGGCGCTCACGTCACCTTCAGCGATTACCAGCCGAAGGCCCTGGAGTTCGCGGCGGCCCGCGCCGCGGCCAACGGGCTCCCGCCAACCCGCTACACGCCGCTACTGATGGACTGGGCGGACGCCGGCAGCGCGGGCCCCTACGACCGCATCCTGGGTGCCGAGGTGGCCTATGACTACTTTTTCCACGACGCCCTGCTTTCGGTAATCGAGGGGACGCTGGCCAGCGACGGTGTGGTGACGCTGGTGGACCGCAAGCGCCTGGTGGTGGAGCGATTCATCGGCCGCATGCGCCAGAGCGGATTCGATTGCCGGCAGACCGCGACCACCGTGGATGTGCCGGGCCTGGTGACGCAGGAAGTGACCTTCTATCAGCTGGGGCAGGTACGGAAGACCAGATAGCCGGGCAGGCCTGGGGCGATGACCAGCAACTCGTCGGTCCCGTCCGCGTCCAGATCCACGGCCACCGGCCGCGCAAGGCCTCCCAGGGTGTAGTTGAGGAACAGCTGGTCGTCGAAGCCACCGCCGTCGTTGATCAGCACCCCCAGGCCCCCCAAAGGGGTCAGCACGATCTCCGGGGAGCCGTCCCCGGTCAGATCGAGGGTCGCGCCGTTCAGGGCGCCGGAGACCCCGGCGTAGGCCTGGGGCGCATCGAAGGATCCATCGCCGTGCCCCAGCGATACCTCCAGGCCCCCGCTGCTGGCGATGACGGCCACGTCCACGTGACCGTCCTGGTCCAGATCATCCGCGAGGCCGATCTCCAGGCTGCCGCTGCCGCCCATGATCGCCCCCTCGGTGAACGAGCCGTCCCCGGCTCCCATCATCGTGGATACCCCACCGTTGGTGCCCGAGACGACCAGATCCGGATGGTCGCCATCCAGATCGGCGATCTCCACCTCCCACGGAACCACGGACAGGGACATCGCCGCCCCCTCGGTGAAGGTGCCGTCCCCCGCCCCCAGCAAGGCGCGTATCGACAGGTTGACGACGTCGATGAAGAGCAGGTCCAGATGGGAGTCGCCGTTGATATCGGCCACCGCGCCCCGATCCGGGACCCCGGTACACTCGACGAGCACGCCCGGCCCGAAGTTCCCGCTGCCGTCGTTGTCGAACCGGGACGCGGGGCAACCGTTTTGCAGCATGCCGATGACGTCCGGATCTCCGTCCTCGTCGAAGTCCCCCCCGAGCACCCCCGTGGCGATGGTCTGGTTGCCGATCTGTTCCGCCGTGGTGAACCCGCCGCCGTTGCCGTGGAGCAGGTAGAACTCCAGCTGGTAGGTGGCGACCACCAGGTCGAGGACCCCCAGGCCACGGTACTCCCCCCGGGCCGGCATCCCATAGGTGAACGGGTGGCTCGATTCGGCCGGGGGCTGCAGGCGCACGTGGGCGTCGTCCGCCGTACCGGAGCAGTCCTGATCGATGCCGTCGCCGCACCAGTCGAAGGCGTCCGGGTGGATGGCCGGATCGGTGTCGTCGCAGTCCACTTCCGCGATCCAACCGTCCCCGTCCCCGTCCAGGGCGCTGGTGTCGTCATCCCCCGTGTCGTCGTCGGCCGAATCGTCGTCGTCATCGTCAGCCGTGTCGTCGTCGGCGGCGTCGTCATCGCCGCTGTCGTCGTCCATGTCGTCGTCATCGTACGTGGGCGCATCGCACCCCATCGTGGTGA
>CAZDDH010000428.1:0-4123 GCA_964504165.1 uncultured Rickettsiales bacterium | reverse complement strand
ACGCGGACGACGACGACGCGGCCGACGACGATGATGACGATACGGCCGACGACGATGATGACGACTCCACCGACGACGATGACGACGACTCCACCGACGACGACGATACGGCCGACGACGATGACAGCGGCCCGAACAACGGCGCCCAGGTGATGGGCTACATCCTGGAGATGGCGGTGGGCGGCGCGGCGGCCCTGGACGACCTGGACTACACGGCCGTCGATGTCGTCATCCACGCCTTCGTCAACGCCGACGCCAACACCGCCGCCCTCGAAGGGGTGGGCTCCTTCGACACCTATCGCAACGCCGGGTTGGCGGACAAGGTGCACGCAGCCAACCGCAAGATCGTGATGAGCATCGGCGGCGCCAACCACTCGTGGGGCATGAAGGTCATCGCCGCCGACCCCGTGCTCACCGACACCTTCGCCGACAACGTCGTGGACGCCATCAACAGCTGGGGCTACGACGGGGTGGACATCGACCTGGAGTTCCCCTGGGGCGGGGAGGAACCCCAGCAGCACCTGAACCTGGTGCGCACCGTGTACGAACGGGTCAAGGCCAACGACCCCGACCACCTGGTGCTCTTCGGCGTCAGCCCCGGCTACCTGCTCACCGAATACGTCTGGGACGAGCTGGACGAGCACTCGGACTACGCCGTCTACTTCTGCTACGACTGGGCCAACCCGGCCAACGGCCCCATGCTCAACCCGGGCCAGACCCTGCAGATGTTCGGCGGCGACACCATCGAGGCCTCCTGCAAGGGGGCGCTGGATTACATCGTCGACCACGGCTACCCGGCCGATCAGATCATCGTCGCCCTCCCCTTCTACGCCAACGGCGGCGCGCCGTGGTACTCCGCGCCGGCCAACGCCGACGACACCACCCCCGATCCCGACTACATGGAGGCCAACGTGGGCGGCGGCTGGTGGACCACGCCGACGGCCATGGAGATGAAGGTCGAGGCGGTGCTCGATCCGGCGTCGAGCGTGCTGGCCAACTCGGCCACCGTGGCCGGGGTCGGCTTCTGGGAGTGGGGATACGAAGATCCGGCCGACCCCGAGCTGTCCCAGGCGATCAAGGACACGGTGCAGGGGCTCTGACCCGCCGGATCACCGACGCCCTGCTCCGCCACGGCGGTGGGCCCAGACACCCACAGCGAGGGCGATGATCAGCCCACAACACCACGGGGACCAGGGCACCCGGCCGGGCCCGACGCTACAGTGGCCGCTCTCCCCGGCGGGATCACCGGCCCCTCCACAATCGTCATAGAGCCCGAGGTAGAGATCGAACCAGGGGGCATAGGTGTCGATCCGGGTGCCTTCACTGCCCTCGCCGCCGTGCCCCCGATGGATGCCGATGACCCTCGGGCCATCCTCCGTGACCCGGAAAACCGGGGCTCCGGAGTCACCGATGGCGGTCCCGTACGAATCCTTCGGGGCGTAGTAGATGACCTCCTCGGTAACCGTCACGCCGGTGAACGATCCCCTCCGCTTCCGGCCATCCGATGCCACGCCATCGTCGGTTCTCCCAAATCCGACGATCTGGAGATCGGACCCCGCAAACTCATCGTTCGATAGGGGATCGCGATTCACGGGGGATGGAGCGCTCACGGGGCAGCCGTCCAGTCGATAGAGCGCCAGATCCGGGTAGAAGTCCATCCAATCGATGCCGTCGGCGCCATAGTCGGAAGGAATATCGAAACTCTGGATTCCGAACTCCTCGAATGGGTCGAGGTAGTCGTTTCCGAACACGATCCGGCTCCGCTCGATATCGAATCCTTCCGGGACACAGTGGGCGGCGGTGAGGACGTGCTGCGGGCCGATCAGGACACCACTACAGGAGTACCACGTACCCTCGCGGTCATAGAGTTTGAGCGCAACGGTGGAGGCAAAATCATCCGTCAATTCGCCGTTCAAGATGGCCGTGTCGAGGGTGGCCACGCCGCGACCATCCGGACACCCCAGGAGGCTCGCGATCCACAACAGCGGCACCACGGATACCGAAATGGGCAGATTTCGACCGGGGAACCTGGGCAGGATCATGGCCTCCCTTCCGAAGGAGCATCTCCTTGTATTCTCCGATCACAGCATCGAGGAGGCCAGCACGACGATCAGCGCTCCCACGGACACGATGACGGGCAAGAAGGCGATGACCGTGGCTACGGTGATGCCACCCAGGTCCTCACCCTGGGCACGGGCGTGGGCGATCAGCGATAGCCCGATACCGCCCATCCACATGCTGAACGGGAATCCCAGCAAGATCGTCCCGGCGATGGCGAAGAGGATGCCGAGCCCCTTCATGTCACCCGAGGAGGAGTCCTCCGAGAGCATCCAGATCCACAGCAGGGCGCAGCTGATGGCGGGGAGGTTGGAGACGAGATAGTAGGTCGAGGGCGACAGCCAGGGTTTCCTGGGTTCTTTTTTTGCGAACACCGTTTCCCTCGTCGAGGAGCGCCCGGTCCAGGGGCGCAGAACCTACTCCATCCATTGTAACCATCGAATGAAACCGCGTCCCAAACGTCTATTGGAAGGCCGGTGGGGATGTTGCAAAGAATGGAGAACGTTCATGGATTACAAGAAGTTAATCATCATCGTCACCTGTGGATTCGGCCTGTGGGGTTGCGGGGTCACGCTGGAGCTCGGTAGCACCGAACTGGACCTGATCACCACCGAGGAGGTGGTGCTGACGGCGGGCCAGCCGGGCAACGTGACCACCTCCAGCGATCTGGTGCAAACCAAATGGGAGTCATCAGACGAGAACGTGGTGACGGTCATCCCCGATCCCATCGATCCCCGGACGGCCACCGTCGTGGCCATGGGCGGCGGGACCGCCGAGGTCTCGGTCAAGGAGGGCGGCGAGCCGACCATCTGCACCGTCACCGTCACCCCGGGCGCCCCCCTGACGATCACCGTGGCCCCGGAAGCCTTCCAGCTCATCGAGCCACAGGTGGATGGCATCACGCTGGGCAGCGAGGGGTACAGCGCCGAGCTCGACGAGTACGCCTACTTCCTCGATACCGGGGCCTCCGACACCGTGCTGGCCGAGGCCGGCGAGGTGGATTTCACCTTCATGACCCCCACCTCGTGGGTGCTCACCGGCACGCGCTACCAGCTGACCGACCCCATCGTCGTCGAGGACGGGGTCATCAAGACGTACGTCTTCGACGGGGCAGATGGCACGTACGAAGAGGTCCCTTGACGGCCAACGGCGTGTGCGGCCAACTGGGCCGATGAAGCTGTACCTCCACGACCTGCCCCCCCCCCCTGGGCACCATGGTGGCCGACGCCAACGGAGGCAACCGTCTGGCGATCCTCGTCCCCTGCCACCGCGTGCTGGGCCAGGACGGCAAGCTCACGGGGTATGCGGGGGGAGTTCAGCGCAAGCAGCAGCTACTGGTGCTGGAGGGCGCCACGCTCTACTGAACCGCGATCTCCGCGTCATCGACGTACCAGCCCTCTTCCCGCTCCATGGAGTCCGCGCCGAAGATCAGGCGGAACTGGAAGTTCGCGGTCATGTACCCCTGGCCCAAGGTCTGGGTGACCTGGGTCCACTGGTCCCCCTGGATGGTGCCCGACCAGGCGCTGCCGCCGTTGACCACGGCGGTGGCGCCGCACTCCTGGTACATACCCATGAGCTGCCCCTGATACCCGGGGGTTGGCGCCGCGTCTTCCCAGCTGGCGCCTCCGTTGCTCGAGATCTGGAGCGCGCCGCCGTCGAACCACTCGCCGTCCCAGGCTTGCTCGAAACGGTACAGGTGCCAGAACTTGAGCTGGACCGTCTCGGGCGCACCCGCGCAGGCCGACAGGTCGATGACCGGCGAAACCAGCTGCCCGGCGTCACAGTTGTGGTAGTTGCCCGTGAGATTGGTGGCCCAGCACTGGTTCCCGGAGCGGCAGTTCTCGTCCGAGGGATTGCCCAGGTCCCAGGGATCGTCCAGGCCGTTGTTGGTCGTGGAGTGGCTGAAACCCTGGGTACCCGATTCGAAATCGAGGGTCACCGCCACGTCACTACAGGCGTCGTCGTCCCCGGTGTCGTCGTCCCCGGTGTCGTCATCGCCCGTGTCGTCGTCGCCGGCGTCGTCGTCACACGCCTCCTAGTCGCTGCCCTCGAACTCCGCCACGAC
>CAZDDH010000427.1:0-4248 GCA_964504165.1 uncultured Rickettsiales bacterium | reverse complement strand
GGACTGCGATGACGACGACGTGGACACCAATCCGGCGGTGGCCGAGCAATGCGACGGGCAAGACAACAACTGCGACGGCGTGGTCCCGGCGGACGAGACCGACGACGGCGACGGGGACGGCTGGGTGGAGTGCGCGGACTGCGACGACGCGGACGCCGCGATCTTCCCCGGCGCCGAGGAGCAGCCCAACGGCATCGACGACGACTGCGACGGGATGACCGACGAGACCTTCGACGAGGACGCCGACGGCTACAGCCCGCTGATGGGCGACTGCGACGACCACGATCCCAACTTCCACCCCAACGCGCCCGAGCTGTGCGACTACGCCGACAACGACTGCGACAACGAGCTGGCCAGCTACGAGTTCGACAACGACGGCGACGGCTACCTGGAGTGCGAGGAGTGCGACGACACGGACCCGGAGATCCACCCCGGCGCCACCGAGATCTGCGACGACGGCGTCGACAACAACTGCACCGCCGGCCTGGACGAGTGGGAGGACGACGACGACGGCGACGGCTACCTCGAGGGCGAGGAGTGCGACGACTCCGACGCGGCGATCTACCCCGGCGCCCCGGAGGTCTGTGACGACGGCATCGACAGCAACTGCAACGGCGACCTGGAGGAGTGGGAGGTGGACAACGACGGCGACGGATTCTCCGAGTGCGCCAACGACTGCAACGACGAGGACGACACGATCCACCCCGACGCCGAGGAGATCTGCGACGACATCGACAACGACTGCACCCCCACCACCAGCGAATACGCGGACTACGACGGCGATGCGTTCAACATGTGCCAGGGGGATTGCGACGATGACGATCCGGAGGTCAACCCCGGCGAGATCGAGACCTGTGACGGCAAGGACAACGACTGCAACGGAGAGATCGACGAGGGATTCGACGCCGATCTGGATGGATACTCGGGGTGCGGCGAGGACTGCGACGACGACAACGCCAGCGTCAATCCCGGCGTCGAGGAGGTCCCCTACGACAACCTGGACAACGACTGCGTGGACGGGGATCTGGTGGATGTGGACGGTGACGGCCACGACGGCGCCGAGGCCGGGGGGGACGACTGCAACGACCAGGATGACCAGGTCCACTCGGGCATGGACGAGGTGTGCGACGATGGCAAGGACAACGACTGCGACGGCATCCCCGATGGCGATGATCCGGACTGCCAGGAGAAGACCGGCTGCAAGTGTTCGACGGCAACCAGCGGTAGCAGCCACGCGTCGTGGATGCTAATAGCGATGGGCCTGGTAGCCCTGGCTCGCCGACGCCGATGATCTCCCTCGACTAGTCCTGACGGCCGGAGTACATTCCCTCCCCGGAGGTTGCTCCGTGACCAAGATCGCCTTTGACAATGACCGGTATCTAGACGCCCAGCGTGAGGCCATCCTCGAACGGCTGGGCCACTTCGAAGACAAGCTGTATCTGGAGTTCGAGGGCCGCATGGCCTTCGACCGGCACGCCGAGCGCGTGCTGCCCGGCTACGACGCCAACGCAAAGCTGCACGTCCTGCAGTCCATCGGTGAACAGGTGGAGGTGTTGATCTGCGTCAACGCCCGCGCCCTTACCGGTGAGAGCAATCTGCGGGCCAGCCTGGGTGGCGGCCGCCCGGCCGACTCGATGGTGTTGCAGGCGGTGGATGGCTGGAAGGCCGTCGGTGTGGACGCCGGAACGGTGGTGATCAACCGCTTTGACGGCCAGCGGGAGGCCAAGAACCTCCGGGATCGCCTGGAGATCATGGGCGCCCGGGTCTACACCCAGCCCGAGCTGGGCGGCTTCCCCGCGGATCTGGACGGCATCGTCGGCCGCAACGGCTGGATCCGGTTCCCGCGTATCGTCACCCGCCGGCCTATCGTGCTGGTCACCGGCCTGGGCATCGAGAGCGGAAAGCACACCACGTGCCTGTCCTTGCTGCACCGGGATCGCCGGGACAAGATCCGCTCCGGATACGCCCGCTGGATGACCTTCCCCGTGCCCCAGTTGGCCCCCGGCCACCCCGTGAATGCGGCCTTCGACGCCGCGGCGGCCGACGTGAACAACCGCTCGTTGGTGGATCCCTTCCACCTGGACGCCACCGGTGACACGGCGGTCACCTCCAGCCGCGAGCGCATGCACTTCGGGCTGGTGCGGGGCATCCTGGGGCGCATCCTCGGCGCGGACGACCCGATGGAAGACTTCCGCTCGCCCACGGAGCTCAGCGTCAACGCGGTCATCGAAGGATTCACGGACGAGGACGCGATCAAGGAGGCATCGGGGCGGGAGATCATCCGGCGCTGGTACCGCTACAACGAGGGCCTGGTGGCCGGCGGCGTGGAACCGGAAACCATGGAGCGCATGGACCGGGTGCTGACGGACCTGGGATTGAACGTGGAGCAGCGGGACGTGGTGTTGCCGGCCCGGCGAGCGGCAGAAGAGGCCCGCCATCGGGGCAAGGGGCACAAGGGTGTGTTCTGCGGTGCGTCGATCCAGCTAGCGGACGGGAAGATGATCACCGGTAACAACTCCCAGCTGCTGCACGCCGAGTCCGCCGTGCTGATCCGCGCCATCAAGGTGGTGGCGGGTATCGACGAGGAGACGGAGCTACTACCCACCCCGCTCATCGACCGCATCCGCACCATGAAACGCAACGTGATGAACGAGCCGGCCACCAGCTTGAGCCTGGCCGAGACGCTCATCGCCCTGTCCATCGCTTCCAAGGAGGAACCCCACGTGGAGCAGGCCCTGGAGGCCCTCCCCCAGCTCCGGGGCTGCGAGATGCACATCACCCACCAGCCGTCTCCCGGTGACGCATCGGGGCTGCGCAAGGTGGGGCTGTACTACACGACGGATGCGCGCATGACCTACGGGGACCGCGGCTACTGATCCGTCGCCGCTGGGATCACTTCTTCAGAGGGACGGCGGTGACCTTGGCTTGGCCGTCCTTGACGCTCACCGTGAACTTGACCTGCCCGGCACCGGTGCGGGCCATGATGGCGTTGGCGTGCTGCTTGATCTTGAGGGACAGGCGCCGCATCTCGACGTTGTCCACCTTCTCGCCGGTGACCCGTTTGGCGCGCACATATGCCTGCATTAGCTCCTGGGAGCCGGGCTCGTAGAGCTGCCGCTGCGGCTTCTTCGGCTGGGGGCGTGTCCGGGCGTCTCCCAGCAGGGCTGCCGCCGGAACCTCGGCCTCCTCGGATCCGGCGTCCTCGTCGCCCCGGGTCTGATCCGCCTGCTTCTGCTGCTGGCGCTGGATCTCCGCGCGCATCTTTTCCCGGCGGTCGGCCATGTCGATGTGCCGGCGGTAGGTCCCCTCCTCGATCTGCTTGAGGACCCGATGCCAGTAGCGGGTCAGGCTGCCGTAGGTGGCCTTGAGCGAGTTCTTCTTGAACCGGATCTGCGTGTTGGTGCTGCGGGCCGAGTCCAGATCCAGGAACATCCGCTTGAGCTCGGTCGCGCGCCGGTCCGGTGTCCGGCGTACCTGCTGCAGGAAGTACAGCTCGAACTCGTTCTTCACCTCTTTCATGAGGATTTCGGCTTCTCTGAGCCGTTCCATGATCTTCTGGTCTTCGGGACCGTATCGAGCCATGCAGGGGGAATCTCCGCGGTTTGAAGGCGCTCCTAACCTCCAGTTTGATGCCAAATGGCTTCGACTGGCAACTGCCGTCTGGAGCCGTTCCGCGCCGGTGGTCGATGGATGGGTCGAAGCGTGATAGGATCCGGGCCGGTCAAGGAGAGCACGGATGTCGCCGGAATCGGGAGCGACAGGAACGGCGGCGACCCCAAGAATCCTCGTGGTCGACGACGAAGCGCCGATACGCGAGATGCTGGTGGAGTTCCTCGGCATGCGTGGCTACAAGGTCACGTTTGCGGAGAACGGGCGGGATGCACTGAACATCCTGCAACGCCAGCGGGTCGACCTGATCCTCACGGACATGAAGATGCCGGAGCTCGGTGGTATCGAGCTGCTCGGTGAAGTGTCCCAGCTGCGTTCTCCGCCCACCACCATTCTGATGACCGGCTACGGCACCGTCGATACCGCCATCTCGGCGATGAAGCAGGGTGCGTACGACTACATCATCAAGCCGTTCAAGCTCAAGGAGGTGGCCGCCACCATCACGCGGGCCCTGGAGCGGGCGCGGTTGGAGCGGGAGAATCTCAAGCTACGGGGGACCACCAGCCTCTACCACCTGTCCGAGGCGGTGAGTAGTGGGGACAACCTGGACAACCTGTTCGAGATCTACACCGAGGTGTG
>CAZDDH010000426.1:0-4256 GCA_964504165.1 uncultured Rickettsiales bacterium | reverse complement strand
GGGGGGGGGGGGGGGCGGGGGGGGGGGGGCGCGGCCCCCCCCCCCCCCCACGCGTCAAGTGACTTGTTCTCCGGAGGACGTATGCCTGTGAAGAGGATCTGCCATTGGCTCGGAAGGGCTCCCGGCCGGGGCGTCCCTGGCAGGAGCCCCGGTCGCGCGGACGGTTCAGGCCCGGCGTGCTCCCGTGGTGGTCGCGGCCGTCGCCGCGCGCTCCCCGCCCTGGCATTCGTGACGGTGCTGAGTGCCGTCTCCCTTCCCACGGTCGCCTCGAGCAAGGCCCCTTCCTCCTCCACCGACACTGAAGACGCCTGCACCACGACCCCGCCGCCGGGCTACGTCGTCGAGCTGGGGTACGGCCACGGCAACGAGGCGACTGCGCTGGGCGCCGCCCGTGACGAGGCGATGGAGCGTCTGATCCGCAAGGTCTGTGCGGATCATCTCTCAACGGCGCGCTGCGACGGGATTCAGCGCAGCATCCGCTCTTGGGAGGAGGGCTACTACGACCGCCGGACGCGCTCTGCTTGCGCGGCGGTGGCGGTCCGGCAGGACCGACTGGACGAGATGGACCGTGAGGCCACGTCGCTGGACCGGGAGATCGCGCGGTTCGCTGCGGAGGTCGGCCAGCAGGGGGTCGGCCTGCTGCGCCACGAGGCCCCGGTGTGGGAGAGTGGATGCGCCGCGGGCGAGGTGGGCGACTACCTCAAGGCGACCTTCGAAGGCCCCCTCGGGGATGCGGGGGTCCAGCTCGACCAAGGCGAGCGGATCCACGCCACCGCAGCGCGGTTCCACATGAAGCTCGCCCCCGGGCCCGAGGGGATCCGGGTCACCGGCTACCTGCAGCATCCCGGCGAGGCGGGCTGGACGCCCGTGGCGGGCCCGAAGTTCGCGCTGGACCTGTTCGGAGTCGAGGCCGCCGAGCAGGGAGAGTGCGCGCCGGACGAGCGCCTGGGGTTGCAAGACGGTCAGCGCCACGGCGCCGACGGACTGGCCGTATGGGTCGACCTCCCCGAGGGCCGCAACCTGTACTGCGAAGGCGAAGAAATCGCGCCACGGATCCGGGTCAGCGCCCCAGCCCGGGTCCAGCTGTACAGCGTGCAGCGCAGCGGCGTGGCGCACCTGGTGTGGCCCATGGACGGCGATGGATTCGTCGAAGACGAGCTGCGCCTCGACGGCGGCGTGCTGCTGGCGGATGAGAGCCTGGGGGACGAACGGCTCGTGGCGGTGGCCATCCCCGCCGGCCGGTCCTTCGGCCCGACCGACCCGTGGCGCGGCTACTGCAAGGCTGCCGACGACTTCGGCGAGGCCTTCTACCCGGCGGGCGCCGCCGTGGGTACGGCGACATACACCGTGCGTCCCCAGGGGGGAGCTGTGCGGCGGTGGACGTCTCGGCATACCGCCACGCCACCTTCACCGCGGAGCCCTGCGGGCGATAGGGAGCTACTCCTTGTGCTCCGGCGTCGGATCCCCTTCCGTGATCGCCTCGACTGGCGGCCACCAGCGCCCCATGTTCAGCTCCACCGCGTCGAAGGGCTCGGCGCGGATCGTCCCGGCCCCTTCGTGCTGCGCCGCGATGACCCAGTGCCCGTTCTCCAGCCGAAGCACCTCGAGCGTCTGTTGCCGTGGATCGACGAGCCAGGTGTGGCTCACGCTCTCCCTAGCGTAGATCGGGAGCTTGCGTATCCGGTCGATGCGTACGGTGGAAGGCGAGAGGATCTCGCAGACCCAGTCCGGTGCCTGCTCGAAAAACGGCACGTCGGGGAACACCGGCATCCGCTCGCGTCGCCAGCCAGCCAGGTCCGGGACCAGGACGTCCGCGCCGAGGTGCAGCTCCGGCTCGATCAGGATCCACCACCCTCCCGGGCCTCCCGGCGTACCGGGCTTCCGGTCGAAGGGACCGAACAGGGAGTTCCCCATCGCGGACGAGGCCCTGGCGTGGGTAGACGAGGGCCTGGGCCGGGTGAGCAGTTCACCGTCGATGATCTCGGCGACCTTCCGGTCCGGCACCTTTAGCAGATCCTCGTAGGTCGCAGCTCTGTGGGCCGGCTCGGTCATGTCTCGTCTCTCCCTCTCCCCCATTATCCACCAGATGCCGCCCGACCCCAAACGGAACGCGTGGGCGCGTGGGCCGGCCCGTCCACCGTGATTGAATACCGTCCGTCCGTTCTTCGTCTGCTATCCTTGCGTTCGCTATGACTCGCTTTGCTGGGGGTACCATGCCTCGATTCGCATTTTCCTTCTTGTTCCCGGTCTTGGTGGTCCCGTTCCTGGCGGCTGCCGCGGACTGGCCAGACCTGTCGACGCCGGCGCCCCCTGAAGGGGGCGGGGAGAACGACGCGGCGATCGTCATCGGCATCGAGAACTACACCTACGTGGACGACATCCCCGGCGCGATCCAAAACGCCAACGACTGGTACGCGTGGCTGACGCGCACGCGCAAGGTGCCGCTGGGCAAGATCGCGCTGCTACGTGACAACGACGGGACCCGCGAGGGGATCCTCTCCACCATCGACAAGACCGCGCCCAAGCCGGGCCCCGGCGGCACGCTGTGGCTGGTGTTCATCGGCCACGGGGCTCCTTCCAAAGATGGCAGCGATGGGTTGCTGCTTGGAGTAGACACGATGCAGACCGCCGCGAGCGTCTACGCCCGCGGCCTATCCCAGACCGAGTTACTCGACGCGCTGGGCCAGGGCACGCAGGCGCACACGATCGTGGTGCTGGACGCCTGCTTCTCCGGCAAGAGCGGCCTGGGCGACGCGCTGGTGGACGGCCTGCAGCCCCTGGTGCCGAACTACGCGGTGCAGACGTCCGAGGTCACCGTGCTCAGCGCCGGTGAGGCAGACCAGTTTGCCGGGCCATTGCCCGGGGTGGCGCGGCCGGCGTTCAGCTACCTGCTGCTGGGCGGGCTGCGGGGCTGGGCCGACGACGATGGGGATCGCCAGGTCACGCCGAACGAGGCGATGAGTTACGCCAACGACGCGATGTATGCCCTGGTCCGAGACCGTACGCAGACGCCTCAGCTGCATGGCCCGGGTGGCGACCGAGTGTTGTCCAAGGGCCACGAGGTCGGGCCGGATCTGGCCGCGATGGTGCTGGCTGTGGGGACCTCGGGCGGCTCGGCGGGAGCTGCGACGGTTTCGACAGGCACGAGCGTGGATTTCCAGCGCCAGCTGGCCGAGTTGGAGCAAAAACGTCGCGAGCGCGATCGTCTGGAACAAGAGGAAGCCGAGCTGCAGCGGAAGATCGAAGCGGACCGCCGGCAGCGCCGAGAGGCCGCCGAGGCGTCTTTGCGAGACTCCGCCCAACAGGATTGGTTCGCGCTGACCACGTTCCTGGAGACGGAAAGCCCCGAGGCGGTCGCGGCCGCCGAGATGTATGTCGAGAAGTACGGGGACGTCTCGGTGACGATCGACGGGAAGCAGAGCGTCGTCGAGATCGCGTTCGCCGACGAGGCCCGGGAGTGGCTTCGGACCCATGGTGGGCGAGTGTTTGGTGGTGGTGGCCTGGGCGGCGCGGTGATCGATGCGCACGGGTACGAAATGGTGGCCATCGAGGCGGGTAAGTTTTGGATGGGCAGCCCCTCGGGTGAGAAAGACCGAGACGCCGACGAGACCCGTCACCGGGTGTCGATCACGCAGGTGTTTGCCATCGGTACGACGGAGGTGACGCAGGGACTGTACGAGTCCGTGATGGGCGAGAACCCCAGCCATTTCAAAGGGGGACGCAATCCGGTGGAGAATGTGAGCTGGCATGATGCAGTGAAGTTCTGCAACCGTCTATCTGAGTTGGAGGGGTTGGACGCGGCGTACCGCATCTCGGGCGAGACGGTGACGTGGGACCGTTCAGCGAACGGGTACCGTCTTCCGACGGAGTCGGAGTGGGAGTACGCGGCTCGAGGTGGGGAGGAGCATGTGTACTCGGGTTCGGATGACGTAGACGAAGTAGGTTGGGTAGGAGAGGGATGGGAAGGGGGTCATCATGAAGTAGGCGGGAAGCGCGCCAATGCCTGGGGCCTGCACGACATGACGGGTAACGTGTGGGAGTGGGTGTGGGACTGGAATGGGTCGTATCCGTCGGGGACGTCGGCGGATCCGATGGGCCCGTCGGCGGGCTCCTACCGGGTCCTCCGTGGCGGCTCCTGGGGCAACTATCCCAGGTACGCCCGGGTCGCTAATCGCTACAGCAACGACCCCGGCTACCGCTACAACCTCGGCTTGCGTCTCGCGAGGTCTCTTTGAGTGCCCTTGACCCTTGGACCC
>CAZDDH010000425.1:0-4332 GCA_964504165.1 uncultured Rickettsiales bacterium | reverse complement strand
CCTGCATCGTCGGTCGCAGCCAGCCTTGGTCTGACGCAACAACTCCATTAACCTATTGCCAGGACAAGATTATCCACGAAGGGGAACAAGACGTGACCCAATCAAAGACGGTCGAGCAGAAGCTCGACGGCATCGTGGCCAGTGCCCATGCGCTCCTGGCGGAGCGGACATTCACCGCATCAGCCCGCGTCATCTTCGACCAGTGCTGCGAGCTCCTCGGCGCCGTCTCCGGGTACGTGGCCCTGCTCAGTGATGACGGCGAGGAGAACGAGGTGCTGTTCCTCGAGTCGGGGGGAATGCCCTGCTCCGTCGATCCGACGTTGCCCATGCCGATCCGGGGGCTGCGCGCCGAGGCCTATCGAACCAACCGAGCGGTCTACGAGAACGACTTCGACAACAGCGCCTGGACGCACCACCTGCCCGATGGCCACATGTCGATGCGCAACGTACTGTTCGCACCGCTGAATCTCGACGGGAAGACCGTGGGCATCATCGGCGTGGCGAACAAGCCGTCGGATTTCACCGAAGAGGACGCCCGCATCGCCAGTATCTTTGCCGATCTGGCCGCCATCGGGCTGGCCAACAGCCGCTATCTCGACCAGCTCAAGGAAAAGACGGAAGCGCTGGAGCAAGCCCTGGACGAGGTGCAGACGCTACGGGGACTGCTCCCCATCTGCTCGTGCTGCAAGAAAATCCGGGACGAGGACGGGCATTGGCATCCGGTCGAGAGCTACGTCAGCCACCACACCACAGCCAAGTTTTCCCATGGCTTCTGTCCCAGTTGCCTGGAAGAACAGCTCGCTGAGATCAGGGGCAAACGCTGAGGCGACGCAGCTCCTCGCACAAAAATCTGACCCCCATCCGGTGCTGATCGGTCACACAATACGCGGTCGTGTTGTCTAAAGATAAACAGGCAGGCAACGGCCTCTCGAACGCGAACAGGTGACCAGAGCATGACGGAACCCCACGACCAGCCTTCACTGGAATCACTCGCAACACGGGCCACGGATGGAGATCGGCAGGCCCTCGCCGCGTTGATCGAGCGCACGCAGGACCACATCTACGGCCTGGCCCTGCGCATGCTCTACCACCCGGCCGACGCCGAGGACGCGACCCAGGAGATCCTGATCAAGGTCGTGACCCGGCTGGGCAGCTTCCAGGGGCGCAGCACCTTCTCCACGTGGTCCTACCGCATCGCCTGCAACCACCTGCTCACGACCCGCAAGCGGCGGGCCGAGCGCCGGGAGGTCACCTTCGAGCAGTTCGAGGCGATGATCGACGTGGCGGCCCAGGCGGCCCCCGGCAGCATGTCGCGGCTGCCCGAGCGGGACGCCCTCGACAAGGAGATGCGCATCGCCTGCCTGCAGGGCATGCTGCTGTGTCTGGAGCGGGAGCAGCGCATCGCCTTCATCCTGGCCGAGGGCCTGGAGGTCAGCTCCCGCGAGGCCGCGGAGATCCTCGGCATCACGCCCGCCGCCTACCGCAAGCGCCTCTCACGGGCCCGCGCCAAGCTCCACACCTTCATGAAGAACAACTGCGGCCTGGTGCGCCCCGGCAACCGGTGCGTCTGCGCCGAGCAGGTCCCGACGGCTGTCCGGGACGGGCTGCTGCGGCCGGAGAAGCTTCTCTTCGCCCACCACCCGGTCGTCGGTGAAGGCCGCGCGGCCGCCCGGGAGCTGGTCCAGGACCTGGACGAGCTGGGCCTGATCTCCCAACTGTTCCGCAACCAACCCACATTCGCGGCGCCAGCCGCGCTAGCTGACGAGATCCAAAGGGCTCTCTGAGACGAGGAGGACGATCATGAGCGATTCACCGTTACCCGAGCAGGTCTGGCAGATGGTCCAGAACCACATGGGCTACGACGACGAAGAGATGGAGCTGTTCAAAGCCAACCCGCGCAACGCCAAGGTGATGGCCGCGGTGCCGATGATGAAGGCCAAGACCATCGTCATGGAGGTGGTCGAGTCCGGCGGCTGCAACAGCAAGCACACCGTCGGCACCCGGTTCTACTTCTCCGGGGACGGCAACCTACTCACCGCCATGGCCCCTTCCAAGATCTGCGCCTTCTTGCTGCCGGTGATGACCCAGGCCGTCACCGCCATCCAGGAGCTATGGTACGCCGGCCTGGACCCGGACCAGCCCATGTTCCACCGGGCTGGCTGCTTCGACGTGGGCGTGCGCTGCGGCGGCTGGGGCCACATCGTCGTGGCCGTGCGGATCATGGATCGGGGAGAGGCGAAGGCGTTGTACGAGGCGGACGCTACTTGAACCGCCGCAGCAGCAGCCACCCGGCCCCCACCCCAAGCAACCCCACCGCCAGCATCGGCATCAGGTGCAGCACCACCGCGTGGATCGGGCAGGGGCTGTCACAGGTCAGCTGGCCCCCCAGCGAGCTCATCGAACCCGCAGCGATGAGGGCAAATCCGCCGGCCCACTGGGGGCGCAGCGGCGCGGCGCGGCGGACCATCAGGAACAGCAGGACGCCCGGGGCCGAGGCCAGCGCCAGGCCGGTGCCGATCTCCTCGAAGGAGTAGTGACGGATCACCGACAGCCAGATGGCGGGATCGGAGACGAAGCTCACCATCCGGTACACCATCCACCCAACCCACGCCGTCAGGACCACCATCGGTGCGAGGCGCGTCCAGAACCGTCTTTCAGCTCCCGGGACACTCAGGGCGAAGGCGCTCGACGCGGAGATCAGGGCGGCGGCGGCCGCCAATATGAACTGGATCAGGAACGAGCGGTTCTGAAGCTGATCGACCAGGTCCGGGCGGATCCCCAGCAGCTGGGTGCCCACGACGATGAACAGGACCGCGAAGCCAAGCCAGATCCCGAACCGCACCTGGTGCGGCAGCAACCGTTTGACCGGCTTGGCATCCTGCGCCAGCTCGTGGATCAGCTGATCGACATCAGGCATCCCACTCTCCTAGCGTTCGACGCAACGTCTTATAAGCACGATGCGCCGTGACCTTCACCGCGGATTCGCTCATATCGAGTATCTCGGCGACCTCCCGGGCCGTTCGTTGCTCCAGCTTCATCAGTTCGACCACCCGCCGCTGGCGTTCGGGCAACTCGGCTACCGCCGCGCGGACCGCCGCCCGTTCGCCAACGTTCCTATCCGGCGCCTTGGGTTCTGGGTGGGTCTCCATGTCCGCCCTCGTGACCTCCCGGTGCGTGGTTCGATGGACCTTACGCCATGTATCGGTCAAGCGGTTCGCGGCCAAAGCAAAGAACCATGGCGCGAAAGGGCGGGAGGAGTCGTACGTGTGCCGCGCCCGGTGGACCGCAACCAGCACATTCTGGATGCCGTCATCGACGCTATCTGCTGGCAATCGCCGGATCGCCATGCCACGTACAGCGCTGGCCAGGCCGCGGAGCAAAGCCTCGTAGGCGACCTTGTCCCCGGACTGAGCGAGGCACATGAGCCGGCCTAGCTCCTGTTCCTGCTCTGGGGTCATTCCCCGGTCAGTTCCTCCTTGTCCGATGCCGCGTAGTCCTATCTATACCTTCGGCAGTTTGCCGTTTTTAGTTACAGCTTTTCTGGGCCTAAGGGCGCCGGAAGAATCCGTGTAACCGGATCAAATGCGCGTGCGAAGAACAACGGTATGGGGCCCATGGCTCCGGTAATCCCGGCGGATGGACCGCCACAGGAAAGGAAACATAACTCATGGAAATCACTCTGCGAATCCTGGGGATCACCCTGGCCATGTTCCTGCTCACGCTGGCCATGCCGGCCTGCGAGGCCGGTGACGAGCCCGACGATGACGATGCCGTCGATGATGATGATGCGTCCGATGATGACGATGCGTCCGACGACGATGACGACGCCGGCGACGATGACGCGGCTCCGGCCGAGGCGACCGTCAGCGGCGAGGCGGGCCGCGAGTTCAGCACCTGCCCCCCCTCCTCGGACGGCTACGGTGACCTGTACATGTACCTGCTGGACGGCTGCGGGGACGACGTGACCGACGCCGTCGTATCCGCGATGATCCCTTCGGCGGACATGTCCTGGCCCACCAATATGATCCCGTTCGATATCTCGGAGGTGCCGGACGGCACATACCAGCTCTATGGATATCTGGACGACGACAGCACGGGCGACGGCGGCGCCACAGCCGGCGATTTCGAGAACACGGTCTGCGTCGAGGTCACCGTCACCGACCAGCAGGACGTCAGCGGCCTGACGATCATGTTCGACTCCAAGTGCCCTAACTGATCGACCCCGCTGCACCGGGGACAACAACGTTGTCCCTGGCCCCCACCCCACCCCCCACCCCGATCCGACGGTTTTGTCCCTGGCCCCCGCCGAGCGTTCATTGGAGGATGACCTCC
>CAZDDH010000424.1:0-4333 GCA_964504165.1 uncultured Rickettsiales bacterium | reverse complement strand
GACGACGACGAGGACGACTACGACTCGCGCAGATCCAGCCGTTACGACGACGACGAGGACGACTACGGTAGCCGCTCCAAGGGCAGCCGATACGACGACGATGACGACGACTACGATTCGCGCAGGAACAGCCGGAGCTCATCCAGGGAATTCGACGAGGGTGGTTCGGGTAGTCGCGGCAGCGCACGCTACAGCGGCGAAGAGGACGTCGCCCACGTCTGCATCAAGGCTTCCGCGGGCGGTGTCTACTACTACCAGGGCTTCTTCAGCTACGGCGGCGACATCGGTATCCATCTGCACAAGAACATGCTGCTCGACCTGCAGTTCAAGGGCTGGACGGCCCAGGCGAAGATCATCACCGACGGGATCGAGGAGATCAAAACCGTTACCCTGATCCCTCTGTCCATCGGCGCTAGCTACAAGGGCATGCGGGGCTCCGTGCACCCCTACATCGGCGGCGACGCGGTGTTCGTCCTGTACCAGGTCCACCCGGATACCGGCGCTCGCTTCGCCCCCGGCTTCAAGGTCCGCGGCGGTGCTGATTTCAAGTTGACGGAGAGCTTCGGCCTGTTCGTCGGTGCCAACATCGGCTTCGCCCATGCCAAGCACATCCAGGAGATCGACTCAGACCGCGTGCAGACGCAGTTCATCTTCGATGCGGCGGCTGGATTCATGATCCAGCTCTGATCGTTCCCCCCGCCTCCCTGCTACCGCTGATACTTGTTCACCATTCGCGCATGCTCCGCGTACGTGCGCGAAAAGTGGTGTGATCCGTCGTTGCGGCTGACGAAGAACAGATAACGGGTCTCGTCCGGGTGGAGGGCAGCCTGGATGGCCTGGGCGCCAGGATTGGCGATGGGGCCCTTGGGCAGGCCCGGGTGCACGTAGGTGTTCCAGGGGTGGGGATCGCGGATATTGCTCTTGTAGATGGTGCCGTCGTAGTTCTTCAGGCCATAGATGATGGTGGGATCGCACTCCATCTTCATGCCGATCTTGAGCCGGTTGTGGAACACGCTGGACACCTGGGGCCGTTCGGCGGGGACGGCCGTCTCCTTCTCCACCAGTGAAGCCAGTGTCACCACCTGGTGGCGGGCCAATCCCAGCTCGGCCGCTCGGGCCTCCTCGGCCTCACCCCAGCCCGAGAGGAACTGGTCCAGCATGGCCTCCATGACCGTCACCTCGTCGGCGTGCCGGGAAAACCGGTAGGTCTCCGGGGAGAGGTAGCCCTCCAGGTTCTCCGCCTCCACGCCCACGCGGGCGAGCATCTCGGGGGACGTGCACAGCTCGAGGAAGCGCTCCTCGGACCAGCCCCGCCCCGCCTGGCCAACCAGCGCTGCGATCTCCGTGAAACGGAGCCCTTCCGGGATCGTCACGGGATAGGTCACCTCGGCGGCGTTGTGCAGGGCGTCGATGACCTCATCCGGCGTCCAGTCCGTGCGGAAGGTGAACTCGCCGGCGCGGATGCCGGGGACGGCATCGCGGTAGCGCAGCAGATAGTAAAAACGGTCTGCGTCGGTGACGATCCCCTCGCCGGCCAGCAGATTGGCGACCTGGCGGCCACTGGCGCCGTGGGGGATCTCCACGATCCGCTCCTCCCCGTCCGTGGATGGAGCGGTTGTCAGGAACTGGCCCACCTTCACGGTCAGGCCGCCGGCGACTGCTCCGGCGGCCAGGGTGACCAGCATCACCAGGCACCCCAACCTCAGGAGCCATCTTGTCTTGCGAGGGGACTGCGTCGTCTCGTTCATTCCTCTGCCGTTCTCCTCATCGTCAACCCACGCGGCAGAGGGTACAATCCCTGGCCATGCCGGTCGCGCACATTCTGTCCCAAGGCAACGAGATCGTCACCGGGCAGCTCGTCGACACCAACTCCGCCTATCTGGCGGAGCTCCTGTTCGAGATGGGCTTCCGAGTGAGGGGTACGACAACCTGCGGAGATCGCGTCGAGGACATCGTCGCCGCCCTTCGCCACGCCACCGCGGGAGCCGATCTGGTGATCTCGACCGGGGGGCTGGGGCCCACCGAGGATGACCTGACCGCCCTGGCGGTATCCCAGCTGGCGGGCCAGGTGCTGGCGCAGGACGAAGACGCCCTGGAGCAGGTGCAGGCCAAGTTCCGCCGGTTCGCCAAGCCGATGGCCGACGCCAACCGCAAGCAGGCGCTGCTACCGGAAAACGCCCAGGTGGTTCCCAATCCCGTGGGCACGGCGCCGGGATTCCGGGTTTTGCACCAGGGGACCCATTGCGTCTTCCTGCCCGGCGTCCCCAGCGAGATGAAGGCCATGATCCAGGCGACCGTCAGCCCCTGGATTCAAGACACCTGGCCCCTCTCTCCTCCCCTGACGACGACGTTCCGCGTGGCGGGTGTGGGGGAGTCGGATCTCCAGGAACGGCTGGCCGAGTTGGAGCGGCTGGACCCGCGCATCGAGCTGGGTTTCCGCACGTACATGATCGAAAACCACGTCAAGCTGCTGGTCCACGGGAGCACGGAGGGTGATGAGCTGGAGCCGCTGTTCCAGCGCGCCCGCGCACAGGTACGCCAGATCCTGGGGGGGGATTGTTACGAGGAGGGGGATCGCTCCCTGGCCGAGGTGGTGGGCGGCCACCTACGTGACGCGGGGCAGGCCGTCACCACGGCCGAGTCCTGCACCGGCGGGCTGCTGGCCGGCATGTTCACCGCGGTGCCGGGATCATCGGACTACTTCGAGCGGGCATACGTGACCTACGCCAACCGGGCCAAGGAGGAGGTGCTCTCCGTCCCCGCCGAGATGCTGGCCGAGCACGGGGCCGTCAGCGAGCCGGTGGCGAAGGCCATGGCCGAGGGCGCGAGGAAGGCCGCGGGGGCAGACTGGGCGTTGGCTATCACGGGCATCGCGGGCCCGACGGGGGGAACGGCGGACAAGCCGGTAGGGCTCGTCTTCGTCGCCGTGGCCGGGGCGGAGCGCACCCGCGTGAGGCGCCTGCAGTTCTTCCGCGATCGGGACCTCAACCGCCGCCTGTCGGCCCACGTGGCCCTCGAGATGCTGCGCCGCGATCTGCTGCGGAGTTCTTCTCGATGACCGACGACCGGGTGCGGGCCTTTGTCGCCATCCCCCTTCCGGAAGAAATCCGCCGCGCCCTCGCCGCCGAACAGCGTTCCCTCGGCGGTGAGTTGCCAGGGGTACGCTGGGCAAACCCCCGGTCCATGCACGTGACGTTGCGCTTCATCGGTGACGTGGAGGCCACCTTGATCCCCCAGCTGGGCCAGGCCCTCGGGCAGCAGTGCGAGCCCTTGCCACCCTTCGAGCTGAACGTCGCTGGGCTCGGCGTGTTCCCCAACGTACGGCGCCCACGCGTCCTGTGGGCCGGCATCGACGATCACCCGGACCTGCAGCGGCTATACCGCGCGTGCGCCCGGGCCATGCAGGACTGCGGGGATCCTGGGGAGCCGGTCAAGTTCTCCGAGTACCGCCCTCATCTGACCCTGGGACGATTCAAGCAACGGCCAGAACGACAGAGGTTGTCGCTGCTCAGATCTAGGCTTACATCTGAAGGCAGGCAGTATGGCGTCATCGAGGTCACGGAAGCTCATTTGTACCGCAGCGAACTCCTACCCTCCGGCGCCCGCTACGAGGTTCTTGCCTCAGCGCATCTCAGAGGTTGAAACCTTTTCATCAACGCGATAGAACAGTGCAGTACTGAACGCATGAGCAGTAGGAGTATGGCAATGCCCAAGAAGAAGAGCAAGAAGGTTCAGTTCGACAACATCCAGGACCGGGCCCTGGACCTGGCCATCTCATCCATCGAGAAGTCCTACGGTAAGGGATCGATCATGCGGCTGGGGGACGGCAACCCCATCGTCGACGGGATCCAGGTCATCCCCACAGGGTCGATAGGCCTGGACGTTGCGCTGGGTGTGGGCGGGATCCCCCGGGGCCGTGTCGTGGAGATCTACGGCCCGGAATCCTCGGGCAAGACCACCCTGGCCCTGCAGATCGTCGCCGAGGCCCAGAAGAAGGGCGGTATCGCCGCCTTCATCGACGCCGAGCACGCCCTGGACGTCAAGTACGCCCGCAAGCTCGGCGTGGCCACCGACGACCTGCTGGTCAGTCAGCCCGACACCGGGGAGCAGGCGCTGGAGATCACCGACACGCTGGTCCGCTCGGGTGCCCTGGACGTCGTCGTCATCGACTCCGTCGCGGCGCTGGTGCCCAAAGCCGAGCTGGACGGCAACATGGGGGACAGCCTGCCCGGCTTGCAGGCCCGCCTGATGAGCCAGGCTCTGCGCAAGCTCACCGGGTCCATCAACAAGGCCAAGACGACGGTCATCTTCATCAACCAGGTGCGCATGAAGA
>CAZDDH010000423.1:0-4402 GCA_964504165.1 uncultured Rickettsiales bacterium | reverse complement strand
ATTTCTGCTGGATCAGGATTTCTGGCTACATGGGGGTGGCGAGGGGCTTACGCCGAGGCCGCCGTCATCACCCGCAAGGAGGAGACGGCCGCCATGCGCAGCCAGGCCAACACCGCCCGGCTGATCAAGGACAACCCCACCCTGATGCGCCTCCGCGAGCTGGAGGTGCTGGAGAAGGTGGCCTCCGACAGCACCCTCAACGTCGTACTCGGCGACAAGGGGCTGGCGGATCGGGTGGTCAACCTGCTGTAGCGACCGCTTCAGCCGGGGGCCACCCCGGTTGGTCGGGGTGATGTGGAGGCCCCGCTTCCTCCACATCACCCCACTTTTTGTTTGGTGTCGTGACACCTGGTTTTATTTTCCAAACTTTTTTTCTTTTCGGTGTCTGGACGGTTGTACGGGAGGACGGAGAGCTGCCATGACCCTGTACGAACGGCTGGGCGCCGCGATCTTGATCCTCATCTGCCTTGGCTGGTGTGTCTGGACGACGAGTTAGGGATCCCCGGCGTCAACGTGGGCCGGCGAGTCGGCTACACTGATCGTGATGATATCCCGACCTCTCGAGATCCTCGTGCTCGCGGCAGCGCTCGCGTTCGGCCCGGTGCGGGCCGCGTACGGCGAGCCTTGTGACGGCGACAACACCCTGGGCCTAGAACCCGCCATGTGGTGCGACATCGAATCCGGAATGGTGATGGTCTTCGCCCGCCAGTACCCGGACGCGCTCAAACATTTCCGCTCGGTGGCCGAACGGTACCCCGACTCACCGGTAGGCCCTGTCTGCCGGGCCATCGTCTACCAGGTGATGATGTTCGAGGACTGGGACGAGGAGTACGACGACACCTACAAGCACGAGCTCGAGATCGGGCGGGAACGCATGGAGCGGCAGGTCTCGGGTAACGTCACCTGGGACCATTTCGTGCGCGCCATGATCGCCACCTTGGAGGCCCTCGACCGCCTGCACGCCAACGACCACCTGTCGGCCGTCAACCGCGGCTGGGAGGCCATCGAGGCCATGAAGCAGGCCAAGCGCTCCGACCCGGAGTTCGCCGACCCCGACCTGTTCCTGGGCATCTTCAACTACTACATCTCGGCCATCACCCAGCGGTACAGGGGCCTGCCCTCGTTCGCCGACCGCCGCGACGAAGGCTTCGCCCAGATGGAACGCGCCCGCGACGAGGGCCTGCTGACCCACCTCCCCGCCCGCTTCGCCCTGGCCTACTGTTACCTCGACCATCAGGCCTACGAGGAAGCCCTCGACGAATGTAAGGTCATGCTCACCCTCTACCCCGACAACATCCTCGCAAATTCGCTGCAGGCCCGCATCCAGACCGAGGCCGGCGACGCCGAGGGCGCCCTTGCCACCCTGGCCAACATCCAGCGCATCGACCCGGACAACAAGCGCCTGCCGTGGTACCTGGGGGAGGCCAACCGGATCGCGGTGGGGGACCGGGAAGAGGCCAAGCGGCAGTACCTGCGGTACCTGGAGAAACCGGGCGTGCCCGTCCGCTATCGCGTCATCACCTTCACGCTCCTGGCCGATATGGCCGAAGAAGACGGCGATCTGGACACCGCAATCGCCGTTCTCGAGTCCGCCCTGGAGGAAAATCCGCGGGAGGGTGATTTCAGGAAGCGGCTCAAGGCGCTGAAGAAGAAGCGCAGCTCCGACTGACGCGGTTCACCAACGTCAGGCCAGATCGGCCTGCTGGCCCGCGGCCCGTCCCACCATCCACGACCAACGGCGCAGCCCGGCCGGCCGGCGTGGATAGGCACGATAGAGCGCGTAGACCGCTGGCACCCGGGCCGCCGGGCCACGCAAGCTGGCGGTGAAGCGCGGGGAACGTAGCAATCCACCGGCCATGTCCTGCGCCGAGGCCAGCGAGGGTCGAGGCGGCGCCTGCGCCAGGCCCTGGGTGAAGGTCTGGACGTTGATCAAACCAAGCTCCGGCAGCGCCTGGACCCGCTCCTCGGGGAGCTGCTGGAAAAAACGCCGCAGGACGTCGTAGGCCGCCAGCGTGGCGCCGAAATCCCGCTGGTAACGGGCCTGATACGCCCACGTGGCCCGCAGCTGCCCCGGATCGTCGTGGTGCCCGACCTCCTCGGCGAGGATCTTCCCCGCCAGCATCCCGGCACCGACACCGCTGCCATGGGCGGGGAACACCATACACGCGGCATCGCCCACCAGCGCGAGCCCCGGCATGGCCAGCCGGTCGTAGGGACGGCGCAGCGGGATGGCCCGGGCACCGGCCACCAGCGTCCGGCCCAGCCATGGCTGCGAGCGTTTGAGGTCGCGGATGAGCTGGGCGCCCGTCCGCCGCCCTCCCCCCTGGATAGCCCCGGTGACGATGTGCGCCGTGGCGCCGTCCGCCTCCACCCCCAGGGCGATCGTGCTGAAGCTGCCCTCCACCCCCAGCCAGTTGATCATCTCGCCGGCGGCGACGCCGTGGTCGTCCAGGAACGCCCGCATGCCTGCCGGGTCCGAGACCTCGCAGCGCTCCTGGCCGGCGATGCACAGGTTGGGAGCCCCCACCGGCGGGCAGTCCTGAGCCAGCACCGGGTGCTGCCGCCGCAGCACGGCGTGGGTACCGCTGGCATCGACGAACAGCGCCGCTCTCAGGGCCTGCCAGCCGCTCCCGGGCTGGTCCGCCCGGCGCACCTGCATGGAGACGGGCCGAGGGCCATCGAACTCCAGCCGGCCCACCATGCAGCGGTCCAGCAGCGCCACCTGCTGCTCCTCGCACAGCCGGTGCAGTCGGTCGACGAGATGCCCCATGTGCACGTTCCAGATCGGATTGTGCGGCACCGTGAGCAGGCGCCGTGTGCCGCGGAATAGGTGGACCGGCACGCCGGCATCCAGCAACTCATCGCCCTCCGGCCGTGGCACATCCAGCAGGTCGAAGAAGTGGGGCGGCACCCCGTTGAACCACCGTGCGCCAGCCCGGCCGCGCGGCCTCCGATCCAGCAGGGCCACCGTCATCCCCCGCCGGGCCAGGCACAGGGCCGCGGACGCTCCCGCGCTCCCCGCACCCACCACCACCGCATCATAGGATTGCGAAGCCCTCATACCCTGACTACCCTTTGTCTTCCGAACCGATGTGAGAGCTATTTTGGCACGTTTGATGAATCGACCCGCGACCCACCTGACCTTGCTACCCCTGCTTGTGCTCCTGTGCGCGCCTGGCCGCGCCGGCGCCGCAGACGACCTAGGGGACGATCAGGCCGTGGCCTCGGCACTACAGCGCGCCGGCATCCGGGCGCTGGAGCCCACCCCGGCCGTCGATTTCACGCTGATGGACCTGGACAGCCGGCAGCACACGCTGTCGGGGCTCCAGGGCCAATGGGTGCTGTTGACGTTCTTCGCCACCTGGTGCGGCCCGTGCAAGACGGAGATGCCCTCGCTACAGGCTTTGCACGAGGCCTGGGGCTCCCGCGGCGTCGCCGTGGTGACCGTCTCGGTGGACGGCGATACCCGATCGGTCGAGCGCTTCGCACAGCGCCGGGGCCTACAATTCCCGATCCTGATGGACGACGGCAAGACCGCCTCGGCCTACAACGCCCACGCCATCCCGCTGAGCTACCTCGTCGATCCCCAGGGCCGGGTGGTAGGCCTCTCCCGCGGTGCCCGCGACTGGTCCAAGCTGGACTCCCTCTGGCAAGCGCTGACCGACGGCGCACCTGCGGATGCGTCCACCGGCAGTGCCGATTTCGGCGCTGCCGTCCGCCAGCTGATGGAGCTGCCCCCGGAAGTGATCCCACCCACCGGCACGGTGGATCTGGCCACGATACGGCCACGGGCCGGCAAGCCGTTCTTCGTCGATGTCGTGGTGCGCTGGGAGGGAGACGACTACCAGATCCACCCGCCCCAGCTGGAACTACCCGCAGGCCTGAGGGAGATCGAAACCGCCACCGAGAGCAGCAGCATCGACGGCACCCGGTGCCTCACCTACCGGGCAAGCGTGGTGGCCGAGGACGCGGGGAGCTACGCCATCCCTTCGGTGGACCTGCGCTTCAGGCCACGGTCCTATACGAAGGAACCGCTCACCAGCCGGGTGCCCGGCCTGACGGTCCGCGTCCACCGCCGGGCGACGATACCGTGGATCGCCGGCATCGGGCTGATCACGGGTATTCTCGGCGCCGCTTTCCTGGGGGCCGTCCGCCGTCGTAACGCCCCATCGGAGCCCCGGGAGTAGCCCGATCCTGGGCGTGCCCACCAGCCCACCAGCCCACCACGACATGCTATCCTTGATGCATCTCGGGCTGTGGTGATGGGGTAAAACATGATGTAAGGCCACCCGCCACAGCCTTTTGCTATGGACGGTGGATCCATGTCCAACGACGACTCCGTTGAACTCGACCTCAACGTTGCAGACCGTCACACATAAAGCATGATCGCCAGTGTGCTCCG
>CAZDDH010000422.1:0-4431 GCA_964504165.1 uncultured Rickettsiales bacterium | reverse complement strand
GAATTGGGGAGATGTAATTGTCGCCACTGGAGAGATGAACTTGACGCTGGGCAGGAGGGCCTCGGCCACGTCGATGTGCCCGCGTGAGCTGGCGGCTCCCAGCGCAGTTTTACCACCCTCGTCGGCCACGTTGACGTCCACCCCCAGGGCCACGAGCGTCTGCACTGCGTCGGCGGATTCCGCCCCGAAGATGAGGCTCGCTTCCATCTCGAGCCCGAATCCGGCGAGGACTGCGGGGCACGAAAGACACCCCTGTTCAAAGGCCAGCTTGGACAGCGGCGCGGCGAACTCCCCGTAGAGCTGCTTGGGATCCGCGCCCTCGTCCACGAGCGCGAAGATCGCCTCCGTGTCGTCCCGCAGGACGGCATCGAGCAGGTCCCAGCGATGGTGACGCGCCGGCAGTCCCTCGGCCGTGCGTCGTGCGCCGTTTTTGATGAAGCGCCTCTCTACACCGTCGAGCTCGAAGGTGGCCGACACCTTGCCCGCCCGCGCAAACGCCGCCATCGCCTCGAGCGCCTCGCAGGTGGGCTCGAAGGCGCCGGCGGAGATGACCTGTGTGTGCTTGATGGAGAGCTTCAGATCCTTGCGCTTCCAGTCCAGCACATCGAAGGCGAGGCCCAGCCCTGACTCGAAGGCGTCCATACCGGCCTCGAGGCAGTGGGTGTCGTTGAATCGGTACCAACCGTTGAATCGTTGAACATTGCCCATGATGAAATCTATCCCTTATCCCGTGGCGGCTATTCCTCCCGAGGTGCAAGGCACTGACATGATTCCGTCACCCGCTCGACACCCGCTGGCTCCGCAATACGATCAACCCCACATCCGGGCGTACCCGCCAGCGGACAGGAGTGACGGCCATGCCCACACCCGCGGAGACGATGACCGGCCAGCCGGGGCCTTCGACAAGTCCCTGGGCATACCGAGAACGATAAGCGCTGGGGACCAGCGGCGTCCCGATCCCGGGGAAGCTGACCTGGCCACCATGGGTATGACCGCTCAGCTGCAGCTGGAAAACACAGTCTGGTGCCTGCTGCGGGAAGGTCTCCGCCACGTCTGGATTGTGGCTGAGCAGGATCCGCGGGCAATCCGCCGAGACCTGCCGCAAGGACTGGCGGGGCAGCACCTCGTCTTCCCACAGGTCCCCGACTCCGCAAATGGCCAGGCTGATACCGCTGAGTTCCTCGTCCGCCAGGCCGTCGGGGGTGACGAAGACCCGATCATTGTCCAGCATCCGGATGCCGACTCGTTCAAGGTGAGCGTTGCTCTCCTGGGCGCCCTCCCAGTGGTCGTGATTGCCCAGGACCGCGACCACGCCGTGTTCGCCGCGGAGTTCCCCAAGCAGGTCCGCACACGGCTCGATGGCCGCCGGCGTGCGGTGGACGTAGTCGCCGGTGAGCACCACCAGTTGTGGGTGCTCCCCGTTGGCCATCTCCACCGCCCGGCGGATGTGCCCGGCGCTGATGTAGGGCCCCAGGTGGGTATCGGTCAGGTGGGCGATCCGCAGGCCGTCCAGGGCCGCTGGTAACCCCGGGATGACCGTCTCGAACCGCCGCACCACGAGCCTCCTGGGCGCCACGCAGGTCGACCAGTAGCCCAGGCCGGCTACCGGTGATGCCAGCGCAGCAGTCCCCAACGCGAGCACCCTGCGCCGTGAGGGCCGCACGATTTTGCCCTCCGCATCGTCCCGTCCCGTCGCTCCCCAGACTCCTCTGGCACGAGCGCGCACGAGCGCGGCCAACGCCACCAGTCCCCCGTAGAACACGCCGCCGAAGCTGCAACGCACCAGGTGGAAACCGGTCCCGTAGTGGTGATCCACGGGGGGGAACAGGGCGATCCCGGGGATCTTGAAGGGCAACGTGGCCACATCCGCGATGCGGGTGAGGCCACGCACGATGGGATCCAGCGGTCCCCAGGAACACAGGGCCATGGACTGGGCGTGCAGCAGGTACAGCGCCAACCCGACCGCGGGGATCAGCAGCCATGTCCAGGTCACCTTGGGGTTGGTCATGTTCCACCTGATGTGTACGCCCCGACCATGGAGCCGCCGAGCACGGGCCTCGTACGGCTTCGTTGCTCCTGGCGCCTGTGGTTCATTGTACCGATAGCGAAGCCCGATGGAGTTCGGGACAAGGTGGTATCTTCCTCCCATGGAAACCACACCTTTTGAACAGGCTGACCTGGACGACGCCCTCGCTATGCAAAACACCATCGCACCAGACCATCGGCGGTGGGATCGACAACGCGCCCAACGGGAACTGATGGATCTGGCCAGAGGCCGCGGCAGCAACGTGGCGTTGATCCGGGACGGGGACGCCCTGAAGGGATTCGCCGGATGGGTGGAGCTGGGCGCCGCGGACGGGGAGTTCTACGGATCCCCATTCGTCGCCGGAGACCGCCAGGCAGCCGACGCACTCATCGACCACCTGGAGCAGCGGGCCAGCTCCCTCGGTGTTGCCTGGATTCGCGTCAGCTGCTGGCCTGAAGAGAGGGCCAAGGCGGAGGCGCTGGAAGCGCGGGGATTCCGCCCGGCCTTCGATTTCATCCACCTGTCCCTGGAGGTGGGCGCCCCCAACATCGACGCCACCGTACCGCGGGGGATCTGGACGGTCTCCACCGAAGACGTGGATCACGCGGCCATCGCCGAGCTGGGCAACCTGTGCTTCGCCGGCGTCGCCAACGCGCCCCCGCTGGGGCCGGGCGAGGTCCGTGATATCTGGACCAGCCCTACGCTGTGCGCCCGGATGACCCAGCTGTGGGGTGACACCAAGGGCCGTCTCCTGGCCTTCCTCACCGCCGATCAGGATGGGACCATCGACGCCGTGGCCGTGCACCCGGACGCCCAGCGCCAGGGGATCGCCCGGGCGATGCTGCTCAATGCCTACAACGCCGCCGTATCCGAGGAGGTCCCCCGTCTGCGCGTCGTCATTGCCGATCACAACGAGCCGTCCCTGGCGCTACATCGCGCCGTGGGGTTTGCCGAGGACGAGCGCTGCGTGGTGTGGCAGCTCTAACGAGCTAGCGCGTCACGTTCCAGTAAAACAGGTAGGTGTTGCTCCCGTAGGCCTCGAGCACGGTCCCGTCCGGCAGCTCGTGGTAACGGGTGTGGATCCGCTCGATAGTCCCGCTGGAGACGATGCCGCTGTTGGGGAGATTCCCGAGCATGTCGGCGGGGATGCTGAACGCACCGTCGTCCTGGAGCCGGCAGAGCACCTCGTGGCTGTCGAACCCCTCGAGCAGCATCAGCGTCAGCCGCAGCTCGCCGTCGGTGGTGCCGCTCCAGGTGATGGGCCAGTCCCCACCGGTCCAGTACCAGCCGTCGCTCAGCGCCGGGGTCATTGGCTGAGCGTTGGGCGGCACGTGGATCGCCTCGTCGATGCTGAAGGCCGGCACATCGGCCCCGGTGGCTTCGATGCCGTAGGATCCGTCGAACTGGAACGTCCCGCCGACGGTCAGGCCGCCGTTTTGGTAGATGGGCTGGCCGTCCTCGCCTGTGCTCGGCGAAAGCGGCACGTCATCGCCGCCCAGCACGAGCTTGACGTCACCAGCGGTGCGTCCGACGAACTGCAGATCGCCGAAGGTGCTGGGATCATCAGGGCCATGGTACGCGCAGCTGTCCATCTCCATGTGCGCGAAGCTGCCCTCATCGGAACCCGACAGATAGGTGTGGAACCTGCCCCCGGCGTCGGCCATCTCCTGATCCATACCGGTGAGCATGAGGTGGGTGTAGAGCACGGACAGATAGCCGCCCAGCTCCTCGACCGCGGGCGCCTCGCTGGTGTCGTCGTCGTCGTCCGTGGCGTCGTCATCCGCGTCATCGTCGTCTGCGATGTCGTCGTCTGCGATGTCGTCGTCCGCGGTGTCGTCGTCCGCGGCATCGTCGTCATCGCCCGGCTCGGTACAGGCCACCAGCGCCATCCCGGCGAGCAGCAGGGGCCCCCATCGGAGCGCCGAAATGTACGCCATGTTTTCCTCCGTACGCGGCCATACCGCGGTGAGCTGATTCGAGCTGTGATCCCGTGTCGGTCGCCTTCACACCCGGGTCACTGCCAGCGGATATCGTAGCTGGTCCGGTCGCCGGCCATCCACGAGCGTTTCAGCAGCCGGATCTGGATGTCCCGGGCGCCGGTCAGCTCCAGTGAACCCTCCAGCCAGCCCATGATCAGGTGGTACAACGCCTCGAAATCCCGGTCGAAACCCCGGATCGTGACGACGGCCGATCTATCCGAGGTGGGTTCCACGATACATTCGCCAAAATCGTAGAACATCTCCCAGATCGTCGTGTACCGCTTGAGGGTCTGCATGGGGGACGTGGTTGCGACCAGCTTCTTGTAGACGGCCTGGACGATCTCGTTGCCGTACTGCTTGCCCCAGGTGCGGATCAGATCCATGTCGTTGCCGGCCTCCACCGCCGTCACGGCGAGGAAACAGCGC
>CAZDDH010000421.1:0-4438 GCA_964504165.1 uncultured Rickettsiales bacterium | reverse complement strand
GTCACGCAGGTCAGAAAGTCGCTCAGCCGATCCTCCGTATGACGGGAGTGTCGGTGAAAGACGCGATTTTGGGTCGGGGACTAGCTAGTCGTCTTCCAGATGCCCGACCGTGCGGTCTACATCTTGCACGCCGCTCGCGTAGCAGGAGGTAACGCGCGGATGCTGAACGCGACATGCAAAGGGATTGGTGTTTCGATGGGAGCCCTGGCTCTCTTGTTGAGCTGCACTTCGTGCGGGAATGCCCCAGATGATTGCCAATCGATCTGTGAGGGAAGTTACGGATTACATAGTGCCGAAGATTTTGCTGAAATGGAGAATTGTGGAACCGTAACTGAATGGATTTCGATTGGGGGTGATGGGTTTGAAAACCTGGACCCACTCGCGTGTCTATCCGTTGTTGGTGACAATCTACTCATCATGGGGGCGGATGAACTTGGGGACCTTAGTGGCCTTGAGGGTGTGACGGAAATCGGTGGTTTCCTGATGATCGGGGAAAACCAGTTGTTGCAGAACCTTGATGGTCTCGAGGGGTTGACCTCCTTGGATGACGCTCTGTCCATCACGAATAATCCGTTATTGGCAGATACTGAGGGATTGTTGCAGCTGTCCAGTATTCCAGGCGGCATCATCATTGATGAAAATGGGGCATTGCGAGATGTCGATGGATTGGCGAACGTGACTACCATTGGCCGTGGCCTTGCGATCCGTGACAACGAGACGCTGGAGAACGTTGACGGCCTTTCTGGTATCACGTCTCTGGGCGCGAAGTTGGAGATTGCTCGAAATCCAGCGCTCACGGACATCGACGGCCTATCCAATATCAGAAGCGTAGATGGTCTCCTCAACATCGAGGACTCAGTCAGCATAGTTGAACTCAACGGGCTCTCTGGTTTGGAGAATGTCGGATCCTACATGAGGATCGTTAACAACGATTCCTTGCTCAGCCTTGAAGGCCTGTCCTCTCTTTCGAGCGTAGCGGGAGACATGTACATCAGGGACAATGATTCCCTGTGCGAAGACCTGGCATACGAATTCACTGCCGGAATCGAAGTAGGTGGTGACATCTACATCGAGAACAACACCGGCGAATGCCCCTGACACACACAGCACGAGCTTGAACACCGACTAGCACCGAATCGACCACCCTGACCCATCCACGACCCCGCTCCGGCGGGGTTTCGTGGTTCTGGAGACCCTCATGCCCCTGGACGCAGAAGACAAGAAGACGATCGCCGAGATGATCAAGGAGACGCTCGGCGGCGACACCCTGACCAAGACCATCGGTGAGGCCGCAGCGGCCGCGGTGAAGGGCCTGAAGCTCAAGGACACGATCAAGGCCCAGGTCGACACGGCCGTGAAGGCCGCCGTGCCTGAGCCCAAGGACGACCCGAAGGACAAGAGCAAGGGCAAGGCCGACGACAAGGTCGCCGCCCAGCTCGAGGCCATGCAGACCCAGCTCGAGGAAGAGCGCACGGCTCGGGAAAAGGCCGAGGCCGCCCGCCGGACCGACCGACTCCACAGCACCGCCCAGGCGGCCCTCGTCGCCTCCGACGTCCCGGGAGACCGGGTCAAGGCCGCCATGGCCTTGCTGCAGACGGAGGGCCTGCTCGAGGTGGCCGAGGACGGCTCGCCGGTGATGAAGGGCAAGGACAAGTTCGGTGCCGAAGCGCTGATCCCGGTCAAGGACGGCATCGACGACTGGCTGAAGACCGACGAGGGCAAGCTCTTCCTGCCCCCCACCGACGCCCAGGGCACGGGTGACGGGGCGACCACGGTCAACTTCAAGACCGGCAAGGGCGAGGTCGATCTCGACCGCGTTCGCAAGGAACTCAAGAAGAACGTCCTCGGCACGCAGATCGCGGGCTGAGATCCATCACTGGCGACCGGGAGCCATCCCCGCGGAGCCGAGCAATAGGAGACACACACGATGGCAACTCTGACCCTGAGCGCGATCAGCGCAGTTCTGAATCTCATCTACGGCGAGCCGATGGCGGACCAGATCCGTCGCGACGTGCTGCTGCTCAACCTGCTGCCGGTAGTGCCCGACCGGAACGACACGTGCTACTGGCGCGCCAAGTTCACCGGCCGCAGCACGGCCGGGCCCAAGGCCGAGGGGCACGCCGTCACGGACGACGACTTCTCGAGCCACACGCGCAAGCAGCTGACCCTGGCGTGGGGCGAGTACTACGCATACGCCCGGGTCTCCGGCCTGGCCAAGGCGATCCATGCCCTGGACGGTGGCGGGTCGCTGCTCGACGAGGAAATCATCGACGCGATCGACGAGCTCGCCGTGGACCTCTCCCAGGACACCTACGGCGGCGATGTGACGGCCGACCCCGTCGAGATCGAAGGTCTGGCCCGCGCCGTGACCGCCACCGGTGTCTACGCCGGCCTCGACCAGGCGACCGAAGCCGAGTGGGCCGCCGCGGTCAACACCCTGGCCGCCACTGACCTGTCGGTGAAGTACCTGCGGGAGAAGCTGATCCGGCCGTTCAAGGACGCCACCGGCGTCTACCCGGAGTTCGTGGTTTGCCCCGGTGACCTGTGGGACGCCGTCGGCGAGCTGTTCGGTTCCGAGCGTCGTTACGTCGATCAGGTGACCACCGTCCGCGGCACCATCGAGATGAAGAAGCTGGCCGGTGGCTTCCGAGCGATCGAAGTGGACAGCATCCCGTTCATCGAGGATCGGCATTGCACCGCGGATACCTTCTACGTCCTCCACTCCCGCCAGCTGAGCTACCGGCAGGTGCCGGCGTTCGTGGACAACCTGGAGACGGGTGTGCTGCAGAACGCCGTCAAGGACCTCGTGGGCGTCACCCTCGATGAAGGTGTGATCGAGCGGATGCTGGCCAGCGGCGAAGGCCGCCTGACGCCGACCATCGAGGCGCTCGCCAAGACCGGCGACCGTTTCGACGTGATGATCAAGTGCTACCTGCAGCTGCGGCTCAAGAGCCGTAAGTTCGCGGCCAAGCTGACCCTGACCTGAGTCGGCTGATCCGTAGCGATGCCCGGGGGCTCCGAGAGGGGCCCCCGGCTTTCATCCACACCCCAACTGCGAGGACGAAAACATGGCAGTCAACGTACGCAAGGACGGCGGCCGGCTCGAGCTGGACGCGCTGAACGAGCAGCTGAACGCGGCGATCGCCGACGTAACCGAGCTGCGGACTCAGCTGATCGCGACCCTGGCCAAACTGGATGCGGACGCCGGCGTCACCGACACCGACTACGAGTCCGGGCTGACCCCGGCCGCCCAGACCGGCGAGACCATCACGCTGGTTTCCTTCTGATCCCTTCCCCCGCCCCGCGGGCGGTCTCTGGTCGTTGCCCGATGCCGGAGACCGCCCCAAGGGCAGAGGTAAAACGTGGCACTCACCGACACGCAGAAGAGCCAGATACGGCTCTACCTCGGCTACCCGGACGTGAACCGGATGGCCCACCACTCCCTCGAGGGCGCCATGGATGCGATCTCGACCGAGGGCGAAGACCGGATCGGTGACCTGCTGACGAACCTGGCGGCCATCGACGCCGACCTGGCCGGGAGCTGGGACCGGCAGAAGGTCAAGAAGGCCGAGGAGGTCACGTTGGCGGGGTTCGATGAGATCGGAGCGCTACGGTCCGAAGGGCGTCGCCTGGCGCAGGACCTGGCCAACCTACTGGACGTCCCGCCCCGGCGGCTGCCGTTCGGCACGAGTGGCGGCGGCGGTGTCTGCCGGCGGGGGGCGTGATGGGTCGCAAGAAACAGGAAAAGCCGGTTGAAGAGCCCCCGACGATGGTCAAGGTCATCCGTGACGGCCGCGTTCGAGTCGAGGGCAACCGCACGATCCGCCTGTACTGGGGAGACGTCTTCCGGCACCACATGGCCCGTGTGCTGTGGAATGAAGCCCCGGATTACGTCGAGGCCTACGAGCCCTAGACTGGGTAGCGAGCGAGCAGCGAAAGACTGGGCATGACGGTCTTCCCCGGTGGAGGAACCTTCTTTATGGGAGCAGTCCAACCACCTGAATACCACCGTGTCCAGAACCAAATTCAGGAAGTAGCGCGAACATTGGTTTTGAACGCTTGTGAGCGCTGAACGACCTACGCGGCCTCTCGAGAGTCTGATGAAGCAGCGGTATGGCGATGCCAATCCCAGCGCCCAGGAAGGACCCTGCGATGACGTCAGAGGGGAAGTGCTTACCGCCGACGACACGCAATACCGCTGTGGTGCTAGCCGCTGCTATGGAAGCAGCCCAAAAAATAGCCAAACCGCCAGCTACTCTGTGGTTGTTCCTAGCGGCGTCCTTGTACTTAAGTGTGATGAGCATGCAACTAGCGGTCGCAGCAGCAAAACTTGAGGATGAATGCCCCGATGGGAAAGAATGCGCCGAGCCGGGACTGACCTGATGACACTCCCGTCATACGGAGGATCGGCTGAGCGACTTTCTGACCTGCGTGACGG
>CAZDDH010000420.1:0-4471 GCA_964504165.1 uncultured Rickettsiales bacterium | reverse complement strand
ACCCCTACATCTTGTGGCAGGAGGCGCTAACCGTCTACCCCCCTAGCGCCATTCGCCGAACTCCATCCAGGCCAGTTCGGTGAACAGCTCGCCGTCGGCCGGCGCCGGCAACTCCTCGGGCCAGTGGGCCTCCAGCCAGCGCTCCAGGGCGGCCATCCAGGTGTTGGAGTTGTCCCAGTCCCCCTGGGTGGCGTCCTGCCACAGCTCCAGGGTCGAAATGGGGGTGCCGTCGCCGAAGCGCTCGGACAGGAACTGCAAGAAGATGAAGCTGCCGTACTGAGGGGGCTGGGCGTAGTCGTAATAGTCCAGCGGCCGGTAGAAGCCTTCCTGGAAGGCGGCGGCGAAGCCCCAGGCCGAGTCCAGCTCCGGATAGGGCCAGTCCTGGGCGTAGACGGCGCTGGCCTCGAACAGCTGCGGATCGGCGATACAGTCGGTCCACATCTGCAACAGGTGGTTGAATTCGTGGGGCACGGTGATGCGGATGCTGTTGGCGTCCATCAGCCGGTTGATCACCATGTGCCCGGAGCAACGCACCTGGGTGCCGGTGCTCCAGTAGTCGTCCGGCGAGGCGTAGCCCCCGAAATTCGTGTCTGCCAGGTAGAAATCGATGGATTGATCGCCGCCCAGGTTGCCGTCGTCGTCCGGCGCGTCCCAGCCCCAGTCCTCGATCTGGAACTGCCAGGACAGCTCGGCCGCCTCCATCAGCGGAGCGACCAGGTCCTCGTTGCCGGTGAGGTAGTGCACCCGGATCGGGTACAGGTCGGAGTCCACGAAGCCGTCGCTGGCCGGCCGGTCCCGGGTGAGGTCCGGCACACCGTTGGCGAAGGGGGGCTCGAATCCGCACATCTGGAAGGCGTATGCAGGGAGAGCCACGGAGGCGAGGGGGATCAACAGCAGGGTTTGTATGAGTCGCATGGCCGCATCGTATTCGCTGGGCGTGCGGCGATGGCGGCACTTTTTGTCCGCCGGGTCACTCCCCTTCGGGATCCGGGCGGCCGGCATCACCGGGTGAGAGAACGGAGTAGCCCAGGAACGAACCGAGCAGGCCGGCGACCGCCGGGGAGGAGGTCCACAGTCACGTGGAGCCGGCGCAGCCCATCACGTAGGCGTAGCCGATACCGAGGCTCGCGCCGCCCACGGCGCCGACGATGCCTCGAGCGTGGGCTCGTATCCAATCCATGGTGTCCTCCTCGCGGCCCTTGGAGGGCCTCACCTGTATAGAGCCCCGAACTCGTCGATCGTTTCAACTTTTATCCGTCAGAGGCCCTTGCGCAGGGGCGGTGTGCTGGGGATGATCCCGCCATGACTGAACCTCATCTAACTCCCGTCAAGGTGGCTTTCGACGAGGTGGACATGTACGGCATCGTCCACCACAGCAAACATCTGGTCTACCTGGAACGCGCCCGTATCAAGCTGTTCCATGACCACGGCCTGGATCCGGGCAACCTCAGCGAGACCAACTTCGGGCTGGTGGTGGTGGACGCCAAGCTGCAGTTCCGCACGCCGGCCCGTTTCCAGGACGAGCTGGCCGTGGAGACCCGTGTGGATCGCATCTCCCCCGTCACCACCACCTTGGATTACCGCATCGTCCGTGGCCCCGAGGTGATCATGGAGGGGTTGCTCCGCCTGGCGGCCATCGATGCCACGGGTAAGCCCCGCCGGCTGCCCGCCGAGGCCATCGAGGCCCTCGAGCTGTACAAGGCATGAGTCGCGGCAAGAAGACCAGGTTCTGGCGCACCCTGGGCAAGGCCGCCAACACCGGTCTGGGGGCCACCCTGTACCAGACCGGCGGCGGCACCGTGAACAAGCTCATGGGGCTGACACAGACGCCGGATCTGACGGCGGACATCCCCTGGACACCCCTGGACAAGCCCCTGGCCGAGTGCACGGTGACGTTGATCTCCACGGCCGGTGTCCATTGCGATGACGACGAACCGTTCGATGTGGACGCGTTGGAGGGGGATCCCACCTACCGGGTAGTCCCCGCCGATACGCCGCTGGACCGGCTATCGGTCACGCATACCCACTACCCGCACCGTTTCTTGGACGCGGATCTCAACGTCGTGTGGCCGGCGGACCGGCTAAGGGAGTTGGCGGAGGACGGCGTGTTGCGGCTGGCCCGCCGGTTCTACGGCTTCGGGTTTGCCGGGACGCTCACCCGTGCCTTCGTGGACGAGCCGGACGGGACCGCCCACCGGCTGGCTGCGCAGGCTCAGGAGGACGGCTGCGATATTGCCCTCGTGGCCCCTGCGTGACCCATGTGCAATCGGGCCGGAGGCCTGATCGCTAGGGTGCTGGAGGGCCGGGGTATCGTAACGGCCTGCCTGTCCATCAACCGGGACATCTCGGTGCGTATCGGCGCCCCCCGCACGGTCTTTGTGCGGTTCCCCCACGGCACGGCCTTTGGCGAACCCCACGCCGTCGATCAGCAGCGTACGGTGCTCAGGGATCTGTTGTGGGCGGCCCAGCAGCAGGCGGAACCTGGGGTGATGATCGAGCCGGGCTATCGGTGGCGGCGCACGGAATATTCGCCCGTCGATTCGGCGTCTTTCCAGCGATAGTTCAGAGACCGTCGGCGACGGACAGCGCCATCAACATGGCACCCACACCCAAATTGAGATCGTCCACCAGCGGGATGCCGCAATAGATCTCGAAGGTCGTCGGCACCGTGCCGTAGGAGGTGTTGGTGACGGTCAGGTGCCCATCGTCTTCCTCGCGGACTTGGCTTTGCAGCCCCTCGACGGCGGCCGCCAGGGCGGGGCGGTAGCTGCTGCTCTCCAGGACGCCGGCCCGCAGTCCCACGGCGACCCCGTAGGCGAACAGGGCGGTGGATGACGTCTCCAGGTAGTTGTCCCCCTCGCCGGGGCGATTGACGATGGTGTAGAAGAGGCCGCTGTCGTCCTGATATCGGATGAAAGCGTCCACCACGTCGCGGTAGATGGACTCCACCAGCGCCCGATCGGCGTGATCCTCCGGTGCCACGGCCAGGTACCAGGCGCAGACGGCGACGATCCAGCTGTTGCCCCGGGCCCAGAAGATCGGCTCGGCGGGGATGTTGACCCCGTCCTCGTCGTCCCAGGCGTGCAGGAAGAGCCCCTCGTCCGGGTCCTGGCACAGGTCGGCGAAGATGGCCAGCTGTTCGGTGAACTGATCCAGGTAGGCCGGGTCGCCGGTGAGGTCGTACATGGCGACCAGGTAGCCACCGATCATGAACAGCGAGTCGATGAGCACCTCGAGCTTCTCGGGGAAGTGGGTGCCCCAGTGCAAGATGGCGCCATCGGCGGAGCGGGGCACGGTGGCCAGGTATTCGTCCACGGCGGCGGTAGCGGCGGGATAGCGGTCCTCGCCGGTGAGCCGCATGATCTCCACGGCGATGATGTTGGGCGCCACCCGGTCGCTGGCGTCGGGGAAGATCTCCCCCTCTTCGATCTGTGGGTAGTGGTGGTCCACCCAGTCCGTGGCGTAATCCAGGTAGGCGTCGTCCCCGGATAGCTCGTGAGCCCGGACGAAGCCCAGCATGTACACGGCGTTCATCCAGTCCCAGTACTCCTCCTCCGGCGAGCGGTCGGCCCTCCACTGGTCGGCCAGAGCCAGGGCCTGGTCGCCGGTCAGCAGGGACTCCTCCGGCGGGGCCTCGCCCGGGTCGGGGCCACAGGCGGCGAGCGAGAGCAGCATCGTGCAGGTCAGGGCCAGCTTGGGCAGGCGGTCGTTCAGCATCGGCTCCTACTCCTCGAAGGCGGTCTCCCAGCTGTCGGGATCGTAGTGGGGATAGACCTGGAAAAGCGTCACCAGCATCTCGTCGAGGGGCAGATCGTTGCGGGGGCCCCGGTCGGCCACGTATTCGAACTGCGGCACCCCGAGGGCATTGGTGGGGTGCAGCAGGGCGTCGTGGACCCCATCGAACTCCACCGGGACGATGTGCTGCCGGCGGCATGTCTCCGGGTCGAAGGACGGAGTGGCCTTGACCCAGCGCCCCCCGAGGTTCATCTCGACGTAGCCGTGGAAGACGAACAGGTCGGTCTTCATCAACTTCTTGAGGTTGGCGGGCACCAGGCGGTTGCGCATGTCGGCGAAATGAAGCCGGGCGGGGATGCCCACGGCGCGCGCCAGGGCCACCAGCACGATGGACTTCTGCACGCAGAACCCCGAACCCCGCCGCAGGGTAGCGCTGGCCCGGTACCCCTCCCGGTCCGCAAAATCCACCCGCACCGAGTACCGGATGTCGTCCCGGACCGCCCGGAACAGTCGCCGGGCTCGGGCCACCGGATCCCGGACATCCCCGGCCAAAGAGATAGCCATTGTGGCCACGTCCCGGTGGGTGCAATCGATGAACTCCGTGGGTTGCAGCGTCTCCTCGAACTCCATCGGTCCTCCTGGCAGTAGCATCCGTCTTTTAAGAATCGCGCGAGGGTACAAAGTCGTCCCTGAAAAAGTGGCGTTCACGCTGATGCGTGTTCCGGTAGCCGTTCGA
>CAZDDH010000419.1:0-4475 GCA_964504165.1 uncultured Rickettsiales bacterium | reverse complement strand
GGAGCACACTGGCGATCATGCTTTATGTGTGACGGTCTGCAACGTTGAGGTCAATCATCGCTGAGGCCGATGGTGTCGCGATGTATGGTGCACGCGACGATTGGTGTTGCAGCATGATTGAAACCTTCAACAACACCTTCTGGAACAACTCAGGAGGTGATTTTTCCGGGTACGGTACGTGGTATCAATATGACGACATATCTGCCGATCCTGAACTACTCGATACGACTTCCCCGTATCCAATCGCCTGGGACCTTCACTTGAATACGAATTCCCCACTGATCGACGCCGGTGATTCGGATATCAACGATCCTGACGGATCTCTATCGGATATTGGTCTCTACGGCGGCCCGGAAGCCGCGACCCGGGATCGAGATCAGGACGGGTACCCAGAGTGGTGGCTCCCCGGCGCCTACGATCCGGCCACGTCCCCAGGTATGGATTGTGACGACAGGGATCCAGCGGTCTATCCGACGAACGGCTGCTGAAACCGAGGATCAGGTGATGCGCCGGCCCCGTCAGTCCGAACCCACGAGCCGGTGGGGAACGTATGAGTCGATGGACAGCTCGGACGAAGCCTCCACCTGTTCCCACAGGCTGTCTGCGCTCAGCTCACCGGACTCCGTCTCCTCCTCCTCGATGGATACGCGGAAGGCGCTGGGGGTCATCCCGTGCCAGCGCTTGAACGCCCGGTCAAAGGACCGCAGGTCCGAGAATCCGAGCAGGTGTGCGATCTCCGAGGTGGTGGTCCGGCCCTCGGTCAGCAGCTGTTCCGCCAGCTCCTTGCGGACCTCGGAGACGATGATCCGCAGGCTCGTGCCCTCGGCTCGCAGGCGGCGCCGCAGGCTGCGCTCGCTCAGGGCGAGGCGTTTGGCGATGTTGGGGGAGGTGGGGGTCTGCTTGGGCAAGATGTCCTGCACCGCCCGCCGGGCGCGCGCGGAAATATGGTGTACCTGGTCCAGGTTCGGGAGGAGCTTCTCGATGTAGAGGTCGAAGAACGAGGCCAGGGACTCGTTGGCCCAGGGAATGGGTGCGTCGAGCCAATCCGCGGCGAACACCATCCGGTCGGTAGTGGAGCCGAACTGCGGTGGAGCCCCGAAGTAGGCTTCGTGGTCCGTGGCTCCCGATGGCTGTGGATGGCGGAAGTGCACCGCCAGGGGCTGGAACGATTCTCCCAGCAGCTGGCGGTAGATCCGGACGAACTCGGCGAACAGATTCTCGTTGTAGACGCGCTGCCCCAGGGACGGATCCTCTGGGCCGTGCCAGGTCAAGCCGATACGCCCTCCCATGGTGATCTGAGACAGGCGCCCCGCGGTCGTCAACGCTTCGAAATGCTGAATACTGCGCTCGAAGGCCTCCCGGCCGTTGCGCACCGTCATCAGATTGAAGCCGTAGACGTAGTAGTCTTCGATTTTTGTCTTCTGGGCCACGTGCAGCGGGATGTCCGGATCCTGCAGCTCACGCATGAGCAGCTCCCACATTCGCAGGGCTCCGGAAAGGGGCAGGTGTTCGAAGACTTCGAACTTGCGATTCACCGCGATGCCGGCGGCTTCGAGCATCTCTTCCCGGTCCAGGCCGCGGGAGCGACCGTATCGGAGAAGCCGCATGAGTGAACCTGCGGATACCGTGGGATTCCAACTCATCACATGCATCTTACCAAAGGGCCGTGGGTCACCGACGGATTATTTGTCCGGAGCTGCACCTTGGGCCTTCAGATAGACCCGTTTGACCGTTTGGGTCGCCTTTTTGTCCGTTTGGGTCGTACTGGTCGCCCTTTGTCCTGCCATACGATGCGAATCGATGGCCACCATCAGGAAGGAGCCATGACCCCGTGAATCGAACGTTGACGAATCCCCTGCACCGGGCCCCGGCAAAGCCCAAAAAGGGGTGGATCATGTGCCCGAACTGCCAAAAACCGTTCCGGCTGCCACCGTCCGCGCACCGTGCGATGGCGCTCAACCTCACCTGCCCAGCCTGCATGTCGTACGTCGATGTCGGTGAGTCGGGAGACGGTGAGCGGGGCGAGGTCGGCCGCGTGTCTCTGGCTGGCGTGCAGACTCCGGGACGGCAGGACCAAGCTGGATTCTCCTCCCTCGGGGTCAAGGCCGTGAAGGTCCGCGTCCCCTGGGGAATGGTCTACGAATTCTCCGATATCCAGACCCTGCAGTCCTACATGCAGACCGGCAAGGTCACCCCGGACGACCACATCTCGCTAGATGGCCAAAAGTGGGTGGCCATCGGTCCGCGGACCGACCTCGTGGAGAATCTGAGGCGGGCCTATCGGTATGACCGGCACGGGAATCCTCTGCAGTCCTTCACCGAGCCGCCCGCTCCCCGCACGTCCCCAGAAGCTGATGCCTCCCCGCCGGGGCGTCCGCGGCCGGCGGCCCGTCAGCGCTCCGAGGCTGGGTCGCTAGCGGCGGCCAAGCTCGGCCAGCGCCGGGACAAGGTGCTGCTGTGCCTGGCCGGCGGCCTCTTCGTCGTCCTGGCCCTCCTGTTCCTGCTGACCCGGATTTGAACGTAAAATCAAGCGCTGGAATTCGTGCTTTTCTTGACAAGAAAACACATACGAGTATGTAAGAATCCGCGTAAGATCAGAGGTACCGCAGCGCCCCAGAGGAGGACAACGTGCGGTATCTCATCCCCGCAGGCAGCGACCTGGTGCATCGGGTCATGTTGCTGGTGCTGGGGGGCGGCGCGCTGGCGCTCGGGCTGGCCGTCGAATCATCCCCCGGATTCCCTGAATCGCTGACCTTCCAGGTCCCAAGCCGGTTCGCTCAGTTCGACGCGGCCACACCACGCCTCGTCGCCGATGTGGTGGTCCCACCGGCACCGGCCGAGCCGCCCACCCCCGAACCGTTGGCACAACACGACCGCGACGAGGGAGCCGCGGCACGGGAAGGGACCGGGGGGGGGGCACCCCACGATCCCAACAGCCGTTTGACCCCGCTTCTGCGCACTCCACCCCGCCCCGGCAAAGTCACGGCGGACGCGGTGGGCCTGCTGGCGGAACTGCAATCCATGAGCGCCGTCGAACCCCTGTTCGGCAGCGGTGAGCTGGGGGTCAGCAACGGCGCGGCTGAGTTCGTCGGCGGGATCATCGGCAGCCAGTACGGCAACCAATACGGTAGCGGGGGCCTGGGCACGCGCGGGAGCGGCCTGGGCGGTGGCGGTACGGGCGAGGGGCTGGGCGGCCTGGGTACCCGCGGCCGGGGCAGCGGCGCCTCGGGCTACGGCTCCGGCACCGGCTACTTCGGCCGCCGATCCTCCAGCTCGCCGTGCAGCTGCAGCTACCTCAACGATCCCAACAATGTCTACGTCCCCGGGCACAACACCGAGTCCTACGACTACGTCTGCGACAACCCGTTCAAGGGGGTGATCGTCGATCCCCTGTCCACCTTCTCCATCGACGTGGACACGGCGTCGTACAGCAACGTGAGGCGCTTCCTCAACGAGGGGGAGCTGCCCCCCAAGGACGCCGTACGCATCGAGGAGATGCTCAACTACTTCAAATACGACTACACGCCGCCGTCGAACGACGACCCGTTCTCCGCCAACGTGGAGGTGGTGGCCTGCCCCTGGGCGCCGGAGAACCGCCTGGTACGCATCGGGCTCAAGGGCTGGGAGATGACCGACCGGCCGCCGGCAAACCTGGTGTTCCTGCTGGACGTGTCCGGCTCCATGGAGCCACAGAACAAGCTGCCGCTGGTGCGTCGGTCGATGAAGATGCTGGTCAAGCAGATGGACGCGGAGGACCGCATCGCCATCGTGGTCTATGCGGGCTCGTCCGGGCTGGCGCTGCCCTCCACCTCCTGTGACGACAAGGCCACCATCCTCGCGGCCATCGACAGCCTGGAGGCCGGGGGATCCACCAACGGTGCCCAGGGCATCGAGTTGGCCTACCAAAAGGCGACAGAGGGCTTCATCGAGGGGGGCATCAACCGGGTGATCCTGGCCACCGACGGGGACTTCAACGTCGGCGTCACCAACAACGGCGACCTGACCCGCCTCATCGAGGAGAAGGCGCGCAGCGGCGTGTTCCTGTCCGTGCTGGGCTTCGGCATGGGCAACTACAAGGACGACAAGCTGGAGATCCTGGCGGACAAGGGCAACGGCCACTACGCATACATCGACAGCCTCGTGGAGGCCCGCCGTGTGCTGTTGGAGGGTATGGGCGGCACGCTGCTGACCATCGCCAAGGACGTGAAGATCCAGGTGGAGTTCAACCCCGTGCAGGTGGCGGGCTACCGGCTGATCGGGTACGAAAACCGCATCCTGGCCGCCGAGGACTTCAACGACGACACCAAGGATGCCGGGGAGATCGGCGCCGGCCACACGGTCACCGCCCTGTACGAGGTGGTCCCCAACCGAAAAGACGTGTACTTCGAGGCCCCGTCCGTCGATCCGCTGCGGTACCAGAGCCTGCCCAGCGTCAAGTTCATCTCTCCAGTGGCGACAATTACATCTCCCCAATT
>CAZDDH010000418.1:0-4500 GCA_964504165.1 uncultured Rickettsiales bacterium | reverse complement strand
GGGGGTGCGGGGGGGGGGGGGGGGGGGGGGGGGGCGGGGGGGGGGGGTCGGGCTCGGGCTCGGGCTCGGGTTCGGGCTCCGGCTCGGGCTCTGGTTCGGGCTCGGGCTCCCCCGCAAAGCGAGGCGCCTTGGTTGGCGGCAGCACCATCACGAACTCGGCGGAGTCCGCCGCACCGTCCGCGACCTTTGCCTCCTCGGCCGCCGGCTCCTCAGGAGCCTCACGGGTGACGCAGATTTCCGCCATCAGTCGCGTGACGAGGTAGCGGTAGGGGGTGGTCTCGCCCCGTGGGGCGCTGTCCTCATCGGCGAACAGGATCAGCGCTCGGCCCGTTTCGGTGGCGGCCAGCGCCGCGGATCGCTGCTGGGGTTCGCCGGTGAAGAGGTCCTCGGCCAGCCGGGCCAGGCAGGCCTCGACGGCGGTCTCGTCCCCATGGTCCGCCTCGTAGGCGTGGGCCAGCATCGCGTCGATCGACAGGCTGTCCGCCTGCTGACTTGCCCGCCGCAGGGCCGGTTCGTCGGCCACCTCGCCGAGGGCGTCGATGGCCTCCTCGAGGGAGTCGAAGAACGCCATGTCCGGGGCGTCGTCCGCGGCCGCGAGGGTGTCGTGGATGCGGCCCAGGGTCGGATCGTTGGGCCGGTATTCGGACAGGGTCTGTTCCAGGGTCTCGGTGGCTCTCGACATCGACGCCAGCCTATCGTTTTGTGGTTCACCGTGTATACCATTGCCCCTTGCGCTGGATGGGAGCGTGTTGTCATGGCCACCTCTGTGGATGCCTGCCTCGGCGATTTCGATTCCGACGATCTGACCTTCAAGGTGTGCCAGGCGGTCATCTCGGTGATCCCCGCGGTGCCCGACCTGGACCACTACGGCAGCGTGGAGGCCGCGGTGGCGATCGTCGCCCCGGATGCCTCCGAGGAGGTGGTGCAGCGCGCCGTGCAGCTGGCCCGGGAGACCCGCTGCCATGACGCCATGCGCATCGCCCAGTTCATGGATAGTGGCGACCGGCTGTCCGCTCTCTACCGGGGGATCCAGGCGACGCTGATGTTCATCCTCGGGAACCGCGCCGAGGCCCTCGATATCGCCGAGCAGCAGGGCAAGGACGCGACGTTGAAGTTCCTGGCGTTGGCGGCCATGGTCTCGCTGCTCTTCGACGGCACGGACGACGAGAAGGCCGATGCCTTCCGCAACCTGCCCGCGGGCAAGGCCTTCGCCATCTATTTTGCGGCGGTGGAGGTGGGGCTCCCGTTCTCCGAGCAGGTGCTCGCGTCGGACAGCGGCTACCTGCGGACGCTCATGGAGGAATACGGCAAATCCCAGGTCTCCCGCCTGGACGACGTGGCCGACGACGACCAGCTCGCCGCCGCACAGGCCATGGTGGCGCGCATGAATACCCCCATGGACACGGTGGCGCACTACGCTGTGCGTTACATCGAGCCCATCGCCCGCAGCGCCGGCATCTTGTTGCCCGGCTCGCTGGACAAGGCCGGTGACTTCGCCAGCGTGGCGGCGGTGGGGGTGGACGTGATCCCCTCCTATCGCTTGCTGGCCGCTCGCCTGGCCACCGAGGCGTGCATCACCCGGGCGCTGGCGGAATCGGAGTCGGACGCCGAAGAACCGACCATCCCCTGACCCCCATCCCAAGAGGAGCACCGATGGCCACCAAGATCCCAGGGCCCACCCGTATCGAGGCGGCGGGCCAGCCCCCGAAGATCATCGACGAATTCGTAGGCCGGGTGAACACGGGCACCGCGGGCCTGAGCATCGCCCGGATGAACAGCCCCTGCGGCTGGGCCGAGCCGGGGCAGACCCCCGAGTTCGACGAATACACCGTGGTGCTCGGCGGCGTTTTGCACGTGGAGCTGGCCGATGGCGAGCTGGACGTGGCTGCCGGGGAGGGCGTCATCGTGCATGCGGGGGAGTGGGTGCGCTACAGCTCGCCCCATCCGGACGGCGCCCAGTACGTCGCCGTGTGCCTGCCGGCGTTCTCACCGGATACGGTCCACCGGGACGGCTGATCAGGGATTGGGGCGCAAATCGGGGACGGTTTGTAGCTCCATGGAGTCCAGATCGAGGATGTTGATCCGGCCGTTCGGGTGTTCCTCGGCGATCCAGGCCCAGTTCGCCGCCGGTGTGGAGAACCCCATGTGAATGGCGGTGGAGTCGGGCCACACGTCGTCCACCAGGCGGGCAGCGTAGTCGACGACGGCCACCGCCGTGTTGTCCTCCAGGGTGAACATCCCGAGACTGGAGTCGGCGTTGTCTTCCGACACGACCAGCGGGTTGGCCAGCAGGACGGCGTTCGTCAACACCGGCTGTCCCCGAGGAATCGCACCTCATCTGGATCGAATCCCAGGGAGAAATCCTGGGCCTGCAGGGAGTCGAGGTCGATGAAGGTCGCCATCCCGTACGAGGTCAGCTCCTCCCCAGGATGGGTCTGTTGTGCGAGCTCGGCATCGAAGTAGGCCAGGGCAAAGCCACTCGAAGGGCCCACGACGATCCGGTTGACGCCGTCCCGTACGGGGAGGTGCACGGGCACGGCTTCGCTGGCACCCACGTCGATGATGGATACCGATGGGGTGCCGGCGTTGAGGACCAGAACCCTGCTGTCATCCGGAGTGACGAGGATCTGGACGGGATCGGCCTGCACGTCGATGCCGGCGACGTCGAGGGTATGGACATCGACGACGGAGATCCGATCGTTGGCCCGGTCCGCCGCGAACAGGTATTCCGCGCTGGCCGCCGGCTCGACGGACGCAAAATCGTTGCCCGGCTGCTGGTCGTCGTCATCCGTCGTGTCGTCGTCGCCGACATCGTCGTCGTCGCCCGCGTCATCAGCGTCGGGCGGTGGATCCTCCGGTAGCGTCGGGCACCCGCACGACAGGGCAAAGACCAGCGCTCCAATGAGCTGCACACCGCCTCGTGGAATGACCATCGTGGATCCTCCCTGCGCCACAGGCCGACGACTCTTGACAGGATCGAGCAAAGGTCATGCCAGCGGAGGATGCAGATCGGGGTCGGGTCAGCGCTCGTCGGCCCCGATATCCGGGCTGCCGTCGTCCCGGGGATCCCCGTCGTAGTCGTAGTCGCAGTCGCCGGCCGGGACCGCCTCGCCCTGGTCGATGGCGTCGGAGGCGCCGGCCGCCAGCCACAGGTAGCCGTCGGACGGATCCTCGAACAGGGACATGGAGGCGCCCTCCAGGTTGCCTGACAGGGCCGCGACGCCGCCGCGATCCATGATGTTGTGGGTTACCAGGTTGTTGGTGATGACGGCGTCGGTGTGGTCGAAACGGAACTCGATAGAGGCGAAGGGGGTCTGGGTGGAGGCCACGGTGTTGTGGACCACCTGGGCGCCGCAGGCCTGGGCCAGGGAGATGCCGCCGTCGTTGCCGTACTCCGAGTCGAACAGGTCCGAGTCGTCGGCGTAGACGAAGTTGTTGCGGATCATGCCGTCGTAGTGGCCCACCAGTGTCTCGCCGCCGCAGGGCGCGTCGTCGTAGACCCGGGCGCCGGCGTCCTCCACGAGCCCGAAGCCGATACCGCGGGCGTTGTTGCGCAAGACGTTGCGCTCCACCAGCGTGTCGCGGCAAGCCCGCCACAGGTGGATGCCGTGTTCGGACAGGCCGTAGTCGCACCAGTACCCCTCGATGAGGTTGTCGCGGATGTGCCAGCCCATGGACTGATGGGCGTCCACGCCGCCGGTGTAGCAGTTGTTGTCCACGATGGGCCGGCCCTCGTCGGTGAGCTCCAGGTGGCTGCAGGCGATCTCCCCGTCGTCGGTGTAGTAGCCGTCGTCGTGCGGGTTGATCTTGATGGCCTGCTCGCGGGCATCGATGATGTGTACGTTGTAGATCAGGGTGCCGGTGGTGTCGGCTCCGGACGTGGAGACGTGGATCGGGTGGTAGTAGGCCTCCCGCAACGTCAGGTCGGCGATGGTGATGTCCGGGGCGTTGATCTGGATGATCTCGGTGGTCTCGTAGTCCCCGTCCAGGATCACGGCCTCCCGATTGCCGCTCGCCGAGCGCAACGTCACGCCGGGGACGACGAAGCGCAGGTAGTCCCCGTGCAGGTTGTACTCGCCGTCTTCCAGCAGGATCGTGTCCCCGGTCTGGGCATCCGCCACGCGGCCCATCAGTTCCCCGGTCTGGGTGTCGTTCAAGGTGACGGTGTTGCCGGTGGCTGGCGGCAGCGCAGGGCAGAAGTCGCCCTGCACGGTGTCGTCGTCGTCGCCGGTGTCATCGTCGTCGTCGTCGCCGGTGTCGTCGTCATCGTCGTCGCCGGTGTCATCATCATCGTCATCGGCGACGTCGTCGTCGTCCGCGGGGTCGTCCGGATCCTCGCAGCCCAGAGTGAGTAGTAACGCCAGACACAGCGCAAACCATGGTCCCAGGTCGTGATTCATCTTGTCCTCCCGCGGACACTTTATCGCAAACCAGGGAATTTGGGATAAGGGGGGTAGACGGTTAGCGCCTCCACCCCCTACATGTTGTGGTCACCACTCG
>CAZDDH010000417.1:0-4511 GCA_964504165.1 uncultured Rickettsiales bacterium | reverse complement strand
CCGTCGTCCTCGGCAATGTTGTTGGATATCGAAAGGTTGGAGAGGCTCAGTGTGAGTCCTTCGAAGAACAGGCCGCCGCCGTCCTTTGCAGCATTATCCGCGATCGTCCCGTCCGAGAAACTCATCGAGGCGCCGCTGATCTTGAGCCCACCTCCATAATATTCGGCATAGTTGTCCGTGATATCGACGCGGGTCATCGTCAGGCTGCCGCCGTTGAGGTAGATGGCACCGCCACCCCAGCGCTCCGAGGTGTTCCGCTCGAAGACGGCGTCCTCGATGTCGAGCACGGACGACTCCGCGCTGATGCCGCCACCGTAGATCACCGAGGTGTTGTCGGTCACTACCAGGTTGCGCCAGGTGCCCCCCGGGACATCGTAGGCCTGGATCCCGCCGGCACCATCGTCGTTGCCAAGGTTGCCCACCACGGTCAACCCGTCGATCTCCGGGGCAGAGGCTTGCAGGAACAGCCCACCCCCCTGAATGGCCTCGTTGTTGTTCAGCGTCAAGTCTGTCAGCAGCGGCGTTCCGTCGTACACATACATCCCACCGCCGTAATCGGCGGTGTTGCCGTCGATCAGCAATTCGACGCATGTCGGGGACGCCTCGTAGATCAGGACCCCGCCGCCAAATCCAGCGGTCCCTGCTGAGATTGTGAAGCCTTCGATGATCGAGTCCAGTCCCTCGTTGTACGCAAAAATGACCACCGAGCCACCCAGGCCAATGCCATCCAGGATCGTCGCACCCGCTCCCTCCAGCCCCAGCAGGTGGAGCGGCTTGCCGAAGAAGTGAATTTGCTCTCCATAGGTGCCCGGTCTTACACAGACGAGGTCTTGTTCGGCAGCGGCGTCGATGGCTCCCTGGATCGTGCCGTGATCGTCCGGGACCACGAGCTGGCAGTCGCACAACACCCCGTCCGTATTACCGTCACAGTCATCATCGATACCGTTGCAGACCTCGAGGGCGCCGGGATTCACATCCGGGTTGGTGTCGTCGCAGTCCTCGTCCTCGCTCCAGCCGTCTCCGTCTGTATCGATGGGGGGCTCGGTGTCGTCGTCGCTGGTATCGTCGTCATCGTCCGTGTCGTCGTCATCATCTTCCGTATCGTCGTCCCCCGTATCATCGTCCGCCGCGTCGTCATCACCTTCCACCACGGTGGTGTGCTTGATGCAGCCTTGCGGCCCGAAGGCCAATACCAGCGCGATCACAAGCATGGAGACTGGACGGTGGTTGGAGCCAGCTACCGGCCCGTCGCTCTTGGAGATCATGGTTGTTCTCCTCTCAGTTTTCCCAGTCGCTGCGCCGCCTCGGTTGCGTGCAGGCTGCCCTCGTTATGCTCGATGAAGGCTTGCAAGGCGGCGCGTTCTTCCTCCTGCCGGCCGAGTTCTGACAGCGCCAGGGCCATTCCCCACTCGGCCTCCTCGCGCAGGGGCCCTGTCTGCGCCCCCCGTAGATAGGCTTCGAACGACTCGAGAGCTGCTTGCGGACGGCCCAGGTGTTCGAGCTGTATCCAACCCAACAACACGTGGCTGGTCAGCGCCTCTTCTGTACCGGGATAGGTGCCGATCAGCTGGGCGTATGCCCCAGCCGCCCCGGACCAGTCACCACGCAGGCGGCACCGCCGCACCGTGTCGAGCAACATCTCCATCGAAGGTTCTGATGCCGCGGCTGCCACGGGTTCGGCAGCCTGGACATGGACAGCAACGGGTGACGATAGGACGGGCTGGTGCTCCCGTTCGACCAGCGGAGCAGCAGGTTCGAGCCGGGCGAGCTGAGTGCACTCCATGGCCCCCGGTGGCAGGGGTTGGTCCGCCCGCCCGGCCACGACCATGGCCTCCTGCCGGTCCGCGTGCATATCGCAGAAACCATGACCGGAGCGATAGAGCTGGCCAGCCGGGACCTCGGCAGCCGTATTGACCGGCAACTCCAAACTTACCGTGCCCTGTGCCACGGCAACCGCGCATTCTGCACCTGTTATCTGTGCGGCAAAGGTCGTATCCAGAGCCAGCAACTGCCCTGCGGGGGTATCCAGCACCAGCGTCCGTCCGCCCGGGAAGGGGTGAACGACCAGGAACGCGATGCCCTGATCGAGACGCAGGGTGGTCCGGTCCCGGGTGATCGCCTTCAGGCTGAACAGCGCGCCGTCTTCCAGACGCACTGTGGAGCCATTGGCGAGCTGAACCAGGGCCGAACCAGACCCCACGTCCAGTACGTCCCCCTTGCCGAGTGTGGTGCCGGTCACGGCGGCCCGGGCTGCGATGGACACACCGTCGTCCGCACGGATGATAAAAGCCTGCGCCGTGGATGCCGGGTCTTCGGGTAAACCGGTGGTCTGATGGCTGGTCCATACGAGGATCAGGATCACCGCCGCGGCGATAAGGCCAGCTGCCAGCGAATATTTGCGTGAGATGCCACGGGTAGCTTGCGGCCGGCTGGCACCCGCCGCCACGAGCTTGCGCGCCTGTGCCTGGACCGCCGGATCCTCGGAGAGAAGCGCGGGCGCCGTATGATCCAGGTTCCGCAATTCGTCCAGCAGATCGGCGGACAGCGCACATCCATCACATTCGCCGCGATGTTGCTCCAGGAACAACTCCTCGCCTGGCGTCAGGGCACCGTCCTCCTGCACGACCCGGTCTAGAAGGCTCTCGAAGCGCTGGCAGTCTTTCGCTCCGGTCATCGTCTGTCCCCCGGCATCAGTTCGCGCAACGGTCGGTCTTCGCGGGCCAGCCGGCGTAACTCACGCCGTCCGCAAGCGAGCAGGTAACGCACCGAGTGGACGCTGCAGCTCATCTGCTCGGCCACCTCGGCCACGGAGTGCCCTTTGACGAGTTTGAGCACCAGGGCCATCCGTTGATCGGGGGGGAGCTGGTGAAGCAGGGCAGCCACACGATCCGCGCGCTGCTTGTCCTCGTACGCTCCCGCTGCGTCCTGATCTTCCGAGGCGGTCTCCCGTTGCCGGAGTACGAAGGTCCGATTCTGCCGATGTAGCAGCGCCAGGCGTCGCAGGATGGTGCGCACGGCGATGGTATCGGCCCAGGCTTCCAGGCAGCCTTCCGCACGGAACCGGGGCGCGGCCTCCATCACCTGCAACAGCGCGTCCTGTGTCAGGTCCTCGACCTCCTCGGAGAATGGGCTCAAGTGGAACGCGATCCCGTGGATCCGAGGCCACAGCTGGCTGACCAGTTCGATCTGGGCCTCCCTTTCTCCCCCCGCAGCTCTCCGCACGAGTCGGGCGTCGCGCCGAAGCTTCTGCTGCGCCTCGTCCATCTGCTCCTGCCGCGGTTTGACCACGGTCTTCAGCTCCTTGCACCCGGGCTCGTCTTGAGCACGCCGTGGGCCTTTGCGGCCCTCATCCCATACAAGTGCAACGAGCATCGAAAACGGCAGCTGTAAAGTATCATCGAGACAGGAAAACCAGCCCGACGGCCAGGGATGGCTGGAACGGCCAGGGTGCCAGCAAGACTCGCTGGTCGCCGCCGACCTCGGTGTCGTAGGCCTGATTGACCAGCGGGACAGTGAGCCGGAACCCGCCTACGATCCAGAGGGGCTCCTTGATCGGCAGGGCCACGCCTAGCGGCTCCAGGTGTAGCCCCAAGGCGGGATCGACCGCTCCCGGCAACGCCTGCAGATCTTCGCTCTTGGCCTCGACCCGCCAGCGGTACAGGGTCAGCTCGAGGCAAACTGAGTGGCTCAGCATGGCGCCAGGGAGTTCCCAGTATTTGGCCACACCGAGCCGGATATCCCCGGCCGTGGCCTGGAGCACAGCGAATTCGTCCTCGGCGATGATCCTCGGCCGGACCCCGCCGCCGGCGACCAGATAAAAACGGCGTCCCACACCCAGCCCCACGGCCAGATGAACGCCATGAGTATTCCGTACCGCTGAGGAAAACCACCGCAGTTCGTACCGCATGTCCAGCGAGAGAAACGGAGCTCGTGAATCTTCGGTGACGGTGGACGAGGCGGTATCCACCTGGCTTTCTGCTCCGGAACTCTCCGGGCTTGTGACGGTCTCCTCCATACGGGGGGCTGCGGGCCTGGACAGCATCTCCATGGGAACGGGTTCATCCCCCTGAATGGTTTCCCCGCGCAGCACCGCCTCGGCGCTGGAACGGACGATGGCGGCGATGGCATCGTGCCGCATCGCTCTCTCTTGCCCCGTCCCCGCAAGGGAGCGGCACAACAGACGCTCTCCTTGCTCCGAATCCACGTACAGGAAAATCTTTTCGGCGCCGTCGACGCAGCCCCAGATCACCAGGAGTGCGCCTTTGTTTTCGGAGGCATCTACCGCCAACTCCAGCGGTGCCTCGGGGTCATCGGGGAGCAGGGTCATCTGGACATCTAGCAACACCCCGACCTCTGCCAGCTGCGCCCGGATGACCCAGGCCAACTCCTCTGTCTCCGCCCAATGGCTCTGCTCGCCTAGGAGCAAAACGGTTGTTTCACCGGCCGCGGTAGAGGCGCGGCCGGGCCAGGGCACCCAACAACCAGCAAGAGCGCCAGCCGGGCACAGCGGC
>CAZDDH010000416.1:0-4539 GCA_964504165.1 uncultured Rickettsiales bacterium | reverse complement strand
ACGCCTCTACCTAAGAACTGGCGATTCCTGGTCCGAAGAATGGGGTCCACCGTAGGCATGTCTGCGCCGTAACATCTACTGCCCGCACTTCTCACCCGCATCGCCGCGCAGTTGATGACACCTGGTATGCTCGTCTGTCAGGAGCATTCGTGGATGAGCTGCGTCAGCGGCGGCGGAGCTCGATCCGACTGCCCACCAAATGAAGGTTCGAGCTGATCCAGGACACCCGCCTCGACGGCATGAGCGAGGACGACCTCGAAGCCCTGTTCCGCTCGGCCGAGGGCTACATCCGTACGTGGGAGCGCGCCGAAGCCCGCTCCGAGGGGTTGCGGTAACTCAGCTTCCACTATTCACCCAATCACAGAGCGCGGATAGCCATGAACAAGACCATCTACGAAGACGAACGCGAGGGGATACGCATCACCTGTGGCCAACCCGTGGGCGAGGACTTCGTCTCGATCCTGCGTGACACCGTCTGGGGCACGACCGGGACCCTGTACCGCAACCCGGAGTTCGACGTGGAGGAGCTGGGGCATCCCGCCTACCTGCCCGTCCGCTTCGAACTCGACGGGCGTCTGGTGGGCACCTACATGCTGATCCACAAGACCGTCCAGCTCGGCGCCACCACGGTCGATGCCTACCACGGCACCATGCTGACCAGCGACCCGGACTGCGCTGGCAAGCACTATGGCCAGCTGTTGCTGCGGGAGGTCCGGCGCCACTTCCTCGTCGAGGCGACCGGTCCCACGCTGCATTACGGCTACGTCGAGACCGACAACCATCGCTCTTTGGCCGCGACCACCAAGGCGGGCTACCGGACGCTGGGCACCATGGGGGTCGTCCCCTTCAGCCGCATCTTCCCCAAGGAGCAGCTACCCCTGCACCGCCTGGAGGAGGGCGAGCAGGCCGAGCTGGCCGCACGCATCCGCTCTCGCTACGCCGGCCATCTCCTCCTGGACGTCGAGCAGTCCCTCGACCCTCGCCGCACCTGGGTCTACAAGGAAGACGGTCGCATTCGCGCCAGCGCTTTCGCCGTCTGCCGCCGGGTCCAGCTGGTGCATCTGCCGGACCGGGTAGGCCGCTTCCTCATCCGCCATGGGCATCGAATCCCCCTGCTCGGTCGCGTGCTCGACTTCGGAGACTCGCGCCAGATGTGGTTCGGTGCGCTGTTCGTCGAGGAGGGTGACGAGGAACTCCTCCCCCCCCTTCTCGAGTCCATCCTCGTGCGCGAGGGGGTCTACGGCGGGCTGGTCTACCTGGATCTGAACGGCCCCTGGACGAAGATCCTGCAGGAGGTCGGCAAGCTCGGTTCGCTGAACGCCCTGGCGGGGATCCACACCGCCGAGATCGTCGGTGGCTTCAAGGGGGTGCCCCCGGAGGACGCTCGCGTCGTGGAAGGACAGCCCATCTGGATCTCGCCGCTGGAGTCATTCTGAGAATGCCTGGCCCCCTCCTCCATGGCACCTGATCAGCCGGCTCGTGCACAGTGCCCGGCAAGCCGAAGAGATGGACGAACTACTCGATGGGAAACGGAGAAACGGGGAAAGGAAACGGTGTCTGACACCTTTCCCCTTTCCCTAACCGTTGGCTGGCCGGCGTTCTAGGCCGCTCATCACAGCTCCGTGTCGCAGGTGAGGTGGGCCTGGACACGCCCCTCGATTAGGGAAGAATGGGCCACACACACGCGCCCGTCAGGTTGGACTGCCAGACCGATCGGCAGATCGAGGGGTTGGGCGAGCATCGGTCCCAGGCTTTTCAGCGCGGTGAGCTGGCCGTCGTCGTCAACTCGTGCGAGGAAGCCGCCCACAGCAGCCCCAGAATCCACTCGCGAGCCCGAGATAGAAAAGGCTTCTCCTGCAAAACCGCCAGCAAGAGCGAGCCCACCGGAGGGGACCCTTACCAGCTGGAGGTGCTGGTCGTAGCTGCTACAACAACCGGTGAGCAGCAAGCGGGCCGGCGGGCTGGTATTCGGGTCGTAGTGCAACAGATACAGAGCGTATCCATCGTCTGGCGCAACCCCTGCCGAGAACTCCGGGGAGGCCGACCAGCCGGCGAGGGTGATGCTGCCGTTGGAGTGGGCCACAGATGAGTAGACATAGTCGCTCTTGGAGCCTCCCAGGCGCACACTGTGGTCGACCTCGTCTTGGGGCGTGAGCCGAACCAAGAACAGGTCCCAGCCGCCCTGGGCCGCCTCGACCGGAACGGAGAGCTGAAGTGAGCGTGTAATGCCAGCCATCCAGAGGCCGCCGGTGTCGATGGCCGCCGCGGTCAGTGCGAGATCCACCTCGCTGCCCCCGAGTTGCACCCCGCTGAAAGTGCCGTCCGGCTGGGTGCGAACCGCGAAGGCGTCGAGCTCGCCATGGGTCGGCGGGGAGTTCCCCACAGGATCGGAGGCGCCTCCTATGGCCCACGTCCCGTCGTCGGTCACCAAGGAGGAGAGCACCAAGGTCGATCCGTCTCCTCCGAGCGCGTGGGCCGCCAGCGCGTTTCCATCCGCGTCGAAGCCCCTCAGCGAACCGTGGCGAGCGGGGCCCGGATCGCCGCCCAGCACCAGCTGGTTGCCCGCAACCGTCACGCCCCCGTCCGGATGGGCCGCCAGGCTCCAAACCACGCCCTCCCCGAGGTCCCGCCGCCATCGCTCGGCACCATCTGCGGACCTTCGAACCAGTTCGGAGTGCAGGGAGGCCGGCAAGCGTAGGCCCGCTAGTAGTTGTTCCTCATCTACCCAGGACGCCTCGATGACGTAGTGATCGCCGCCGGGCCCGACCGCGAGCGCGGTGGCCGCGGTTTCAACCTGGCTCACGGGATCCGGTGCCGGCGCAGGTTCGGGACGACTGGTACAGCCAAGCAAGATCAGCAGGCAAATCTGCGCAAAAACGGCCAGGGTCGGGTCGACAACTTCCGACTCGGTTTTTAACACAACGATCGCCACGATCCTCCGAAACTGCACGATAGTACGACACCAGCGGATGCCAGTCTGGCGTCTTTTTCCTTCCGTGTTCCGTGTTTAGTCCCGAGGGGGGGCACCCAACCAAACGAATCTCGTGCTGAGTCGACTCAGAAAAAATCCACCTGGTCAGCTCCTTGAGTGGATGAACGGCTGGCCGGTCCTGGAAGGTCGCGCCGAAATCGGCGATTGAGCCAAGTACAGGCGACCGTGTCTGACACCTCTTCGTCAGTAGGCCTTCGTATCGAAGTAGGAAACCGCTGGACCATCTAGGAAGCGTACGATCTTCTGGGCTGCGAGAAGCGGAGGATAACATTCCGGATCGGTCTGGTACTTCAATACACGATCTCTCAACTCCATCATATTCTGCTTGTATTGCGGGTTACCTAGAATCGTGTCGACGGCCTCATGAACCTGACTCACATCGAATTCGGGCCTGGGAACGATCATCCCGCAGCCAAGTCGTTCGACATTCTCCAGATTCCACTGCTGCTCGTTGAACATGGGCACTCCCACAAAGGGGGCTCCGCCCAGGATGGTCGTATACACGGTCCCCTGTCCGCCGTGTATGATCGCGACGTCGGCCATCTGCGTCAGTTCGATGGCCGGAAAATAGGGTTCGACGATGACATTCTCCGGCATATCCTCGAACTTGTCCTTGTCCAGGATCGACGTCGTCGCCGCAAACACATCATAGGGTTTACCCGCGAAGCTACGGATAAGGTCCTCGAGAATACCCGGTGCACCGCTGGATCCCATGGACAGGAAGACCACCGGGCGGCCGTCCTTCTTTTGATAGTCGAGGAAACTATCCGGTGGCTCGATTTTCAGGTCGGGCAGCAGAGGACCACAGAAATCATAGTAGGACGGTATCTCCTCGAACTCCGGAAAGAGCTCGGCCGCATCCGACATCAGGTTGAAATCACCCTTCAAGGCGCCTGTCATCTGTGTGAATTGTGGCAATGAGTATTTGTCCATCACAGGATTCCATGAGCCATACCACTTGCGCACGACCACGAAATTGAGAAACCGCAAAAACAGCGAACGGCTGATCTTCATCATGATGAAGCGCATCACCTTCAACGGTTTTGCGAACCCGTGTGGCATCGTTCGTAGTTCGTATTCGGCGTAGAGATCCGCAACGCAGCCCGACAAAACCCATACCAGCGGTATCTTGGCTACTTTGGTGGAGATGCTCATGGTCGGACGGAAGCCCGTCACCACGACATCCGGCTTGATCTCACGGAGGATCCGGACTTCTTCTTGAACGAATCGATCGAGTTCCTGCTCGCTAACGAAAGTCAATCCATACTGGTCGAGATCATGGATCTGCAGGAACTTCTCCTCGGTGAGCCATTCGTAGTCGAAGGGAATCTCGACCACATGGAAGGCCGGGTTGTCGAACAGGTAGTCGAATTTGCCTCTCCCCAGCACATACACATCGTGCTGTAGGTCTGCGAACGCTTGCGCGATGCTGGCCATGCGATGGGATTCCGCCAGATCCGACATGGCGTATTCGGGTGCGATCAGTATTCTCTTTGGGGGGTAGACGGTTAGCGCCTCCACCCCCTACATGTTGTGGTCACCACTCG
>CAZDDH010000415.1:0-4596 GCA_964504165.1 uncultured Rickettsiales bacterium | reverse complement strand
TACAAGAGGCGCCGCACCTTATATAAACCGCTCACTGGTTATGCAACCAGGGGGCGGATTTTGCTGTGGGTGACCAGGACGTGTCGTTGAGCAAACCGATGGCCGAGACCAGCTCCGGCGTGATCTTGCTGCGCTACCCGGAGGCCGGGGCGCTCATCGAAGCCGAGCTGCAGGCCGATGACAGCGAGGACCGCTGGGCCATCGGCCTGGTGTTCATGGATCCGTCTGGGGAGATGATCGAGGCGACGCACGGCCCTATCGGCGACGAGGGTAGCTCGGTGTCCGGCACCGTCCCGTCCAACGCCCTCAACGGCATCATCACCATCGCCAACGTGGGGGACGGGCTCCTGGATCCCAACGAGGACGACTGGGCCGGGACGGGGGGCGTCGTGACCGTCGCCCAGATCGTCGAAGAGGATGGCGACGACGACGACAGCGCGGACGACGACGACGGCTGCGAGTGTTCCGCCTCACCGGGGCCGGGCACGAGCTGGGTCCCCGCCGCCGTGTTGGCCCTTGGATTCTGGCATCGTCGCCGCCGGAGCTGACGCCGCCCGGCACCGTTCAAACACCCGTGTCCATCTCATCACCCCATCCGCTGTTGCTGGCCACGATGCTGCTGATCGGCGGCGTCGCCCATCCGGCCGCCGCCCAGGACGCGCCCCCGTGGGATCCCTGGGATCACGCCGAGCTGTGCACCCAGACCGCGCAGGATACCGGGCTGTCGCTGGGCCACATGCGCCTGGTGCTCGAGGACCGTTACTACGAGCGCAGGACCCCCTACGGCGACGAGCGGATTCCCGGCCTGGACGGGTGCGACCAGGCGGTACGCAACCGCAAGTGCCGGGCGTTCATGCACGCCCTCCCACCCATGCTGCGCATCCCCCTGGCCAACCGGGAATCGTGGGGACTGGCGATGCGGGGAGACCGCCCCGACCGGCAGCGTCACCCGGACGGGACCGAATACTGGCCGTTCCATTGCGCGCCCCTTCCCCTGTCTGAACCCCAGCTGCGCTCGTTGACGGAGACCTTCGAGGACCATTTCCAGGAGCGTGACCAGAGCCGCAAGGACGAGCAGCTGGATCACGAATTCCACTTCCGCAACAACAACTGCACCACCTGGCTCCTGGACCGGGTGGTGGCCGCCTTGCGCGCACAACCCAGCGGCGCGGCATGGGAAGAGGCGTTGATCCAGGCCCTGGACGGGGCGAGCACACCCACCATGGTCCGCAAGCGGATGGAACGCTGGGCCGAGTCCATGGAGCGCGACGGTGTCGCGGTCGGGGAGGGCGCCCATGCGGATCACTGAGGGGCTGCTGCTGGTCTTGCTGCTCGGGGTGCCGGCATCCGGTGCCCGGGCGGGGGACGAGACCCTGCAGCCTTTCGTGGGGGAGGCGGTGCTCGATCCCCGCTACGACGTCTCGGCCCTCAAACGCACGATGGCCCTCAGCGTGGCAGTGCAGGCCGGCCGCCAGGGGTCCACCATCACCCTGTCCTTCATCGCCGCGGACTCGCTGGATGGCATCTACCATGCTTCGTCCTCGATGGCGGTACTGGACGCCGCGGAACGGGCGGTGGGAGCCCATCGGATCAACGGCACGCTCGCAGCTGTCGGCCTGGGAATACGACTGTCGGGAGGGGGGATCACCTTCGGATCCCGAACCCTGCCGAGGGCGTTGACCGGCTTCTCCTTCCCGTTCGTGATCGGGGCGGCCCTGGACGGTGTGGCCGCGGTGCTGGGGTACGGGTCGGGCGTCCGGTTGCGACGAGCCCGCCTGGACGCTGGCATCACCGGTGTGGGGGACCTGGCCCGGACCTGCCGGCTATCGGAGTGGACCCACCTGGTCTGCGCGGTGCTGTCGACCTTCAGCGCGGTGAGCCAGACGATGGTGGGCGTCAGCGGATCGGATCTGGCGCTCTTCGAACGCCACCGGGAGCAACGGGCCGGCCGTACGGCCTCCAGTTCCGTGATGGTCGTGCCCGCGGGCGCGGGGATCGGGATCGCCGGTCGGTTCTGGTAGGGTGGGGTCCAAGGGAGTCACGATGAAGGCCACCTCGATCATCTTCGCCTGGATCCGTGGCGCCATCGGTGCGGCCATCGGCGGAGTCGCCGGCTACTTCTTGTTCTTCTTCCTCGTCAGCCACAGCCTGTACGGCCTGGCCCTCCCCGGCGGCTTGCTGGGCCTGGGTTGCGGGCTGCTGTCCGGCCGCCGTTCCGTGGCCATCGCCACCGTCTGCATGTTCGCCGCGACGGCGCTGGGCCTGTACACGGAATGGCAGTTCGCCCCCTTCGTTGCCGACGACTCGCTGGAGTACTTCGTGATGCACATCCACGAGCTGCGGGGGATCACCAAGGTGATGCTGCTGGTGGGGACGGCCGGCGCATTCCTGCTGGGTTTGGGCAACGATCGGCGAGTGCGGGCGGAAGCTTCCGAGCCGGTGGACTGAAGAACGCCCCATACCCCCTTGTCAATTCTCCATTCGATCCTACGTTGTCCCATCGAAGTTCCCATCACGACGGAGGTGCTCCATGGCCGCAGAAACACTCGAATTCAAGACCGAAGTCCAGCAACTGCTGGACCTGATGATCCACTCCCTTTACTCCAACGAGGAGATCTTCCTTCGGGAGCTGATCTCCAATGCATCCGATGCCATCGACAAGCGGCGCATCGCCGCTCTGACCGACAGCGAGCTGTCCGTCCCCGGCGCCGGCTGGAAGATCAAGCTTTTCGCGGACAAGGAAGCCGGCACGATCACCGTGCGCGACAACGGCATCGGCATGACCCGCGACGAGGCGGTGGAGTCGCTGGGCACCATCGCCCACTCGGGGACCAAGGCGTTCCTCGAGATGCTCGAGAACGAAGACATCAAGGACAACCCCGAGCTCATCGGCCAGTTCGGCGTGGGGTTCTACTCCGCGTTCATGGTGGCGGACAAGGTCACCGTGTTCAGCCGCAAGGCGGGCACCGAGGCGGGGGAAGCCATGCGCTGGGCGTCATCGGCGGACGGCTCCTTCACCGTCGAGACCTGGGAGAAGGACGCCACCGGCACGGACGTCATCGTCACCCTCAAGGAGGACGCCAAGAAGTTCCTGGAGGAGTGGACGCTGCGGGACGTGGTCAAGAAGTACAGCAACTACGTCGAGCACCCCATCACCATGGACGTGACCCGCAAGGGGGAGGATGACGTGGAAGAGGTCTCCGAGGAGACCCTCAACTCCATGAAGGCCATCTGGCTCAAGGACCGCAGCGACGTCGACGAGGAGGAGTACAAGGAGTTCTATCGGCACGTCTCCCACGACTTCACCGACCCGGCCCGGACCATCCACTACCGGGCCGAGGGGGTCAACGAGTTCAGCGTGCTGCTGTTCGTCCCCGAGCGGGCGCCGTTCAACATCCACTATCCGGATTTCCGCATCGGGCCGGTGCTGTACGTGCGCCGGGTCCAGATCATGGACCACTGCGAGGACCTGGTGCCCAAGTACCTGCGCTTCCTCCAGGGGGTGGTGGACTCGTCCGATCTACCCCTCAACGTGTCCCGGGAGATTCTGCAGAATAACCGCCAGGTGGAGGTCATCCGCAAGAGCCTGACCAAGAAGGTGCTGGAGACCCTCAAGACCCTCAAGACGGACGAGCCCGACGACTACAAGACCTTCCACACCGAGTTCGGCCGCGTCCTCAAGGAGGGCATCCACTACGACCACGACCGCCGGGAGGAGATCGCCGCGCTGTTGCTGTTCGAGAGCACCCAGACCAAGGCTGGCGAGACCACCACGCTGGACGAGTACGTGGAACGGATGCAGGAGGACCAGAAGGAGATCTATTACATCACCGGCAGCTCCCGGGCCCAGCTGGAGAGTTCCCCGTTGCTGGAGGCCTTCGCCGCCAAGGGCTACGAGGTTCTGCTGATGACCGACGAGGTGGACGACGTCATCTTCGGCGGCCTGGCCACCTATCAGGAAAAGCCCCTCAAATCCGTGGTCAAGGGGGACGTGGACCTGGGGGACCAGGAAGAAAAGGAAGAGGCCAAGGAGAAGTACGGCGCCCTGGTGGATCTGGTGGCCGGCGCCCTGGAGGGCAAGGTCAGCGAGGTGCGCCTGTCCGGCCGGCTCAAGGGATCCCCCTGCTGCCTGGTCACCGGCGACAACGACCTGGCGCCGGGCATGGCGCGGGTGCTGGAGCAGATGGGCCAGGAGGTCCCCGCGGCCACGCGCGTGCTGGAGCTCAACCCGGACCACGAGCTGCTGGGCAAGATGCAGGCGCAGTTCGAGGCGGACGCCGAGGCGCCGCAGCTCAAGGAGTATGCCGGGCTGCTGTATGACCAGGCGCTGCTACTGGAGGGGTCGCCGCTGGAAGACCCGGCGGCGTTCGCGCGGTCCATCACGCAGCTGATGGTGGCGTCCACCCAGGTGGGAGAGGCGGCCCCGGACGCTCCTAGCGACGACGCCTGACAGCCACCAGCGCCATCAGCCCGGCCAGCGCGGCCAGGGCTTGGAGCGGGTGCGACGCCTGAGCATCCGCCGTTTCACAGAAACACCCGCCAGCCAGTAGACCGACGGGGGGCTCCGTCGCGGAGTCATCGTCGTCATCCACATCA
>CAZDDH010000414.1:0-4655 GCA_964504165.1 uncultured Rickettsiales bacterium | reverse complement strand
GCGGGGGGTGGGGGGGGTTCAGCCCCACGACGGTGTCTTCCAGGCGGCCGGTGACGTCCATGTAGGCCAGCAGGTCACCCAGCAGCTTGTCGGTGTAGCGGATGTCGGCGTCGTACAGGTCCCGGTACCAGCGCTCGTAGGCCACCCGCTGGGCGCCGGACTGGGCACGAACGTGCTGGTAGGAGAGCCCCCCCTTGGGCATCTCGTCGGGGGCCTGGCCGAACATCGTACCGAAGGGGGCGGGGGGATCCAGGTTGGGGTGGGGCCCCAGCAGGTGCAGGTAGAGGAAGGAACGATCATCGCCCCAGCGGGCCAGCTGGCGCGCTGCCTCGGACACCACCTGCTCGTCGTCCATCAGGTCGTAGCGGTCAAAGCCACGGTCGAGGCCCAGCTTGGGGCGCAGGATGGGGTTGCCCACCAGCGCGGCGGTCTTGAAACCGCGGTCGCCCAGGACCTCCGCCAGGGGGTGGAGCTCGTCCGCCAGCCCGTGCCAGTCGCCCGTGTCGCCGGGGCCGAACTGCATGCGGTGGTTGAAGGGGTACACCGAGCACATCAGCGTGGCCATGGCCGGAACGGTCCAGGTGGCCTGGGTCGTGGCGGCGCGGTAGTTGCGTGAGCTGGCCACGAAGGCATCGATGGCCGGGCTGGTGGGGCGGCCGTAGCCGGCGTACCCCAGGTGGTCGACGCGCAGGGTGTCCACGACGATCAGCAGCAGGTTGAAATCATCGCTCTCCTCGGGCTCGGCACGGGCCAGAGAGAGCCACAGGGCGGCCGCAAGACAGGCCGTGGGGCCGATGAATAGCAGGAGCCGGCGGTGGGGGTGGGCGATGGACACGGGCGTTGAGGCGGTTCGCCGGGGGTCAGTAGTAGACGACCATCATCACAGGGATGGTGATCACGATGGCGACGGCCACCACGACGGCAATGGGTAGCCATAGGGTCGATGAGTAATACGTCCGCGTACGCGGACGCGGCTTGGGGCGTGGCGGCGCACGCCGTTTGCTCTTCTTGGTGCGCTTGTGGGAGCGGGCGTCCTGGCGTCCATGGTCCGAACCCACTGTGGTGTAGATCTCGGAGATGGTGGTCACATAACCGGAACGGTCGAGGGTGACGGCGACACCGCTGAGGGCACCGCTGGAGGTGTGCGTGGTCCGCAGATCCAGGTGGTAGACCGGATTAAAAGCCGAGGAGATGTCCGGCAGCTCCACGTCGCTGCGGTCCAGGGCAAAAGATGATGCCGGGACCAGGAAAATCCCCAGAATCAGGGCGGGAAGCATCCATGAGCGATTTTTGTGCATGATCGTCTCCTTTCACCCTCCAGGAACAAATCATACACGGTGTAGAATGACGAGATGGCCGATTCCGCAGACGACAACGGGGGACGTTCACCCATCACCTTGATTCCGGGCGACGAGGACATCGGCGTCACGGGCCTCACCGCGGCGTCCCTGCCGCCGCCGGCGCCCCCCGCCGAGCTGGAGCCGGAGGCGCTGGAGCGCTACGTCCTGGCGGGGGTCCACCACGACCGCGCGCCGGGCAACCTGCTGGTGGTGCAGCACCCTTTCAAGCGCAACAAGGTCCCCCGGGGGCTGCTGGCGGCCCTCACCGCGCGCGGGTTCACCGTCGAGGAGGTGGAGACGCACCGGGACGCCACCACCAGCGTCAAGAACATCCGCGAGGCGATGCTGCGCCTGTCCGACAATGATCAACCCCTGGACCTGATGGTGGTCAGCGGCGACGGCAGCCTGGACCACCACGTGCTGGTGGCGGCCTACTCGGCGTTCTATCCAGAGCTGGTGGTGTTCCGCCCAGGGCGTATCGACTGCAGCGAGATCACCGACGAACAGCTGCTGAGCCTGCCCGCGGACGTGCGTAACGCCCTCTACCGGGACGGCGTGCCCTCCAGCCTCAAGCCGACCCAGGAGACCATCACCGCTATCTGGCTGGCCCGCATGAACCTGGAGTCGGCCGTGTTGGCCGGGGCACCGCTGCACAAGCTGGGCAAGGCGGCGGGCCTGGACCTGGACGATCCGGTGCTGGCGGTGGCCGTGCTGGCCGCCCGCTGGCCGGACCGGGTCGATCTGGTCCCGGACCACTTCGACCTGGCCAAGCTGGCCCACGCCACGATGGCCGAGTCGTTCCAGGGGCTCTACCCGTACATCCGCGCCATCGCCTGCTATCCCGCCGGCGTCGCGGCGGACAACGCCGTGTTCGCCGGCGTGCCCGGGTGGGGGTTTGCTACCGCCGGTAACTTCCTGGCCCGCTGGAGTGGGCTGGACTACATCCGCCGCAAGCTCGAGGCCCGGACGACCCGCGCGTTCGTGGACTACTTCTGTGACTCGGGCGTGGTGGTGCCGGCGCGCCTGTCGGTGCTGGCCCTCGATGGCCACTGGCGGGCGGTGTGTGGCCACGTGGTCAGCGGGCCGGCCGGCGGCCACTTCTTCACTAAGGACCTGACCCGCAAGACCCAGCACCTGTTCGGCTACCTGCAACGGATCCCCGCCGTCATCCTCAAGGAGGGAGTGTTCGGGCGCACCCACGTGCGCGTGCGCTCCTACGATTCGTACGGAGAGAAGAAATCACACGCCGAGGGGCACCTGGCCGAGGGGCTGTACACCAACCGCACGTACGTGGCCGGCGTGGCGTCCGTGCCCACGACCAACCCCACCAGCTTCGCGGGGGAGAGCTCGCTGCTGGTGGTGCCGCCTGTCTGGTCCCGTCAGGAGGGCCCCCGTTCCCCCCTCAACCTGCGGGGATTGCTGGCCTTTTCCGAATGCATCGCCAAGGGCATGGTGGCCCGCGCTCTGCATTTCTTCGGCGTCGGCACCGGGACGCTGGCCGGCGGTGGCCGGGTCTGGGGCCTGAGGCTTGGCAGCCAGGTGGCCATCAAGGAGGGGGAACGGATCCGCATCGACTACCAGCACCTGGACCACAAGGCCCGGGGCGTTCCGGTTGTCATCAGCGGCGATCCCTTCCAGGCCTACCGCATGGACATGCGGGTGCTGTGGGGGCCCATCCCCATGCTGGGCGGGCGCCACTCCCTGCTGGTGGACGGCGTGCGCCGCTCGCTGACCAACCTGCGTCTAGAGCGCAGCTACGATCTGGAGCACACCTATATCGGCGGCGTGCGCTACTTCCGCCACCGCACCGGCATGCCATGGAACGCCGAGATGACCGCCAAAACCGGGCTGTTCCTGCCGCCCCTGCACCTGCCCCGCAGCCTGGACAGGGCGTCCAACCTGCTGCGCCGCCGCTGGCAGGCCGCCGGCGCCGGTGAGTTCGTCGATACCTCCAAGCCCGGGCTGCCGCTGGTGCGCCGGGGCAGCTTTGCCCACAACAACGACCAGTCCGCACACCTGCTGGTCCTCAAGGAAGGGCGCGGCACCGTGCTGGTGAGGCTGGTGCGCGTGCGGCATGACGGGGGCATCTACGAGACGCGGACCCACTACCGCATCCATTCCGCCTCCTACATCATCCACCGCAGCCAAACGATCCACTGGATCCCCGACGAGCCCCCCCGCATCCTGCGCGAAGCACACTACTTCCGGGACGCCGAGGTGTTCCAGCAGCAGGCGGCCAGCTTCCTGCCCGTGGCAGGTGAGCGGACCGTGGACGTGACCGACTCGGCGGTGGAGGTCGATGTTTCCCCACCCGACCCGTCGCCGGGGGATGACGAATCGATGAAATCCGTGGCGGGGCCGCCGGAAAGCGGCTAACGTATGGGCGGCGATTTGCAAAATCGAGAAAATCAAGTAGATCGGGAGTTCTGCTACTCCACCCGGAAAGGACCCGGACGCATGCTTCAAGAGGCGCCACGCATCACATTTGTCGCCCTGTCCTTTGGCCTCATCCTGTGTTTCTCCGGCTGCCCGATGGAAGAGAGTAGTTGGGCCGATCAGGAGTTCCTCGATCGGCTGGACGAGCGGAGCTCGCCCATCGTAGGCGGGCAGGAGACGCCGTGGCCGGACTGGGAATCGGTGGTCTTCTTGTACGTGGGCGGCGGTGTGTGCACCGGTACGCTGATCTCGCCGGACGTGGTGCTCACCGCGGCGCACTGCCTCGAAGGGGTGTCCGGCAACGTCGAGGTCTACTGGGGCGCGGACGTGGTCGGCCAGGGGTACCATTACCGCGAGGTCACCAACGACTACGAATACCACTCCAGCTACAATCCCAACACGATGGTGGGGGACATCGGCGTGATCGTCCTGGACTCCAACGGCGCCACCGATCCCGTCCCCATCAACCGCGATTCGGTGAGCAACAGCTGGATCGGCAACTCCAACCCGCTGACCTTTGTCGGCTTCGGAGTTACCGCTTACTATGAAAATGACTCGGGAACCAAGCGGGACGTGGACATTGCTTGCGATTACTACGACTACTCCATGCTGTACATGGAAGACAGCACACACCAGACCTGCTTCGGCGATTCGGGTGGCCCGGCCTTCACCGACCATCAGGGATCGTGGAGGGTGGCCGGCGTGACGTCGTACGGGGACCAGAACTGCAACCAGTACGGCGCCTCCAGCCGGGTGGACGTCTACGAGTCCTGGATCGATAGCTTCACCGGCGGCTGGATGCCGGACGACGACGACGACGACGCCGCCGATGACGACGACGCCGCGGCCGACGACGACAACCAGGGGGACGCCGACGAC
>CAZDDH010000413.1:0-4674 GCA_964504165.1 uncultured Rickettsiales bacterium | reverse complement strand
GGGCGCCTTGGTGTTGTGCTACGACATGTACAAGGACTGCAAGGGTGTCGCGTACGACGAGTTCGACATGGACGGGGACGGCTACGGCGCTCCCTGCGCCGACTGTGACGACACCAACCCCGGCATCAACCCCGACGCACCCGAGCAGTGCAACTCGGTGGACGACGACTGCGACAACCTGATCGACGAGGGCTTCGACGCGGACAACGACGGGTGGACCGCTTGTGGGGGCGACTGCAACGACTCGGAGGGCAGCGTGAACCCCGATGCTGTCGAGATCTGCGATCAGCTCGACAACAACTGCGACGGGTTCTTCGACGAGGGGTTCGACAACGACAACGACGGGGTCACCACCTGCGAGAACCCGCCGGACTGCGACGATCTCGAGCCCACCGTCTTCCCCTTCGCCATCGAGACCTGCGACGGGTTCGACACCGACTGCAACGGCTTCCTGCCCACCCAGGAGTTCGACGTCGACCTGGACGGCTGGTTCCCCTGCAACGGGGACTGCGACGATGGCGACGCCAACAACTTCCCGGGCAACGTGGAGGTGTGTGACGGCTCGGACAACGACTGCAACGGGTTCGCGGACGACGGCTTCGACATGGACCTGGACGGCGTCTCGACGTGCATCGGGGACTGTGACGACAACGACGCCAACAACTTCCCCGGCAACCCCGAGGTCTGCGACGGCCAGGACAACGACTGCGACTCGCTCGTAGACTGCGACGACGGCGATGTCCCGGACGTGGACGCCGACGGTTCGTGCGAATGCGACGACTGCGACGACAACGACCCGCTGAACTTCCCCGGCAACCCGGAAGTCTGCGACGGCCAGGACAACGACTGTGACGGTTTGTCGGACAACAACGCCGTGGACGGCGACTACTACGCCGACGACGTGGACGGCGACGGCTTCGGCGACCCGGGCACCACGGACTGGCAGTGCGACGGCGTCCAGAACGAGTGGGACTGCGATGACGCCGACCCCACCGAGCCCGTCGTGACCGACGCCGTCAACGGCGTGGGCGGTGCTGCCGGCACCATCGGCGACCCGCTGGATACGGTCCAGGACGCCATCGACCAGTCCCTGATGTGCGTCGTGGCCATGGCCGGTACCTACAACGAGTCCATCGATTTCACCGGTAAGGACATCGTCGTCACCGGTGTCGAGGGTGCCGAGACCACCATCATCGACGCCAGCGGCACGAACATGCCGGTCGCCGTTTTCGAGAGCGGTGAGACATCTGCCGCGCTGCTGACCGGATTCACGCTCACCGGCGGTGAGGGCTACCTGTCCCAGACCACCTACTCCTGGGCCTGCACCTCCATCGACACCTGCACCGACTACCACGACACCTACTGCGGTGGTGGTGTCTACGCCGATGCCTCCAGCCCGACGCTGGAGGACCTGATCATCGAGCTCAACGTCCTACCGGTGACCTCGGTGACCCCCTCGGGTAACGACACCTACTACGTGCACTCCTACGGTGGTGGTATCTGCTTCATGAGCTCTACCTCCACGGTCGAGGACGTGGACCTCTTCGAGAACTTCGCCGACCAGGGTGGTGGCGTGTACATGGACGAATTCTCCGTCATCGACATCTCCGAAACCTGGTTCATCGCGAACACGGCGACGGACGGTGCCGGTGTGCAGGTTGACGGTGGAATCCTCACCGAGACCAACGTCGCCTCCACCTACAACGTGGCGGCCGGCGACGGTGGCGGTATGTTGGTCATCGACGGCGCCGTCGGCCAGATCAACATCCTCAACGGCGAGGACGACGCCATCACCGGCGGTGGCATCTACCTGTCCGGCACGAGCACCGGTACGGCGATGAACTCCATTTACTACGGAGCCGACACGGCTGCCGGTGTGGAGGTTGACGCCGGCTCGAGTTTCTCCTCCTACACGTACAACAACGCCTACGGGAACGCAGGTGGCGAATACGTCGGCATGACCGACCCGACCGGTACCAACGGAAACATCTCCGCGGACCCGGCGTTCACCAGCGTCAGCCTGGACGGCAACCCCTACAACGACGACTGGACGCTGGCTGGCGGCTCCCCCAGCATCGACGCTGGTGATCCCAACGCCGCCTACAACGACGCGGACGGCACACCCAACGACCAGGGCGCCTTCGGTGGTCCTGGCAGCGAGTGGAACAACTAGCAGCGACCCTCTCCCGGGGGGGCGCGAGGGGCCCCCCCCCCCCCCCCCCCGATGCAGGCCACCGCCCTGGGCGCGGGCGGGGGGCGGGGCGGCTTGTGAAAAAACTCCCCGCGCCCCGCCCCGGGGGGGGCGCTAGCCCCCCCAACCCGCCCAGATTCTTCCTCTCCCGAGCCGTATGATTCCATCGTCCGAATCCCGACGCAGCATGCACCGCGTCAAGAGGTATATGCTCGCTCGGGTGACACGACCGCACCATATGCTTGCCGCCCTGATGCTGCTCGGGCTGTCGATCGGATGGCTGATCACCGTCGTGCCTAGCTTCCAGGGTTGGTGCTTCGACGATGACGTACGGAACATGCGCTGGGTGCTGGAATACAGGGGCACCCCATGGGAGGCGCTGACCGGGCTCCACTCCATGCATGACCATGTCCGCCCGGCGATGCTGATGGCCACCTGGGCCGGGGCGGTGATCTCCAACGGCGCCTGGTGGGGGCCTCACCTAGTGCTGGTCGGGTTACATCTGCTCGGCATCATCGGGCTGGGTGTGCTGGCTCAGCGTCTTTCCGGGCGCTTCGAAGCAGGAGTGGCCGCAGTCTTCCTGGCCATGTCGCTGGACGGCTATATCTTCATGGTCCAATGGAACGCCTGGATCTGCAGCGCCGGGGAGCTTGCCTGTGGATTCTGGGGGCTAGTCTTGATCCATCGGGCATTCGTGCGGAACCGGTGGCCATGGGCCGGGCTCGGGCTACTCGTACTGGCAGGCTTGTTCAAGGAACCTGGCTGGGTCGTCTACCCGCTGGCCGTGGTCGCCATGGCCTGGCAGCTCAAAAAACCGGTCACCCGACGAAGGCTGGCGGCGCTCGCTTCCTTGCCCATCGGGCTCACGGGGCTGGCACTCACCTGGCACCCCACAAACGTGTTCCGCACGGTCGGCCCCTCCTCGTCGCTGTGGGATCGCCTGCGGGATTCCTTGACCGTGTCCCCTTTGGCATGGACGGACAACACGTTCATCCTGACGACAGATTCGGACGGCACCTCTTCAGGGATCACCATCGTCCTGCTGGCCTTCGCCCTACTCGGAGCGCTCTGGCTCCCCCGCAAAGCACGCAAGGGGACCGCCTTCATCTGGTTCGCGACGGCTGCCGCGATGACGGTGGGCGGCTTTCTCGCGGGCCAACATGCGGGGTTGGTCTTGCTGGCCGCGGCCCTGGTGGTCCTGGTGAGGAACTGGCGTAAGCCTCCGCTGGGCCTGGTAATCGTCTGGGCCGGACTGGGAGTGATGGCGCCATTCGAATCCGCCGCCGCGGTGCAGGTCCTCTCCGGTGGATATGGCCTGGCGCTGTTCACCGGCTGCATGCTGGTCAAGCTCTGGAAAAACGCTCCACTGAGGGTCCCGGTGCAGGCCATCATCTTCATGGCCCTGCTCCTCGAAGGGGCTCAGTTCATCCAGGACACCACGTTCCGTGAGCCTGTCCGGAACTACAACTGGCTGGAGAGCAACGAAGACGCGTACCTCGGCGTCGGTGCGATGTCCCGCGGGCTGAATAACTCATGGGCAGTTCCCAACGGCGATCTGGGAGCGATGATGATCTCCGAATTGATCGGAGTTCGCCTCGTGGAAGGCCGCCAACCGGATCCACCAACCATCCTGGTGAACGAAGCGGTCTTCTTCACGAGCCAGGAACAGGAGATGGACGAACTGTTCGTCGGCCCGAACCTCCTCGATGACGTGGAGCTGCCGATCATGCGCGACGACCGGACGCGGCCCATGGTGAGGCCGCGCGGCAAGAACAAGTCCGACCAGGCCGGGCTGCTGGCGAAACTCGGTGCACACGTCGAGGACCTGGAACCGGGCTTCTATGCCCTGGGAATCTACAGCACAGGCGAATCCGACGAGAACATATTCATCCGCGCGACGGATGGCTGCGGCCGGCTATGGAACGTGGATACGGACGCGGCGTCCGCCGATGTCCACATGACCACGGTCCACGTACGCGAGGGCTGTGAGACCCTACGTCTCTCCCAGTCCGGGGCCACCTACCGGATCGCGCCACAGATCATTCTGGCCCCTCTCCCAGAGCCTCAGATCTCCCTTTGGGCAGAGCCCATCCGCCGCCACCGCCTCGATGTCAAAGTCGACCCGACGGGCCAGGTTCCGGGCCTGTATGGCACCCAAAAACACCCACCGAAACAAAAGTAGCTGACGCTACCTAATTTATATTTCTCGAATGCAGAGTTAAACACGTATGATTTGACGAACCGTTAACTTGAGGGAGACGTACGTCATGAATCGTTGGACATGCCTTTGTGGACTCGTGTTCTTTGTGGCGATCTCCGGCTGTAAGGATCCGGACTGGGAGACGGACGACGATTCGTCCAGCGCTGACGATGATGCTGCTGACGACGACACCACTCCGGCCGTGGACAACGATGGCGATGGGTACACCGTCGATGACGATTGCGACGATGAAGATCCCGATATCCATCCCGGCGCCGAGGAG
>CAZDDH010000412.1:0-4681 GCA_964504165.1 uncultured Rickettsiales bacterium | reverse complement strand
GGTCGTCAGGTCAGGCGTGAGGGACGGAATTCCGCTCTATGACGGGAGTGTCGTTCGACTACACGTATTTGCCATATGAGGGGACGCTGATCCCCGATCTATCGTTGGTACTGGCGGATGGCAGCACCCTGACCAATGCCGATATCGAGGGCCACATCACGGTGTTCGTTTCCGCCGGCCAATTGAACGCCAGGTACGTCCGCGATAGACACGAACTGGAGCTGCCCGAACATCTGGCGGAACGATACTGCGATTCCAACGTCCAGTTCATCTATGTGACATCGAACGATGACAGGTCATGGGTATCCGAGGTGGCGAGCGAGGCATCCAACCCCGTTCCTGTTGCCTATTCCGCGGATCTGATGATGCGGCACCTCTTGCTGGACTCCTCTCGCCGCGCAGTCGTGGTCGATGGAGATCGGAAGATTCGGTATCGCGGCTTCATGGACCGCTGGAATGATCCGGGACAGACGTATCTGAGCAGCGCTGTCGATGACCTTTTACGGGCTGACGATGCGGATGAAAGAACCAGTCCGTAGGCCGAGAATGCGGTGGCTGGCTTTGGAACATTTGGAACAAACGAACCCGATCCAACTGTTCCAACAGGCATCAACGGGACCGTAGAAGCCCGAGAAATGGGCATTTTGCGGGTGATCGCAGAGGTCTGGCAGTCATGAGGTCCGGGGTTCGATCCCCTGTCGCTCCAACACCCATCAAACCCCTAGCGGATTGGCCGGGGTTTTTGGTTCTGAGCGTTGTCGATTCCGACCTACCTGCGAGAGTGTTGAGGGGGGGGGGAGGGCTTAACTCTTAATGACCGGTGTATTAAGGGTGCGATTTCGGCGAGGTTGCTGAAGAACCATACGAGGTGGTTGGTACCTCTGGGGCCTTTGGGGAACCTCTTGGGCGGGAACAAGGTCCCGGAGTCAGAGAATCTGTCTAGCCGTCAGCGACGGGAAGTTCACGCACCGATGCCGGATCCCAAAGCAATACGGCCTCAACATCCAGGCGTTGCGGCCGGGGTAGCTGGGGCACTGGGTAGGACCAGAAGAAGAAGCGGCCACCCGAACGCAGGTACAGCATGTTCGCCAGCTTGCGGGCCATGAACCGCATCACGCCCCCCACCTCGGTGAGATGCAACTCCCCCAGATCCGCCAGGACCAGGGCCACGTGTCGGTTGATTATCTTGCTATGGCTCAGCGCTACGTCGAAGGTTTCACGGCCGATGCGTGGGAGCTCGGATATTGCGTCCTCGAGGCAAAGCCCCTCTTCGGCCGGATCGGACGCGAAGTACACGGGCAGGCCTTTGAGCCAGATGAACACCAACATACGGTCTCTGAGATCGACACGTAGAACGCCGGTCTCGCGTTTTTTGGCCAGGTGCTTGACCAAGGAGGCCATGGACCGGCGGGTAACCTCGCCACGATAGCCGGGCTCCTCGCCCGATAATGGAGCTACCCAGCCCAGCCCTTCCACGCCGCTGCGCAGGTAGTTGTCGCTCTCCTCGTCTTCGTGGTCGTCCAATGTCGGACCGGCGTAAACGTCATCCAGATCCACGGTGATAAACTCCGGATCACCCGAGCCGTCGGTCTTTGCTGGACCAATGTGAACATGAGACAGATCGATTTCTGGCCACAAACTTGTCGTCACGAGACGTCCCTTCCCCGCGACACCCAACCAAGCTACGCGCGTCGGCAAGGTAGACGCTGGATCAACCCTTCAGAAATTGAGTTGCAAAAATTGAATTCCTTCACCTTTACGGCCCAGCCGATCAGCAAAACTCCCAAACAGATGGACAGCTCTTTCATCTCCATACCTTTTTACTGGCTTTACGGAGCAAATGTTACGTTCTTGTTCGGCCATAAACTGTTCCTCTTCGGCCAGGGGCCCCTGCTCGTCCATGGGGCCCGCAAAAGAGCCCCAGTCGAGGCGGGTTCGGTTTCCGGCGCAGCAGCATCACCCGGCGATGGCCGGCGTGTGTTCGCGATGCCCCGGACCAACTCGTCGGGGTCGGTGACCAGGGTCTGTGAGTCGGAGAATCGGGCTAACCGCTGGCGACGGGAAGGCTACGCAACGATGCCGGATCCCATTGCAATACGGCCTCTATGTTCAGCCGTTTATCCCAGGGTATGAGGGACTCAGGGCAGGACCAGAAGAGGAAACGGCCGTCCGGACGCAAGTGCAGAATGTTCGCCAGTTTGCGGGCCATGAATCGCATCACGTCCCCCACCTCGTCGAGTTGCAAAATCCCCATGTCCACAAGCATCAGGGCTACGGGGCGGTTCAGACTCTGGCTCAGGCCCTGCGCTATCTCGAAGTCTCTACGGTCGATGCTTGGGAGCTCGGCCAGTGCGTCATCGAGGCTGTGGCCCACCTCATTCGGATCGGACGCGAAGTATATGGGCTGGCCTTCGAGCCAGATGAACACCAACATTCGGTCTTCGAGATCGACACGTAGAACGCCGGTTTCGCGTTTTTCGGCCAGGTGCTGGACCATCGTGGCCATGGAACGGCTAGTAGCCTTGCCTCGGTAGCGAGGCACCTGGCCACCAATGAGAGCTGCCTTGCCCAGCCCCTCCTCGACACCCGCCAAGTAGTTGCCGCTCACCTCGTCTTCGGTGGTTCCGATTGTCGGGCCAGCGTAGATGTCTTCCAGATCGACGGAGAGAAACACCGGATCATCAGAGGCTTTTGTCTCTGATGGACCCTTGTGCACATGAGAAAGGCGGATTTCTGGCCAAAAATTCATCGTCACGAGACGTACCTTTCCCGCGACACCCAACCGAACTACGTACATCGGCAAGGTAGACGCTGGACCAAACCATGTGAAACTGAATTATGAAAATTGACATTCTTTGCAACTACGGCACTAACAACACTAAGGAATCGGATCCCCTCTCGGAATCCCCATCCCCCCACTCAGTGCCCCCCAAGAAGTGCCCTACGAAGTGCCAATCGTTCCGTCGAGCTCTACGGGGCTAGCTCGGGAGACAGCGTCCTGCGGTGGAAAGATAGGCACCGGCGATCGGGATCCGTCTTTACCTCTCCACCTGGAACGATTCTTGCTGACCCGGGATGAAAGGGGTCATGCAGGTTGGGAGAAAGCCGAATGAGAACGCACTATCTGGTCTTGCTGCTCGGAGTTTTGTTCACCATGGTCGGCTGTCCGCCGGTTGAAGAAGAGGAGAACCTTTCCGTGGGAACCGTCGCGGGCGAAGACATTCCACCGCCGGTCAGTGCCGCCTGGTGGTATGCAAACCACGCGGAGCAACCTGGCTACTACGCGATGCTCGCAGATTTCCCGGATGCCTGCGACGTACTCGAGGGGTATTACACGGACTATCTGGCCGCGTGGTCGGATTTCCAGCAGTCTCAAGACGATGGAGCTGTCGCGGATGCCATATCGACTGCGGTGGCCGATAACCTGCCCGAGGAGTACTGGCTCGCCACGCTGGTGACCTACGATTCTGTACTCGTCGAAGGCGCGTACGAGTTCGGGGAAGAGGCATTCCTGCGCGTCAGCCACCAGACCCAGGTGCCCTACTACGACTATGAAGTGGATGGCGACCTGATCACGCAGGCATTCACCGGTGTGGACTTCTACGTCTCCGGCTGGGAGCACGAGGACGATCTGCTGGAGATCACGTACTACGGCGATGAAGAGAACCTGGTCGGCACGGCCAATACGCAGATGTGGTTCTACGGCAACAGCCCGGAAACCGACCAGGCGGACGGATCGGTGAATTATAGCTTCGATGCCCCCCATTGCGCTGCCGTGGAGGAGCTGTTCAACCAGAACTCCGACGTGTTGAACACCATGGGCACGATGTTCCCCATCTGAATTCCTTCCACGACAGGAGATTGCGCAGGACGCACTCGAGATGAGATCGTGTCGCCTGCCTCCGTCGCGGGGCTGCGCGGATCCCGCGGCCGCCGAACAGGACGAGGGACAGCTGTGGGGACTTAGTGGACGGGAAGGACGCCAAATCGGCCCGAGTTGCCATCGTTGCCGTGTGCCTGTTGGTGGGATTCGGTGGCGGATTCACGTACCAGAGATACCTGGGCGGTGGCATCGGTTCGTCCGTTTCCGGGAGCAGCAGCCCAAAACCCGCCGACGATAAGGAGCCGAGCTCCAGCGGGCGAGCTTCCTGGCGGGGCGTCCAGACACCCTATCCGGCGATCCCGGATGGCGATGACGAGCAGTTGCACACGAGGATTGGCCAGCTGAATGAGGAGATCGCCCAGGTAGAGGCGCTCAACAGGACCTACGAGACCGAGTTGAACGGTAGCCCCCACCCGTGGCCCGACGACCTACCCGAAAAACTGACCCCGGCTGGGTTCGAGGCCCAGGTCACGGCGGCCATCGAGGAGTGCGGCGTAGAGGTGGACCTGGTGGGATTCGACTGCGAGGAATTCCCGTGTCTGTTGGCGTTGCGCGACGGCGAAGAAAACTGGTGGAGCAAGCTGACCACCAGCTGCCAGGCATGGGTGGACAGCTACGGTGTTGGCGCCAGCGGTTCGATGGGCGTGTGGGTCGATTGCGGAGACGGCCGACGGGAGGAATTCGGCGTGATCATGGCCAACGTCGACGGCTTGCTCGATCTGGACGACGAGGCCAGCGACGAACTAGTCCCCGACCCAAAATCGCGTCTTTCTGCGCCGGCACTGCCGATCCCGTTGC
>CAZDDH010000411.1:0-4709 GCA_964504165.1 uncultured Rickettsiales bacterium | reverse complement strand
GGTTTGGTTGGACCGCCCGCCGCGCCACCCCGCCGCTCTCGTCGAGGAAGGGATATAGACGCCCGGGGTTGTCTTCCAGCCCAACCCCGGAGAGCTCGTGCAGCGAGACCTCGAACTCGAAGCGCCCCCGCACGAAGGAGGTCGCGCAGCCGCCGGGGATGGCGTTCTTCTCCAGCACCAGCACGTCCAGGCCCTTACGGGCCATGGTGAGAGCGGCGGTGAGCCCCCCCAATCCGGACCCGATGACGACAGCCTTCACGTGCTGCTCCTGGTCTGTACTAGGACCTGGTTCCTAGACGTCGCAACCCTTGACCGTCTTGCGTTTGTTGGCCTGGGCGCGGCCGATGGCCAGCTTGACGGCTTTGGACACCTGGTGGCCCAGCTCCTCCCAGATCTCGGCCGACGCGTTCATGCCGGCTTCCTTGATGAGCACTTTGACCTTGGATTTGACGACAAATTCGGCGGGATCGATCTTCGCGTTGTCAGCCATGTGTGTCTCCTTGGTTACCGCAACGATAGGGCATTGTGCGGCCGGGGGAAAGCCGAGGGCGTCAAGCCTCGCCGTTGATCATCAGCTTGGGGATCGTCTGGGTCTCGGGATCGTAGAGGAACTGGAAGTAACACGGCCCCCCGTCTTTGACGTAAACCACGCGGCTGGTCCAGTCCGGATGCTCCTCGCAAAACGCATTGACGAACAGCAGATCCCGCTGCTTTTGCACGACGCCGACGACCTGCCAGCGGTACTCCGCTTCGCGGATAGCCAGGGGCGGATACCCCTCGCGGATGATCTTGCGGGCCGGCTCGACCATCGCCCGCACGTGCTCGGGGGAAGGCACGTACAGCTGCTCCACCGGGCCAAAATCCCCGTAGTAGAAGGTGGAGCCCTGCACCTTGGGCACGAGCACTGCCTCCATCGGCGGCGTGGAGTCCCTCAGGTCGGCGTCGTTGTAGTAGATGAACCCGCCGGGCAGCTCCTCGGTCTTCAGCCCAGGGGAGGCCTCGGCGGCCTTTGCCACGGCCTTGGAGTCTGCGGCGGGCGGGGCCGGTGTGGGCTCGGCCGGATCCGAAGCGCTACAGGCGGCCAGGGCGCCCGCCGTGAACAAGAGCAAGGCCATCGATAATCGCGGGTCCCACATGCTGCCTCCGTTGCTCAACAAGGATCGTTGACGGCACCCGGTGTGCCGTAGTCACCGCTGGCCATCGGCGTGCTGGCTTCGCACCAGTTGGCGCCATCGTTGTTGTCGTTGAGGAAGTTCTCGTCGAGGGTCATGGACGCGCCGTCCGGGGACGGCCAGCTGGGGTCGGTGCCCCACTCCACCCGATCGACCTCCGCTCCGCAGTTGAGGATCAGCTCGTCCGCACCGTTGGTCAGCTCAAAACCGGCGTATTCGTAATCCACGGTGATCCCACCGTTCGTCGCCGTATCGGCGTTCACCCCGAACACCATCCGCCCCCCCGCGGCCAGCAGTGGCGGCTGGCTGATCATGAAGAACTGATAGAAGGCGTCGTAGAACATGCAGCCGTCCAGATCCACGTCGGCGCCGGTGGTGTTGAGCACCTCGAACCACTCCCCGTCCGCGTCATCCACCGCCGCGGGGTTCTGCATCACCTCCACGACGACCACGTCCCCCGCCAGCAGGCCGCCCTCGTCCACGTCCCCGTCGCAGTCGTCGTCGATGCCGTTGCCCGGGTCCTCCGGCGCGCCGGGATAGACGGCCGCGTCGGTGTCGTCGCAGTCCTCGCACTCCACGTAGCTGTCGCCGTCCCCGTCCGTGGTCTCGTCGGCGGGAATCTGGCCGTCACAGTCCCCGTCCTGCCCGTCGCACATCTCCGGTGCGCCGGGGTAGAACAGGTGGACGAGGTCGTTGCAATCCTCGCACTCCACGTAGCCGTCCCCGTCCCCGTCCGTGGTCTCGTCGGACGGCACCGAACCGTCGCAGTCGTTGTCGATGCCATCACACAGTTCGGTGGCGCCCGGGTAGGTGTCTGCGTCGTTGTCGTCGCAATCCGTGTTGTCGTCGTAGCCGTCCCCGTCCGCGTCCACCGGACCGGGGATGCAGCTGTCATTGGTGGCGCCCGGGGTCCCGTAGTCGCCGCTGGCCATCGGGGTGGTGGCCTCGCACCAGTGGGTGCCGTCGTTGTTGTCGGCGGTGTAGGTCTCGTCCAGGTTCATCGAGGCGCCGCTGGGGTCCGGCCAGTCCGTGCCGCCATCCCACACGATGAGGTCCACGTCCACCGGATCGCACTGCAACAGGAGCTCGTCGTCCGTGTTGCCCAGCGTGACGCCGCTGTACTCGTAGTCCACCGTCACGCCGCCGTTGGTCGCCGTATCCCCGTTGATCCCCAGCACCAGCCGGCCGCTGGCCGGGATGATCAGGGAGCCTGTGATCTCGTGGGAGTCGGATCCGTAGTCCAGCAGCAGGCAGCCTTCCAGATCAATGTCGGCGGCGGTGGTGTTGAGCAGCTCGAACCACTCGCCGTCGCCGTCGTTGACCGCCGACGGGTTCTGCATCACCTCGGTGAACACCACGTCGTCTTCTTCGATGGCGGGCATCTCGTCGACATCGCCGTCGCAGTCGTCGTCGATGCCGTTGCCGATCACCTCGACGGCACCGGGGTTCACCGCCGAGTCGGAGTCGTCGCAGTCCTCGCATTGGACGTAGCCGTCCCCGTCCCCGTCCGTGGTCTCGGCCGGATTGATCGAGCCGTCGCAGTCGTTGTCGACGCCGTCACACAGCTCGGTGGCGCCGGGATAGGTGTCCGGGTCGTGGTCGTCACAGTCCGAGTTCTCTTCGTAGCCGTCCCCGTCCGCATCCGCCGGGCCCACCACGCAGGCGTCGTTGGTGGGCGCGGGGGTCCCGTGGTCCCCGCTGGCCATCGGGGTGGTGGCCTCGCACCAGTTGGCGCCGATGTTGTTGTCGGCCAGGTAGGTCTCGTCCAGGTTCATCGAGGCACCGCTGGGATCGGGCCAGTCCGTGCCGCCGTCCCACTCGACCCGATCCAACTCCACGGCATCGCAGGTGAGGATCAGCTCGTCGTCCGAGTTGCCCAGGGTGAGGCCGGAGTATTCGTAGTCGAGGGTCACGCCGCCGTTGGTCGCCGTGTCCCCGTTGATGCCGAGCACTAGGCGGCCGGCGGCGGTCAGCAACGGTGGCAGGGACAGGGTGTGGGTGTCGGAGCCCAGGTCGGTGAGGATGCAGCCATCCAGATCCAGGTCGCTGCCGGTTGTGTTGAGCACCTCGAACCACTCGCCGGCGCCGTCGCCCACGGCGGCGGGGTTCTGCATCACCTCGGTGAAGACAACATCCCCCTCGACGAGCCCGGGGGCCTCGTCGAGCAGGCCGTCGCAGTCGTCGTCGATGCCGTTGCCGGCCACCTCCGTGGCACCGGGATTCACGGCCGGGTCCGCATCGTCACAGTCCACGCTGTCGTCGTAGCCGTCCCCGTCGGCGTCCACCGGCAACGGGCAGCTGTCGTTCGTCGCCCCGGGGGTGCCCAGGTCGCCGCTGGCCATCACCGTGGTGGCAGCACACCAGTTGGCCCCGTCGTCGTTGTCGGCGATGGCCGTCTCGTCCAGGTTCATCGAGGCGCCGGTGGGATCGGGCCAGTCGAAGCCATCGTCGTACTCGATGCGATCGATCTCCACCGCCCCGCAGGTCAGGATCAGCTCGTCGTCCGAATTGAACAGCTCCACGCCGGTGTACTCGTAATCGACGGTCACGCCGCCGTTGGTGGCGGTATCGCCGTTGAGGCCCAGTACCATCCGGGCGCCGGCCACCAGCGTCGGCGTCCCGGAGAAGACGTGGGAGTCACCGGTCAGATCGGTCAGCTCGCAGCCGTCGAGGGCCAGATCGTCACCGGTGGTGTTGAGCACCTCGAACCACTCGCCGTCCATGTCCCCCACGGCGTCCGGGTTCTGCATCACCTCGACGAACACCACGTCCCCGTCCTGGGAAGGGGTCAGCCCCTCGTCGGTGAGGCCATCGCAGTCATCGTCGATGCCGTTGCCGGCCACCTCCGTGGCGCCGGGGTTCACCGCCCCGTCGGCGTCGTCGCAGTCCTCGCAGGCCAGGTAGCCGTCGCCGTCGGCATCGGTGAGCTCGTCGGCGGGGATGGAGGCGTCGCAGTCGTTGTCCTGGCCGTCACACAGCTCGGGGGCACCCGGATAGGTGTCGGGGTCGGCGTCGTCGCAGTCCACGCCGTTGTCGTAGCCGTCGCCGTCCGCGTCCACGGCGGCGGTACAGGTGTCATTGGCGTCGTTGGGGGTGCCGTAGTCGCCGCTGGCCATCTGGGTGGTGGCGTCGCACCAGTTGGCGCCCGCGTCGTTGTCCGTGGCGTCGGTATTGGCCGGGTCGAGGTTCATGGCCAGGCCGTTGCCGTCGGGGAACAGCACGCCGTTGTCATACTCGACCGAGTCCACCACCACCCCGCCGATGGACAGGTAGATCTCGTCGTCCGTGTTGCCCAGGCTAAAGCTGGAATACTCGTAGTTCACGATCAGCCCGCCGTTGGTGGCGCCGTCGCTGTTGATGCCCAGCACCAGCGTGCCGCCGGAGGGCAACATCAGCATCGCGCCGGGGCTAATCTCGTGGTAGTTGGACCCCAGGTCGTACAGCTCCCAGCCCATCAGGTTGATGTTGAACCCCACGTTGCTGGTGATCTCGAACCACTCGCCGTCCGCGTCATCCACGGCCGCGGGGTTGTGCATG
>CAZDDH010000410.1:0-4749 GCA_964504165.1 uncultured Rickettsiales bacterium | reverse complement strand
GGCTCACCCCTACATCTTGTGGCAGGAGGCGCTAACCGTCTACCCCCCTTTCTTTATTTGGGGTTCTACCGTATCACCCGAGCTTCTGCCGCCGTCGCGTGATGGCCGCGCGGAGTTTCATGATCCCCTGGTCTTCGTGAGGGGCCCAGTCGGTGTCCGGGTCCTTGTCCAGGTGCCACTTGGCGAAGGCCAGCTCGATGAGCTCGTGGTCCAGCTTGCGGTGGTTCCACCAGCGGGCGGGCCCCAAGGAGAAGAAACGCTTGAATCCGGACAGCACACGGCGGCGGGCCGGCACCATGCCGCGGCGGAACTCGTCGGTGAGGATGTCGTCCGGTTCGTCCTCCAGGTAGGTCAAGATGACCTTGTTCTCGCCCCGCCAGACCACGCCGACGACCAAGCCGATGAGCAGCACGAAGGGCATCTCCAGCACCAGGATCGCGATGGGGATCGACACGGCGTAGATCATCAGCTCGTCGTCACTGAAGATGAACAGGCCCACGAAGGTGTTCCAGGCGAAGTGGGCGAACATCGACGTGCCCCAGAAGAACGGCACCAGCAGCCAGCGAGCGAACCCGCCCCGCAGGACCCTCACGATGCCGAAGCCCATGCCGGTGATGGCCGTGTAGGCCGCGTGGCTGCCGATCCCACCCAGCAGGCCACGGACCCACGTCAGCTTGAGCATGCCGCCCGCGCCCTCGTGCATGCCGATGTCGTAGTAATAGATGACGTTCTCGACGGTGGCGAAGCCCAGGCCCACCAGGGCGCCGTAGAGGATCCCGTCGAGGATGTTGTCGAACTCATCCTTGAACAGCAGGAAGATCAACAGGACGCCGACGCCCTTGGAGAGCTCCTCGATGAACGGCGCCGAGATGGACGCCGTCAGCGCCTGGGCGATCATGTAGTCCCCGATGACCGCGGTGGTGATGCCGGCGAAGGAGTCGTTGAAGATCATCGACACCACGGTGGAGACCATGGCGCCCCAGACCAGCGCGGTGGCGATCAGGTAGATGGGTTCTTGCTCGTTGCGGTCCAGCCACAGCAGCATCAACCCGTAGGGAATGGCGGTCATGAAGGCCAGGACGTTGGCGCCGACGAACAGGCCGGGGCCGCCGCCCAGGTACATCAGGAACAGCAGCCCGTTGCACATCAGGCAGAACAGGAAGAACAGCCCCAGAACACCCATGCAGCTGTAGCGCGCCACCGGATTGCCCTTGCGGCTCTTCCCCATCATGGGTCGCGACGGTGCGGCCCGCCCCTGCTGCGGTGTTTGCACTCCGTCCATTTCCCGCCCTCCTCTGCTAGTATGCCGAACCATGCCCAACGACGACCTGCAACATCAGCTCTTGCTGGCCATGCTCAAGGCAGAGCACGAGGTGATCAAAGCCTGCAACCGCGTCTACAAGCGGTTTGGGGTGACCTACCACCAGTTCCAGATCCTGCGCATCCTCGAGGCATCGGACAAGCCGCTGCCCCAGGGTACCATCGGCGACCACCTGCTTGTTTCGCGGGCCAACCTTTCCGGACTGATCGATCGTATGGTCGCGGCTCGGCTGCTCAAGCGCCGGTCGTTCCGCAAGGACCGCCGGGTGGTGCTCATCGAGTTGACGGACCGGGGGCGGGAGATCCTCGGATCCCTCGAGCCCATGCGCGACAGCGTGGAATCGATCCTGTTTGCCGATATCGACCCGGCCGCGGCCCGCCTGCTCATCGAACAGCTGGAGGGGGTGGCCGGCCGAGCAGAGGACATCGGTTGATCTCCCCGGCGGCCCGATTTTCTTGGGTCGCTCTTCTTACCCGTGCCCTGCTCCTGATTCCTTTCAGTGCCTTCGTGTTCGTGCCGGGCCTGGCCCACGGCGAGGCCGGGCGTACGCTGGCGGCGGTGCTGCGGGCCCCCGGCCCCCTGCTCGTGCTGGATTGCGGCCAGGAGAGGCCGCACCGGGCACTGGCCGACAAGGTCGCGGACGATCTGGGCCCGCTGCGCGACGAGGCCATCGTGCGTGGGGACTGCCAGGCCCCCATGGAGTCGGACTGGGCGGACTCCAACTTGGTCCTGCTCACCAGCGTCACCAGCCCGCCGCCGGTGATGGCCGTGGCCGCCGGATTGGGCCTGTCGGTGGCCCCGGATTCCGTGACGATGGCCGGCCTGGAGCTGCGCGGGGAACGATCCGCCGCCGCCGTCGTGCTCCCCCATCCAACCCGAGAAGACCGCTGGGTGATCCTGCTGGTGGGGACCTCGGCCGCTGCGCTGCGGGGGCTAGACCGCTTCATCCGCAACGACATCGCCGCCAGCGTCCTGGCCATCGACGAGCAGGGGGAGCGCCTGGCCACGTTGATGCGCACGGATCGGGGCTGGACGCTGCCGGCCGGGCATCCGTACCGTATCGAATCCTCGGTCGCCCGGTTCCGCGAGTGGCGCGAGTCCACGGGAGCCCGGGTGTCCGGCTGGGAGATGGCGGTCACGGTGGACGAGGCTCGCTCCGAGCTGCTCGTCGATGCGACGGTCCAGCTGGTGGGGGAGGGGAAGCGGAGATCGCGGGCGGGCCACCGCGAGGTCTGGCTCCAGCTATCGCCGCGCGCCGAGATCCTGGCCTGCGGCCCGGGGGGACCGGCTGCGTCGAGCTCGTCCTTCGTTCCCTACGATGCACGGGACGGGAGGATCCTCGTCGAGATCGTCCATCCCCGTCCGTCGCCCACCGTACACCTGGTCTATCGCATTCCCCTGGAGGGCCGGCTGGATGCCTGGTATCTGGGCAACGGCGAGGGGTACGTGATGGCAGACGCCAACTGGTTCCCCCGCATCCTGGGTGCGGCGGATGAACCCTACCTGGCCCGCGGCGAGCTGAACCTGACGCTGGATGCGGGGGAGGGGGTCCAGCTGGCCGGCGCGGGCAAGCGGGGGGCGGTGCGCCGCGCCGATCCCGGTACGCCGCTGCTGGTCTGGGGCCACTGGAGGCAGGCACCGTTGGATGGAGGGGCCGCGTTGCTGGCCCTGGGGGCACCGGCCGAGGTGGAACAGCGGGCCGCGAACCTGCTGGTGGAGCTCGCCAAGCTACTCCCGGGGAATGCCAAACCGCTACGTGTGGTGGCCTGCAATCGCCCCAGCCCGTGGTACGGGGACGGGGTGTTGATGGCGCCACCGGACCTCCTGGAGCCGGGCGCCGTGGACGACGTGGACGTGTGGAAGCTGGAGCGGCTGCTCACCGAGGAGCTGATTCGCCTGTCCCAGCCGGGGGCCTCGCCGGTCCGGATCCGCGGTGAAGTGCTGGCCCCGGCCGAGATCGTGGACGGCGTCACCGTCCGCCTGTGGCGGCTCCGTGGGAACTGGTGGCAGGAGATATCCGAGGGGCCGATCGACGAGCAGGGGCACTTCGAGCTCGAGGGGCGGGGGCGGGGCGAGCTGCTGGTGACCGTCGAAGCGGATGGGCACCTGCCGGCGGTGGCGGCCGTGCCGCTGGATGGCAAGCGTGGGCCCGCCTCGCCCGCGGCACCCCTCACCTTGCTCCCTCTGCGTGAGGTCTCCCTGCTGTGCCTCCGTTGTGGGCCGGGGATGCGGCCCCTGCGGATCCCGATGGAGGAGCGGGAACCGGGGCTGTTCCGTGCCGAACTTGCGCTGGGGCCGCTGCACCGGGAGTTCGGCAGCTTCCCGTACGCCTTCGAGCTCGGTGCTGGAGGGGGGGCGAGGATCTTGGCCCTGGATCCCCGCCGTCCCATGGATCAGTTCCCTGCTTTCCTGGATCCGGAGGAGTTCCACGGTGAACAGGTGACCTTCGAGCTGCACTCGGGGGAGCTACGGTTCTGGATCGAGGTGCCGGGGGCGCTGCTGGCACCACGGGCCTGGCTGGTCGACGACGTGGAGGGGTTGGTGCCCGAACCGTGACGTGTGCTCTAGTCGCCGGTGAGGGCCAACAGGTGGTCCACCACGGCGATGTACAGGTCGCGATGTTCATCGCTCTCGAAGGACATGATCTGGACGCCGAAGCCGGTGGGTAAATCGAGCTCCGGGCGGTCCTGCTGGAACCACCGCACGACCCCGTTGAACTCCACATCCTCCAACTCGCCATCCGGCGTATAGACCGGGAAATGTACGTGGACGACAGCGCCGACGCGGGGGTACTGGTTGCAGGCGATATACATGCCGCCCCGGCTGAAGTTGCCGGCCGTCCCCTCGTGCTCCTCGCCGGCCAGCGAGAATCGCACCGGCACGTCGCTGAGCACGCGGTCCTCGATACTACGCGTGGGCCCCTCTTCACGGTCCTCGGGGATCTCTCCGGTGGGCAGCGTGGCCTCCGGTTCGGGCCGGGGCGTGGCATTGACGGGCCACGATTCCGCCATGGGGGCCAGATTCAGGCTTGTGGCGAAGCGGATGCGCACCGAAGGCTTGCCCCTCCACAGCCCGCCGCTGCTGGTGATCTCCATCACCTGGCCGGGCAACCCGATGGACACACCGTCGCTGGGACGGCGGAAAAAGGCGATGACCTCGTTCCCACCCACGAAACTGCTGTGCAGGGAGATGTCGGCTGCGGTCTCACCGAGCCTGGTGATGTAGCCCTCCAGGACTTCACCGGCCGTATCCAGGTGTACGGGGACCAGGCACGCGACGCTGTTGTAGTTATCGGGCTGGTCTAGAGGCAATCCCATCCTCTTTCTGGACCGTGGGCGGCCCGATCAGACATCGGAGAACACGATCAATTTTGCCAAGGGGGGTAGACGGTTAGCGCCTCCACCCCCTACATGTTGTGGTCACCACTC
>CAZDDH010000409.1:0-4751 GCA_964504165.1 uncultured Rickettsiales bacterium | reverse complement strand
GTCGTCACAGTCGTCGCAGACGGTGTACCCATCCGCGTCTTCGTCCGCGTCCTCGCCCTCCGCCAGCTGGCCGTTGCAGTCGTTGTCCAGGCCGTCGCAGATCTCCTCGGCGCCCGGGTAGACCGTCGGTTCGGTGTCGTCGCAATCCCCGTTGCACAGCAGGATCCCGTCGCCGTCCTCGTCCACCTCGTTGGGGGGGATCGATCCGTCGCAGTCCGAGTCCTTGCCGTCGCACCACTCGTCGATGTCCGGGTTGACCGAGGCGTCGTTGTCATCGCAGTCCCCGTCGGCGATGCTCCAGCCGTCGCCATCCTGGTCCCCCGCCGCCGGGCTGTCGTTGCCGTCCGGACATCCCAGCATCAGCAGGGCATAAGCCACCAGGACCGCCGGGCCGTTTCTTCGGGTCGAGTGCCTCGTAACGCAATGGGTAGAGCCGCCGCCGTGCATGAGTCCTCCCTGAAGAGGTTCTATCAGATCGGACGGAAACAGCATCGCGGTTTGAACATCCGCGGGCAGATCCCTATCCTGAACCACCGTTCAACCAGCAGGGGAGTGAGGGCAACATGGCCATCGATTCGATTCCGGCATTATTGTTCAAGCAAGCGGCATCCCAGCCTGACCGTCCGGCGTACTACGAGAAGATCCGGGGGGAATGGCAGCCCACGCGCTGGGCCGACTACGGTGCCCAGGTGCAACAAGCCTCGCGGGCGTTGATCGCCCTGGGCTTCGAAGCTGGCCAGAAGGTCTGCATCCTGGGCTTCAACCGGCCCGAGTGGGTGCTCATGGACGTGGCCGCTATCGCCACCGGCGGGGCCCCGGCGGGCATCTACATCACCTCGTCTCCGTCGGAGGTGGCCTACATCCTCAACCACTCGGAGGCCCCCATCGTCCTTCTGGAGGACGCCGAACAGTGGGCCAAGGTCCTCGAGGAGATGGACAACCTGCCCCACCTGAAGCACGTGGTCATGATGAAGGGCGCCGATCTCATCGACCACGAGATGGTGATGACCTGGGAGGAATTTCTGGCCCGCGGCGCCGAGGTCCCCGCCGGCAAGGTGGACGAGCGGCTCGAGGCGCTGGAAGAGGACGGCCTGGCCACGCTGATCTACACCTCCGGGACCACCGGCCCCCCCAAGGCGGTGATGCTGTCCAACCACAACCTGGTGTGGACCATCCGCAAGGCGGCCACGGTGGCCGACGTGGAGCCCACCGACACCGTCGTGTCTTACCTGCCGCTGTCCCACATCGCCGAGCAGCTGTTCACCATCCACGGCCCGGTGGTGATGGGCTTTACCGTCTACTTCGCCGAGTCTATCCCCAAGCTTCCGGACAACCTCAAGGAGGTGAAGCCCTCCATCGTCTTCGGCGTGCCCCGCATCTGGGAGAAGATGTACGGCAAGGTCTCCGAGACACTGGGGGCCGCTACCGGCGCCAAGGCCAAGCTGGTCGAGTGGGCCATGCAGGTCGGGCGAGCCCAGCTCTATCTACGCCACCACGGCAAGCCGCTGACCCGCTCGCTGAAGATCCAGAAGAAGATCGCCCACAAGCTGATCTACTCCAAGGTGCGCGAGGCGATGGGCTTCCAAAATGCCCGCATCTGCGTCACCGCCGCCGCGCCGCTGTCCCGGGACATCATCGAGTTCTTCGAGGGGCTGGATATCCCCATCCAGGAGGTCTACGGCCAGTCGGAGGACACGGGCCCGGCCACCTTCAACCACGTGGACCACGCGCGCCTGGGCACCGTCGGCCGGCCCTACTCGGGTACCGAGCTGCGCATCGCCGACGACGGCGAAATCTGCCTCAAGGGGCCCCACGTCTTCTTGGGCTATTACAAGGACCAGGCTGCCACGGACGAGGCCCTGGTCGACGGCTGGCTACACACCGGGGATCTGGGGTCCGTCGATCGGGAGGGATTCGTACGCATCACCGGCCGCAAGAAGGAGATCATCGTCACCAGCGGCGGCAAGAACATCACCCCGATCAACATCGAGGAGAGGGTCAACAAGCACCCGCTGGTCAGCCAGTCCGTGCTCATCGGCGACGCCCGCAAGTTCATCTCGGCGCTGATCACGCTGGAGCCGGACAAGGCCAGCGCCTGGGCCAAGGAGAACGGCACCAGCGTCGCGGCAATGCCCACCGACGACCGGGTCCTGCAGAGCATCCAGCAGCACCTCGACGAGGTGGTGAACCCCGAATTCGCTAGGGTGGAGCACGTGCGCAAGTTCACGTTGCTGCCGCGGGAATTCTCGGTGGACGAGGAGGAATTGACCCCGACGATGAAGCTCAAGCGGCGTGTGGTCTACGAGCACTTCGCCGGCGATATCGAGGCGATGTACGAGGGCTGAATTACTGCGTCAATCCGGTCAAAATCCACAGCACCACGAACAGTCCCAGTGCAGCGAGAACCTGGGGCCAAAGCGCTTGTAGACGTTACTCATATCCGACATGGTCGATCCCTCCTTGGATCCAGGCGACACCATGGCCGCGCCTCTTTTAAAAACGCGGCAAACCCGACGATGGTGAAATGATTCCCTCACCCCAAACATACGGGAATCCGCGCCTGGCGTCACGGCAACTCGTTATCCAAGAAGTAGTTCACCAGGTCCTCGTTCGTCTGACCGTAGCTGGATCGCCACAACCACGAGTGGCCCGCGCCGCTGACCGAGGTCCAGGTCACGTCCCAGCCCGCGTCTTCCAGGTCTTCGGCAAAATCCTGGCCGTAGGAGTAGGGCACGTTGTTGTCCGAGGAGCCGTGAATGATCCAAATCGGGCGTTTGGGGCTGGCATCGCCCAGATCGATGGCACCGCCGGCGGCGTCGTAGCCCGCACAGATCCCGTAGGCGGCAAAGGGGCTCTCCCATACACCGGAGGCGGGCTCTACCATCCCCTGTAGCGAGGCCAGCAGCCCGGTCATGCCGGCGCCGCGGGAGAAGCCGAGCACATAAAACTGGCGCGGATTCACGCGGTAGTCCTCGGCCACCATGTCCAGCAGCATCAGCAGCAGCTCCATGTCGTTCTCGATGGAGGTGCTGTTGCCATCTGGGCTGTTCCAACCCTCGTCGCCCTGCACGAACCAGCCGTTGTTGAAGCCTTCCGGCCCGATGAGCACGAAGCCCATGCTGTCGGCCGTGTCGGTCAGACCGGTGGCCTGGATGAAGTTGGAGCCCGTGTCCCCGGCCCCATGGAGGCCGATAATGACCGGCACGGGCTCCGACTCCATCGCTGTGGTGGCGGACGGCGGTACATATAGGTTGTAGCTGCGCGAGACCCCGTCCACGCTCATCTGCTCCGAGAAATCGCCGGACGGGCCGATGTTGTAGTCCGTGTCGTCGTCCCCGGCGTCGTCGTCGTCCCCGCTGTCGTCGTCCCCGGCGTCGTCGTCGTCGCCCACGGCGTCGTCATCGTCGGAATCGGCCGGCGGGCAACCGGGGATGAACCACAGGGCGGCGAACAGTGCCAGGATGGCCCAGAGTTCGGGCCAGCGGATGATCGGAAAGCGGTGGTGGTCTTGCATGGTGGTCCCTTCCTCTCCTCAGCAAGACACTAGCCGATTATCCCGATATGCGTGTTCTTCGTCGTGCCAGGTTTTTGTAGTTTTTATCCTGCGTGGATGGAGGCAGTTGACAACCGGGTTCGTTGCCGGCCGTCACGGGCTAGAGCTGTTCAGGGGGAGCGGCTTCTAGATGCAGTCCAGCGACCAGTCGTAATCCCCGGTGGCGTCCTGGCCGCTGTTGAGGTCGTAGTAGCTGGTGAAGACCATCGTGTAGACGCCATCGGCGGGCAGCGTCACGGATATCAACGAGTCGGTCCCGCCGCCGCTGTCGTCGTCCTCGTCGAGGACGTTGCAGCTCTCGTCGAGCAGGTAGATGTAGGTGTCGAAGTCCTGCGATTCCACGAGGATCTCCACCAGATCGCCGGAGGTGCCGTCGAACTCCACGTCGTCGTAGTAGTAGTCCGTGCCCCGGGGGCCGTCGGTGGCGTCCTGGTTGTTCAGGGCGTACTGGGTCGAGGAGTCACCGCAGCTCGCGGTCCAGGCGTCGTGCTCGCAGTATTCGCCGAGGGTGGGGACGATCTCGTAGATCTCGAAGGTGTAGTCCGCGGTCTCACCGGCGTTGGCCGAGGTGCAGATGGCGGTGTAGACGCCGTCCGCCGGCACCGTGAACTCGATATAGGCGTCGTCGTTGGGGCCGCTGTTGTCGTCCTCGTCGATGACGTCGCAGTTCTCGTCCAGCAGGTACATGTAAGGGTCCAGGCCGTAGTCCGAGTCGTTCATCTCCAGCACCAGGTGCATGCCGGTGGTGGCCTCGAACTCGATGTCGTCGTAGTAGAACCCGGTGCCCGACGGGCCATCCTCGGCGTCCTGGTTGGTGAGGCTGTAGTTGAGCGAGTCGGGGATGGTGGCGATGTTGGAGTCGCCGTAACAGTTCTCCCCCACCGTGCCGGCGTCCGAGCCGTTGCAGTTCTGGTCGATGCCGTCGTCAGGGATATCGGTGGCGTCGGGGTTGATGCCGGCGTCGGCGTCGTCGCAGTCGTTCTCGCACACCATGAAGCCGTCGCCGTCGGCGTCCGCCTCGTCGGCGGGGATCAGCCCGTCGCAGTCGTTGTCGATCATGTCGCAGATTTCGGTGGCGCCGGGGTACGTGTTGGCGTCGTTGTCGTCGCAGTCCCCGGTGCAATCCATGTACACGTCCCCGTCCAGATCCTACTCGTACGCCCGGAGCCTGCCGTCCCACTCGCAGTCCACCCCCACC
>CAZDDH010000408.1:0-4817 GCA_964504165.1 uncultured Rickettsiales bacterium | reverse complement strand
GGGACAGGCTGTCATCGCCGTCGTCACAGTCCCCGTCACAGGTGCTGTACCCGTCCCCGTCCGCGTCGATCCCCTCCAGCGCGGGGTCCGCATCGTCGCAATCCCCGTCACAGGTGCTCGAACCGTCGCCGTCCCCGTCGTCGATGTTGAGATCGGCGTCCCCATCGTCGCAATCCCCGTCACAGGTGCTCGCGCCGTCCCCGTCCGCGTCGGAAACGTTCATCGTGGCGTCGGTGTCGTCGCAATCCCCGTCACAACCGCTGAGGCCGTCGCCATCCAGGTCTTCGGGCGTCTGGGCCGCGTCCTCGTCGTCACAGTCCCCATCACACACCCTGTAGCCATCCCCGTCCGCGTCCTCCTCGTCGGGAGCCTCACCGTCGCAGTCGTTGTCCGCGCCGTCACAGATCTCCTCGGCCCCCGGATAGCTCGCGGCGTCCGCGTCGTCGCAATCGCCCTCGTCACCGTCGCCACAGCTGGTGTGGCCGTCCCCATCGCGGTCGGCCAGATTCAACGATGCATTGCGATCGTCACAATCCCCATCCACGCTGGAGTAGCCGCCGCCGCAGAACCATCCCCGCACATTGGAGCCGAACCCGTCCCCGTCCTGGTCCTGGTAGCCCTCGACGGCGATCGTGCCTTCCACGTCGCCACAATCGCACTCTGAGTCGTATGGACCGTCCCCCGCTGCGCAGGGATTCCCCTCTTCACACCCCGTCGCCAGCAACACAACAACGGCCAGCCACATCCAAGCGTGCTTCACGAGATCACCCTCCTCAACGAAACCTGCCGGGAATGCCCGGATCCATTGCGGCGCATCCTACCATTTTGTGTTGGGATCCTGGGCTCTCTTACAGCTCCAGGCTCGAGTCCGAGTCTTTCGCGCTACTGCTGGCCCAGCGGCGGACGACCGGAATCCCTTCCAGCACGTCGATGACGCGGTCCAGGCCGCTACGATTCTCCAGCTTCATGCGCTGGGGACGGTCCGGCATGCGCTCCACCACCTCGATGCCGTACCGGGACAGCGTCTCGGCGTATTGCCGCTGGTTCCGCTCCAGGACCGCGCGTGTCCTGCGGTAGGCGTGCTCGGCGATGAGCAGCCGGGCCGAGTACCGCATCACGTTGTAGCGGAACATGACCATGTCGTTCGTGTCCGGCTCGAACAGCAGCAGGTCCACTTCCGGGTACCGCTCCCGCAGTGCCCGCAGGCGGAACTGCATCCGCGTATGGACCAGCGTGCGATAGATCTGGTCCAGGATGGCGCCGCCACCACGGGTCCCAAGGTAAGGATCACCCCTGCCGAACAGAGACCACGACGGCGTGTCAGGGACGTTCAACACCGGTACGAGCGGGTTGAGCGCGAAGACCAGCTCGGCCCCGTGCTTGACGGCGACGTCCACCGGTAGGTTGCGTTCGAAGCCACCATCGACGAAGTCCTGGCCGGCAATCCGTGTCGGACGGAAGACGAAGGGAATGGACGACGAGGCCCGAACCGCACGCCCCACCGTCACCGTGGTCGTGCCGGTCTCGCCGAAGACGACGAGATGGCCGGTGTCGAGGTTGAGCGCCGGGACGAACAGCTCGTGGGGCATGGCCTCGAAGCTGCCATCCAGCCCGCGCAGGGACAGCATCCGGTTGACGTAGGCCTCCTGCGGGGAGTTGTCGAGCACACCGGAGGGCACGATCTCGGTGAGGCTGAACAGCAGGTCCGACAGCTGCATGTCCGCAGCGGGCCCGAAGGTGCTCCAGGTGCCCCGGGCCAGGACGCGAGGGATGGCGGCCAGGCGGGTCGCCCACTCTTCCCAGTTGAGCCCGTAGATGTTCCTGCGCAGGAACGGCGGCACCTGCCCGGCACCCCGTGAGGTGAGGACCGACATCATCAGCCCCGGCCGATGGCCCGCGCAGATCTGGGAGGCCACCAGGGAGCCGGCGCTGACGCCCACATACATGTCGAAATCATTGACGGTGATGTTGGCCAGGAAATCGTCCAGGGCCAGCAACGCGCCCACCTCGTAGACGCCGCCAGTGACACCACCGCCGCCCAGCACCAACGCGATCTTGCCCCGGCCATCGGGTCTTGGGCCGCTCATCGTTCTCCCATCCAGTCGAGCAATTCGGCCAGCTGCTCCCGGCGGGCGTCCATGTCCACCTGCAGTTCACCGCCGCGGTCATGCTGGACGCGCAGCACACCCGTCTCCTGGAACCGCCGCAGCGCGTTGCGTATCGTCATCTTGGTCACGGCCTCCAGCCGGGTGACGTCCTCGGTCATGTACAGCTTGCGCCCCTCTTTTTGCAGCACGGTCAGCAGGCGCCGTTCGGTCATGGACTCCCGACGCAGGACCGGCACCCCTCGCAGGGTGATCAGGTAGGACTCCAGGTGGCTGCGCAGGTTGGCCCGGAAGAATGCCGCGCGCGCGTCGTTGAGGACCCGGATCTGCCCGTCCACTTCCTCGAACACGTCCACATCGACGAGCTCCTCGACAGCCGCCGCCCAGGCCTCCCCCAGCTCGGCGTCCGGATCCAGCCTGAACTCGGCCGCCAGCAGCTGGCGCAGGTGGCCAAACCGTTCGAGGGCCTCGTCGACGGGCCGGCCGGAGGGCCCGACGGCCAGCGCCACCATCGACACCTCGGCCATGTGGTTGATGATGTTGTTCTTGTAGTAGTCCATCGTCAGCCGGCGCTCCTGGACGATGGCGATGATGTCGTCGCCGTCCTCCTCCTCGAAGATCTGCACCAGCTTGTTGTCTGCGAACACCTGCAGCGCCTCGTCGAGGGCGTCGCGGGGCTCGGCATCCAGGGAGTTGGAGAACCGTGCGTCGCGGGACTCCAGGAATCCGATGAGGAACGCGCAGCGGCGGTGGAACTCCCGCACGACCATGCCCCGCCGGTCGTGGCTGAGCAGCACCGTCGCCGCCACCGCCGACGGCGTGACCGGGGTCGTACGGTGGATCTTGTAGAGGATGTGCTCTCCCACCTCCTTGAGGAACTGCTTGCGGCGCTCGGAGTCCATCTCCTTCATCGGAGTCCCGGCGGACTCCAGCATCTCCCGGGCAGAAAATGCAGGGGCGACCCGCACGTATACCCGGCCGTATCGCCGCCGCAGCACCTGGGTGGTGCTGGCCAGCCCACGCAGATCCTCGGCCCGCTTCTCCCCGCCGGTGAGTTCCTTGTGGTACTCCCCCTCCTCCACCACCTTCTCGTAGCTCAGGGAGATGGGCACGAACATCACGTCCTGGGCTACCCCCTCGGCCGCCGCCTCCAAGTACATGGACAGCAGCCCCACCTTGGGGGGCAGGAGGGCTCCGGTCCGGCTGCGTGTCCCCTCGATGAAGAACTCCTGGGGGTACCCCTCCCGCACCAGCTCCCGGATGTACGCCGAGAAGACCGTTCGATACAGCTGGTCGCTGCTGAACGTGCGGCGCAAGAAGAAGGCTCCCCAACGGCGCAGGATGATCCCCAGCGGGAAGAACGACAGGTTGGCGCCCGCGGCGATGTGGGGCGGGAGCAGGTGCTTGTAGAACACGCACCACGAGATGAGGATGTAGTCCAGGTGTGAGCGATGGCAGGGCACGAACACGATGGTGCCCTTGCGTCCCGCCTCACGGATGCGCTCCGCGTCGTCGTCGCGGAACTCCACGCCGGCGTAGATCCGGTTGAGGACGAAGTCGAACAGGATCCGTGCGAACAGGATCCAGTTGAAGCGGAAGTCGGCCGCCAGCTGGTGCAGCATGCGGTCCACCCGGCGCTCTACCATCGCCACCGATTTGCGCTCGGCGTCCGCCTCCAGCCGGATGGCCTCCTGCACTTGCGGGCTCTCGCGGATGCGGTCCAGCAGCCAGGCGCGCGGCTTGACCGTCGGCCCCTTGATCAGGCGCTTTTCGCGGTACAGGTAGCCGCGCAGGATCAGGCGCAACTTCTTGGCGGCCCGGGTGCGGGAATCCGTGGACTGTTCCAGGAACGCCTGCAGGTCCAGGGGTTCGGCCATGCGCACGACGGCACCCCGGTGGTAGATCAGGAAGTGCAGGATCTTGCGCAGCCGCCCCGGGTGGTCCCGCTCGCCGAACAGCAGGTCCACCAGGCTCCGCTGGGTGTACTCCGGCCTGCGCTCCCACAGCAGCAGCTGGGGCACGATGTAGATCGGCTCGTCCGTCTCCTCCTGCAGGCGAATCAGCTGCTCGATCATGTCGCTACGGGACAGCTGGGGCCTGCGGAACAACCATGACCCAGGCCGCCGGAGGAACAGCAGCACCGGATTGCCCGACTGCAGGACGCGCGTGGTGAAGCCGGCGTCGATGGGATCGGGCATGGGGCCGTTGCGGAGACGATCGCGCAGCTTGTTCCAGATCTGGGCACCGGCGTCCGCCAGCGGGCTCCACCACAGCATGTTGACGCCGTTGGAGAACCGGGCGAGCGGCAAATTGAGGTGCATGTAGAGCCAGTTGAAGAACAGGTAGTCCAGCACCGAGCGGTTGCGCATCACGTAGACCACGATGCCCTTGGACGCCGCCTTGCGGATGGCAGGCAGGTGCTCGATATCCGGCTCGATACGCGTGAAGGTCAGGGCGAAAAATCGTTCGACCAGCCAGCTGAAGCGAGGCACCATCGCCGAGCGGTATAGCTCGGTCTCCTCCTCCAGGCTCAACGCAGGTCTATCCGGGCTATCGCTCATCGAGGCCTTCCGCTCCAAAAGCACAGATCATCGCACAATGACTCATAACAGCCCATCAGGGCCAGAAACTTGCTGTCCGCTGTGCCCGCTTCTATCCTGAAAGGGGGGTAGACGGTTAGCGCCTCCTGCCACAAGATGTAGGGGTGAGCCA
>CAZDDH010000407.1:0-4830 GCA_964504165.1 uncultured Rickettsiales bacterium | reverse complement strand
GCGGCGTCGCCGTCGTCGCAGTCGTTGCTGCAGGTGTCCAAGCCATCGCCGTCTGCGTCGACGAGGTTGAGCGTGTCGTCCGCGTCATCGCAGTCTCCATCACACTCGGAGGCGCCGTCCATGTCGTCATCAGACTCGTCCGGCCCCACAACGCCGTCACAGTCCGTGTCGACCCCATCGCAGCCCTCGTCGGCTCCGGGGTAAATGCTGTCGTCGTCGTCATTGCAGTCGCCGGAACAGGAATCCACCCCATCGCCGTCGCCGTCGGAGAGGTTCATCGTCTCATCGGAGTCATCGCAGTCGCCGTCGCACTCGGTGAGGCCGTCTCCGTCGTCATCCACTTCGTCCACGCCGAGGTTGCCGTCGCAGTCGGTGTCGATGCCATCGCAGCCCTCGTCGGCTCCCGGATAGACGGTGTCGTCCTCGTCGTCGCAGTCGCCACCGCAGGTGTCCACGCCGTCGCCGTCGGTGTCGTCGAGGTTCAGCAAGGCGTCGGCGTCGTCGCAGTCCTCGGTCTCGTCGTAGCCGTCGCCGTCGGCGTCGACCGGTGTGGTGTCGTCGTCGTCGGCGGTGTCATCGTCTCCTGTGACGTCGTCGTCGTCGGTTTGTGGACCCGGACAACCGCTGATCAACAAAATTGTGACTAGAGTGCTGATGATCCAATATACGCGCATGCCTTCCCTCCCAGTCCGAATCTATTGCCTGCCGCGAACGGCGGCTCCGGCAGTCAGTTGGTGTCACCCAGGGCGTTGTTGGTAAAAACGGTGTTCACGAGGCTCACGGAGGGGCTGACGCCGGCATAGTACAGGCCCCAGGTCGCCGAATCGCGGATCGTTGAGCGATCGAGGCTCAACGAGCAGTCGTCGCAGTACACCGCACCGTAGCCCCACCCGCCGCCGCCGTATTCGATGATCGCGTCCTCGACCGAACTCAGCGAACTCGTATACTCGCCGAAGACCAAGTTGGACCAATCACCAGGCGAGGGCTGCGCGGGTCTCCAAGATGTGAACGTAACCCCATCGGCGATGAGATCCCCCGGATCGTTGTTTCCGACACGTAGGCCCTGGTAGTCGTTGCATTGGACCTCGTTCGGCTCGATGGTCAAGACCGGTGCGTTCACGGCGTCCCCGACGTTAACGGAGGATCCGATGTAGTACGCGACGCCCATGTTGAGCCAAGTTTGGGTCGTGTCGATGGTCCCACCCCAGACGTGGATCCGGTCGTATAGGTTGCCTGTAAATGTACAACTAGGGTCCAGTGACAGGATGTACATCGCCGGCAAGGCCACCGGCTCTTCGCAGCCTGTGAAGGAGGTGTCGGTGACGCTCAGGATAGCGTTATTCTGCGTCACATTTAGCCCCCACCGTCCAGCTCCCTCTACCGAGCAGTTGGAGATGCTGACGTCTGCCTCGTCGTGAACATAAAACGCGTCCGTACCGGCGTCCCGAATCACACAGTCCGAGACGGTCACGGTGGCGTCGATGGCCGAGATGCCGCCACCGTACTCAAGGGTTAGTCCCGTCAATGCGCTTACCGACGTGGTGTTGTCGCCCAGGGTTATTCCGTCCCAACTCCCCGGCTGCTGCGCATCGAAGGCGCCGAAGTACACGCCGTCCCCGTTGACCCAGTCCCCCTGGACAACCAAGTCTCCGTCATCGTTGGTGCGGGCGACCATCATCGCCGCTCCGGTGCCGAACAGGACGTCCACGCCGTCTTCGATGGTCAGCACCGCTGGCCACGCCCCGCCCACTTCCATGTCGACCGATACGACGAACGGGACCGCCAGATCCTGCCAGGTGGCGTCGTTAAGAATGTCCCCCCCCCAGAGGTAGATGTAGTCAGCGCTGTTGCCCGTGTAACTGGACGATGGTTGCAGGAAGTCCACGTCGAATGCGCCAACTTGGAGGGGATAGCCGCCATTGCCCGTGAGGGTGTTGTTGACGAAGTCGCTGGTCAATTCGCTACCAGAGAACAGATGCACGCCGTTGCCGGTGTTATCCCGGATGTCGCAACCCTCGATGGAGATCGACGAGCGGTCGACCTGGATCCCAGCGCCGTTGTTGTCGTGAAACGAAGAGTCGCGTACCTCGAACGAATCGGCGAGGTAGGCGAATAGCCCCCCGTCCGCCGAGAGACCACCGCCGAACTCCACCGTCAGGCCCTCAATATCCGTCGTCGAGCTGACATCCGATCCCAGCTGGACTCCGTTCCAGTCCCCAGCGGCAGGCGAGGATTCGCTGGAGGTCAGCAGCACCCCGTTGGCCGTGCCCGACACGATGAGATCACCATCGTTGCTGTCGCCAACGACAAGGCCGGTCCCAGGAGTGAAGCGTAGCTCTGCGCCGTCCAGCAGCGTCAGTACGGGGCTACTGTTCCCCTCGACCATGAGAGAGTCTTGCAGGACGAACGGCTCGTCGACGCCCGGCCAGAGCGTGTCGTTTTCCACCACGCCGCCGTAGACCCGAATTCCGGCCTCCCCGTTGCCCTGGAAAGACGAGGTCGTGGACAGGGCGAAGACGTCACGGTGGTCGATGACCATGGGAGCTCCTGCATTCGCCGTGACCGTATTATTGGAGAAGCTGCCTTGGACGTCATCCAGGCAGTCATCGTTGGCGCAGAATATGCCGTCCCCCAGATTGTCGCGGAACTCCGAGTACTGGATCGACGGTTCGCTCGACGTCGATAGCATCCCGTGTGTGCTGGAGTGACGGATGTTTGAATTGATGATGCTAAACGCAGCTCCATTCAGCACGAGGTTGGCCCCAGCGGCCCCGCCGTACTCGATCGTCAGTCCTTCGATGTGGGAGGTAGTGGACGAGTGCGTTCCGATGAACAATCCGGCCCAGTCCCCAGCGGCCGGTGACTGGGCATTCGAGGTAAGGATCACTCCATCCGTATAGCCGGTGATACGAATGTCTCCGTCGTCGGAGTCGCCGATATAAAGGCCGGTGTTGGGCGCGAACTCTATGTGGGCACCGTCTTGAATAGTCAGCACCGGCGCGTTGGGACCCTCGACGTATATGTCGCACGTGATGAGGTGGCCCGCTGGATCGTCGTCCCAAGTGGCACTAAAGGTATACGTGCCGCAGTGTTCATCCGGGCAGTCGTTGTCGACGATGCCATCGCAGTCGCTGTCGACGCCGTCTGAACAGGTTTCAATCGCTCCCGGATAGACGTCGGGCGCCGAGTCGTCGCAGTCGTCGGGGGTTCGCGTCCAGCCCGTTCCTGGATCGGCGCATTGCATGACGTTCTGGGCCGGATCACCGAACCCGTCTCCATCCGCGTCCACGTACCAGGTCGTATTGGGGTTGGTGTCCGGATCGGTGTCGTCACAATCTCCGTCCGTGATGACGTAGTTTGGGGGGGCGTCACAGGCGATCAAAGAATTTGCCGGATCTCCCCATCCGTCTCCGTCACCATCGAGGTACCAGGTCGTCTCATCCACTGCGTTGTCGTCGAGGATGCCGTTGCAGTCCTGGTCCACCTCATCACAGTACTCCACTGCGCCGGGGTAGACGTCCGGGGACGCGTCGTCGCAATCGTCGCCGATGGCGGCGTACCCGGACGGCTGGTCGCAGGAAAGGACGCTGGTGGCGGAGTCGCCATGCCCGTCGCCGTCCCCGTCCACCCACCAGGTCGTCATGTCTACTGCATCGCTATCCGCGTCTCCGTCGCAGTCGTCATCGAGGCTGTTGCAGACCTCCGTGGCTCCCGGATGGACCGCACCGGACATGTCGTCGCAGTCGTCGGCGTTGTCCACATGTCCCAACGGCTGGGCGCAGGCCAACGCAGTGATCGCGGGATCGCCGTACCCGTCACCGTCCGCGTCGGCGTACCACAAAATTGCGTCCACAGCGGCCGCCCCGTCGGCGATTCCGTCGCAATCGTTATCGATGCCGTCGCACAGCTCAACGGCGAAGGGGTGGACCTCATCGTCGCCGTCGTCGCAGTCCCCCTCACAGGCCATCACCCCGTCCGCGTCGTCATCCAACTCATCTGCAGGGACCTCATCGTCGCAGTCGTTGTCCTCCCCATCGCAGATCTCTGCAGCCATGTCGTAGGTCGCAGAATTGGCGTCGTCGCAGTCGTCGTTACAGGTCGAGTACCCATCCATATCCAGGTCGTCGTTGTTCAGGCCTGGATCGCCGTCATCACAGTCGTCACAGATGGGATCACCATCTCCGTCCGCGTCCTCCGCGGGTTCGTCGAGAGTGGCCGCGTCACAGTCGTTATCCACGCCGTCGCAGATCAACTCTGCCGCGCCGGGATGAACCTCGGAATCCAGGTCATCGCAGTCCTCGCTGGTGTCGTAACCGTCGCCATCCGCGTCCACCGGTTCGTTGTCGTCGTCATCGTCGTCGTTACTGGTGTCGTCGTCGCCCGACCCGCAGTCGCACTCGCCCCACCCCAATTCGTCGTCGTTACAAACCTGAGACCCGGGGTTCCCCCCATCACATGTGCAGTCCTGGGTTTCCCCTGGTGAACATTCCGGGTCTGCTGGGCAGCCGGTCATGGCGAGGGCCAGCGCGAGCGTCAGCGAAAGCCAGAGCGTTAAAAAAGACCTCACAACGAAATCCTTCCATAAATTTAGCCAAGCCTAGCACGTGGGTGCTCGCGAGCACCCAGTGAACCGTGCCAATGTGACCAGTTCCAACTCGGCTCGAAGGCGGGCTACCTCTTAGTATGCCTGACGGTTTATCTTGGCATTCGGGCCAAGCGACCGATGATGTCTGAAAAATTGAATTATTCTGCTTTCTGTGGTTTTCGCGATTGAACCCACGGGGGATGGCAAATATGAGTTGCACAGACCCAAATGAATCTCGTATGCTG
>CAZDDH010000406.1:0-4861 GCA_964504165.1 uncultured Rickettsiales bacterium | reverse complement strand
GACTCAGCAGCATGATGGGAGGTCCGAAATGCCCCCTCTCGGAGGATGCGCCCACAACCATTGGCTACTGGCCCTAGCAGCCACCATCGTTGTCCCGGCTACGGCCCTGGCAGGCGGTGATTGGTACGATACTTTCGAGCCATCCGCCGTGGCGTCCTACCTGGACATCGATGATGCGGCGCTGATGGTGGTCGGTGCCGGCGAGGATGATGGCGACCTCGATGATGCCGTGCGCGCCATCGAAGATGCGCTGCACGACAGCAGGGACGTGCGGCTGGTCATGGACGCCAAGGCGATCGGACGGGTCGAAGACCTGGGTGATAGCGAGATCGTCAAACGTACTGCGGCCTTCCCCATCGATTATGTCGTATTGGTTCGAGTATTCCCCGAGTCCGGCGGGGGGGCCACGGCAGTCGTGACGATCTACGACAAACACGGCGATACGGATTCGGCATTCTCGGTCTCCCGGGGGGATGAGCTGCGCCGTCGTTCTGGTCGAGAACGCTCGACCTCGTCGGGGGTGAGTCGAGATGCCGTCGATGCCGTTACGGCCACCTTCGATGAGGAGGAGGACCGTCGTTACGATGATGACGACCGTCGCTACGATGATGACGACCGTCGCTACGATGACGACGACCGTCGCTACGATGACGACGACCGTCGCTACGATGACGACGAGTTCGACGATCACGTCAACGTCAAAATCGACAGGGATATCGATGATCCCGTCGAGTATTTCGAACGACACTGCTTATGGTATCAGGCCTACGTCGGTATTAGCTCAAGTTCTGGAGAAGTCGTGACAAGCGGCACGAATCTCTATCTGGGTAAATACAAAAAGAGCGTTAGCGGTGGTGACATCTACGAGATCATCGGCCGACGCGACCTGCTTGCTCAGTACCGGAAGAACGACAAGAAGCGTGGCATATTGGCCCTGATCGGATTCGGCGGCGGCGGCTTTTTCTTGGCCTTGGGCGCGGCCGTTGCGGTAACCGGCGCGGAGGGAAGGCTAGGGGATCCCGATTTTGGCACCATTGATCCGGATAAAGACACGATTGCGCTTGGCGGAGTGCTCATGGCCACGGGTGGCATCGCGATGGGCATCATCGGGACTGCATCGGCCGCCTCCCCACTCCATCCAGTCGATGAAGTCCAAACACGACAACTGGTCGATAGCTACAACAAAACGCTGCGCAAAAAACTAGGGCTGCCAGAACCACGATCATCTGAATTGGTGCCTCCAGCGCCCCGACGCACTGGGCTGCAATTGGCTGTTTCATTCGGCCCCGGAGCGTTCTCTATCTACGGCCAATTCTAAGCCACAGGTTATCAGGACTAATCATGCCGCAAATACACACTATGTCAGCATTCATCATGTGTCTGGCTCTGTTCGTCTCATCGTCCGCAACGGCACGCGAAGCTGTCTTCCTCGACGTCCGAGGGGGGAGCGTCGACCTGGTACCACCGGGTCCAATCGTCGCCGATGGGAGCATTGTTTCATTGCTCGTTGTCGTGACCGATGAGAACGGCCGGCTCGCGGAGGGGGCGGATTTCGAGGGTTCGGTCGCTACCATCAGCTATTTCGATCCGGATTGCGACGAGCTGGCGCCCGGCCTGTATGCCTGTGAGTACGGAACACCCAACTGGATGCCCGAACGAGGCGGTGAACTGAAGTTGCAAGCCACGCTTCGGACTGGTGCCACTGTTCGGGAAACTCACCGCCTCGAATACGTCCGAGGCTCGGCCGGCGAGATCGAAGGCCGTGCCGATCCCGAGATACTGTTGCTGGGCCGGGATGGGCAATCATTTGTCGAATTCGAGGTCCGGGACGAATTCGGGAATCCCGTCGACGGCCTGGATCTCGCCGTTCATTGCAATGTGGGCGAGGTGCTGGATGTGTCGTCGATAGGTCAGGGTATCTACGAGACGACCTTCTATCCCCCCGAGTCGGAAGAGCCCCAGGTGGCACTCCTTTCGGTGTGGGACACCAGCAATCCAGACAACGCCTCAGGATTCCTATCGATCCCCCTCCACGGCTCCATCGACCTGCCCGTCAAGGTCCGGGACGAGGACGTCGAGATAACCTTCCGGGTAGGGGATAAGACCTTCCCGCGGGTCATCTCCGACCGTTATGGCGAGGCCAATGTGCTGCTGACGGTCCCACCCGGCTACCCATCCGCCCACGTCGAGTTCCGCCAGCCGGATGGGAGCGATTCCGAGCGGGAGATGGACCTGGAGATACCCCCTTATGGCCAGGCCGTGATCGGCGGGATCCCAGATGCTGTTCCAGCAGATGGCAAGCAACGCGTCCAGTTCCAGGTATTCGCCGTAGACGCTTTCGGAAAGCCGATCAAGCGCGACGAGGATCTGGTGCTGGACGTCACAAAGGGAAAAATCCGAGACATCAGTTTTGTGGGTGACGGTGTCTTCAACGTCGTCTACACCCCGCCCACATCCGACAAGGGTCGGGCGGTGGAAATTGCCGCATCGCTGGCCGGCGAGAACGAATCCGTCGCAGACACCGCAGAGATACACCTGCTCTCGGGGGGGCCCAGCAGAGTCACGCTGAAGTCCGATCCCGAACGGATCACCTCTAGTGTCATGGACGTGACCCTGACCGCCAAACTGCTGGACGGAGAGGGCTACCCCTCGGAGGGGCCGTTCGACGTGGAGTTCACAACGTCGGATCAGCCGCCTGAGGGTATCCGCCAGGACTCCCCGGGGATCTTCCTTGCCGACGTCCAGCTCGACGAACGTTTTGCCACCTGGGTCCAGGTCGTGGCCGGCCTCGAGGGCAGCCGCAACGAGGTAGCCCACCTGGTGGCTCTCCCCCTCTCCGATGCGCTGCGGGTCGGTGAAGAGAGCTACCTCACCGTGTTGACCCTCGACCACTCCGGTTACCCGGTCCGTGATGTCGATGTGGACGCGCGTGTGCTCAGCGGAGGCGGCCAGGTCAAGCGCAGCATCACTACCGACTATTTTGGCGTCGGCGTGTTGCCCTACCAGGCTGGAGATGAAGCCGGGCTTGCCACGGTCGAGATTTCCGCCCGAGGCCAGCGTTATACGATCCCTATCGTGCAGACCAGCAAGGGGCTGGATTTCGTGTTCGAGTTCCCTGCCGCTGGGGGGCAGATCCAACAGCCGATTCTGTCCATGTGGAAAGACCTCTCGGCCGGCCTGGCACTGGGGGGGCCGCCGCGCAGGGACAAGCTCGCGGATCTTCCGCCACGGCCGATGATCATCGCGTCAAAAGCCTCGCGCGACCGAGATGACGACCGCGACTACGACCGAGATGACGACCGCGACTACGACGAATGGGACGAAGATGAGCGGGAAACCGAGGCCCGCGCCGAGGCCCCGCGCAAGCCCCGCAAGAAGGCCCCCAAGTTGGACCGCGAGGACGCGCGCATGGCACAGGTCCACTTTGGCTGGGCTCCAGGGGCTTACTACTACATCGGGGTTCCCTGCGAAGAGGATGGAAACCAGTGCTTCACTGCCCCGGAGGATGAGCGGGACGAGGAGGACTTCGCCGAGGAATCCTACCGGGGCAACGTCGCGGCCTCCATGTCCCTGATCGGCGAATGGTTCCCTTTCCAGGACTATGCCGGATTCCGCATCGGATATGCACGCATCGGACACTCCAATCCCGACGCCTCGTGGGATTCGTTCTGCGAGGACGCCCCTACGTGCAAGGCGCTGAACTTCTTCAACATCGAAGCACAGGGCCGTCTACCGCTCCTCAAGGAGAAGGGGCCGCTCGATCTGCTGTTGCGGTTCGGCTACCAGTATCAGGATTCGGTGATGCTCCGCGCGGACAACCGGCTGGATACGCCGGAAGTCACCACCGAGGGACTGTACATCAACGGCCTGACCGCCGGCTTGGGTGTACGATACACGATCATTCCCCGGTTGCGGCCCCACATCGATTACACCACGTCATTCGCCAACCAAGCCGGGATGGCTGGCGGCGCCACCATGCCGCTGCCCGGACTGACGAACCACCACATCTCCGCTGGCATCGCCGTCCTACCGGTGGCAGGATTACTCGTCGACGTGAGCTATAACCTTCGGATCCGGACCTTCAACGTGGGAATGGCCGATGAGAATGATGAGCCCCAGGAAGGCCAAATCTATGAGCAGGCCCACACGATTCGCTTCGGGATTGGTTATGCATTCTGATATAGGTCGTACAATCATGGCCCTCGCGGTCCTGGCGCTCGCCTTTTTGTACGGTTGCTCGAACGAGGGAGACAATGCCGGTGAATGCACCGACAACCTCGACAACGACGGCGATGGGCTGTACGACTGCAACGATCCCGGTTGTTTTGAATACGAGGAGTGCGAAGAGGTCGAGGAGATCGACTGGGACTCTCTGGAGGTCGGCGGGGTCGGCGGACTCATCAGTTGGGACTATATAAATCCCGAAACGCTGGTCAGTGAACCCGAGGATCAGGTGTGGGCTACTGCCCGGTTCTTCGACTCGCTGGAGATCGCGCCCGATATGGATGTTCTGGGCGGCCGGACTGTCCCGGTGGCCGGCACATGCGTTCAGATCGACGAAGAGAACTACAATACGTCATGGGCCGGCTTCGGCTCTGACGCCGGGCCGACGATCACTCTGGACGGCCCGACGACCCTGGAAATCGGGCGATCCGAGGAGGGTGTTGGCACCGGCGCCTATAACTATGCCGATATGAATCTCCCTCCCAGTGGCTACAGCACGGGCGTTTACTCCCTTTCCATCTCTGGTGGCGAGGATATAACCGCCCAGACCATCACCGCGGCCATCACCACAATGCCACTGTTTACCTCAACGTTGCAGACCGTCACACATAAAGCATGATCGCCAGTGTGCTCCGGG
>CAZDDH010000405.1:0-5010 GCA_964504165.1 uncultured Rickettsiales bacterium | reverse complement strand
CAGGCCCGCAGCCGACCCCCGGGCGGCGCGGGCCCGCGCGGGGGGGGGGGCGCCGCTTTTTTTGTTCTGCAGGCCACCTTGGACTTTCACTCCGAAAGTGCTTAGATTCCGCGCGTGAAAAGACGGAAACTTGGAGGAGAACCATGAGCAGTTACAACTCCGATCAGATCCAGGCTGACCTGACCGGCAAAACCCAGTCTGAGATGCGCTTTGGCGAGTACGATCGGCTGCTGTATTCCACAGACGCTTCGATGTTCAAAATCAAGCCCGCGGGAGTCGTGATCCCCAAGTCCACCGCGGACGTCGTCGCCGTGGTCAAGTACTGCGCGGCCAAAGGGGTCCCGGTGACCATCCGCGGCGCCGGCACCGGCCTGGCTGGTGGCGCCATCAACCATGGCGTGATCATCGACGTGCACAAGTACATGAACCAGGTCGTCGAGGTGAACGCGGATCAGAACTGGGTCCGGGTCCAGCCGGGCCTGTTCCAGACCCCTCTGAACAACCACCTCAGCCAGTACGGTAAGTTCTTCCCGCCCAATCCGTCTTCCGCGGATTACTGCACTATCGGTGGAATGATCGGTAATAACGCTTCTGGCGGTAAATCGGTCAAGTACGGCGCCACCAAGCAGTACGTGCAGTCCGTCGAGCTGGTGCTGCACAACGGCGACGTGGTGCGGACCAAGGCCTACAAGGAGGACGATCCGGATTTCCAGGCGCTGCTCAAGGAAGACAGCGAATGGGGCCGCATCAACCGCGAGGCCTACGGGCTGATCAAGGACAGCCAGGACCTCATCGAGGCCCACTGGCCGGACGTCATCAAGAACTGCTGCGGGTACAACTTCAAGGAGGCGCTGCAGGACGGTGTCTTCGACATCAACAAGCTCATCTGCGGCTCCGAGGGCGGCTTCGGTATCGTCACCGAGGCGACCCTGGGCCTGGCGGACACCCCCAAGGCCAAGCAGTCGGCCATGTTCTTCTTCGAGTCGCTGGAAGTGGGCGGCAAGGGCATCGTCGAGATCCGCAAGTTCGGGCCGTCTTGCTGCGAGATCATGGCGGCGGACTTCATCACCCTGGTCAAGAACGACCGCCCGGACGTGGCGACGTTCATGCCCGACGAGGTGAGCACGGCGCTGCTGGCCGAGTTCGAGGGGCAGACCGTCGAAGAGGTCACCGAGCAGATGAACAAGTGTGTCGCGCACCTCAAAGCCGAGGGGCTGCTGCTCGAGGCCAAGGTGGCCACCAACGCCGACGACCAGGTCAAGCTGTGGGCCATGCGCAAGTCCGCGCTGCCCATCATCTACAACCGCCCCGGCGTCAAGACCCCGGTGACCTTCATCGAGGACTGCGCCATCCAGCCGGCCAAGCTGCCCCAGTACATCAGCGGCATCTTCGGCCTGTTCGACAAGCACGGCGTCGAGGCCACCGCCTACGGCCACGCCGGCGACGGCAACATCCACGTGCGGCCGCTGATGAACCTGCGGACCAAGGAGGACGTGGACAAGCTGATCCCCCTGGCCACCGACGTGTTCGAGCTGGCCCGGTCGCTCAACGCCACCTACTCGGGCGAGCACGGCGACGGCCGGCTGCGGGCGATGTTCCTCCCCGACCTGTTCGGCCCCCTGTGGCCCGCGATGGTCGAGCTGAAGAACATCTGGGATCCGGACGGGATCATGAACCCCAACCGGGTCGTCAACAAGGAGGAGACCCCGCTGGTCACCCACCACCGGATGGGCGCGGGCAGGTACCACGTGGAGGCGACCGGCACGATGGTCGACCACGAGGAGATCCGGGTCAACCTGGAGAAGTGCCACGGCTGCGGCAAGTGCCGGACCTTCTGCCCGATGGTGATGGCCGTGGACGACGAGAAGGCCCTGCCGCGGGCCAAGGTCAACGTGGCCCGGGCGCTGGTCTACGGCGACCTGGCCCCCGGCGAGAACCTGGGCCGCGACGAGCTCAAGGAGATGCTGGACCTCTGCTACAACTGCAAGACCTGCAAGCTCCAGTGCCCCACCCACGTGGACACCGGGCTGGTCCTGCAGCACATCCGCAACCACTACTACGAGAACAAGGGCGCCACCCTGGGCGAGAACGTCATCTCCAACGCCGAGCTGCTGGCCAAGAGCTCCGTGACGTTCAACCCGATCTCCGACTTCGCGGTGGGGCTGGGTATCACCCGCTCGATCATGACGTCGGTGCTGGGCGTGGCCCGCGAGCGCTACATGAAGCCCTTCGACATGCGCTCTCTGCGGGCGCGGATGCCGGCCAAGATCGAAGGTGGTAGCCGGGGCAAACTAGCCTACTTCACGGGATGCTACTCCAACTACTACAAGACCGAGGATGGCTACGCGTTCCTCAAGGTGATGAAGCACCTGGGCTACGAGATCATCATCCCGCCGCAGCGCTGCTGCGCCATCCCCAAGATCGGCCTGGGCAACTACGCGGGCGTGCGCGACGCGATCAAGTACAACGTGGCTTCGTTCAAGAAGGCCATCGACGACGGCTATACTCCGGTCATCACCTGCCCGTCGTGCTATCTGATGTTCAAGGACGAGATGCTGGACCTGGACCACGACGAGGACACCAAGATCGTGGCGGAGAAGACCCGTGAGGCCTCGGACCTACTGTACGAGGTGGTGAAAAAGGGTGACGTCAACGGCGCCCTCAAGCCGATGGCGACGAAGGTCGCTTTCAAGACTCCGTGCCACACCAACGTGGCGGGTGTGGCGGCCAACAGCCTCCAGTTGCTCAAATCCATCCCCGAGCTGGAGGTCGTCCTCAACTACGACACCTGCTGTGGCATGGCGGGAACCTTCGGCATGAAGGAAAAGAACTACGCCAAGTCGATGACCATCGCTCAGCCGATGATCGACGCCATGAACGCATCCAACGCCGACGAACTTTGCACGGCCTGTGGAATGTGCTCCATCCAGATGCAGCAGGGCACCGGCAAGGTGCCGGTGAGCCCCATGGGCCTCATCGCCAAGTCCATGGGCCTGGATCCCTACTCCAAGGACGTGTAGTCCCCGCCTCCCAAACGTGCCTGTTTCTTCGCACGTTCGACGACCCTTTTTTCTTCCTCTGCCTGACCCTACCGGGCAACGGGCCATTCAGCGTCACGTATGACTCGGGGATCACATCGTCATCCGATTGCAGTAGACTCCCGTCGCCGGAGAGACCCATGGCTTTCCTGATACCTGTGGACCGTCAGCGGATCGTAGCCATCCTGCTGGTACTGAGTATTTCGGCATGCAACAACTCGGATCCCGATCCGCTGCTTGTGGCGGCGAGCCAGGGAGACGACGTCCAGGTGGCGCAGCTCCTGGCACAAGGGGACGACCCCAACGTTGCCTCTACCCACGACGGCTCGACCCCACTACACCTGGCAGCGCAGGACGGCCATATCGATATCGTGCGGCAACTCATCGCCGCGGGTGCCTTCGTCGATCCGGTGGCTCACAACGGCGCCACCCCGCTCGCCTTTGCGGTCCAGTTTGGGTACGCGGAGGTCGCCGGCGCGCTCATTGACGCGGGCGCAGACGTTCACGGGCATGCCAACGGCGGCGCATCGCTGTTGTATTTTGCCGCGCAGAAGGGGGACCCTGACGTCATCGAGGCGCTGATCGCCGCCGGCGCCAACTTCGCCGAGGAACATTCCGAAGGCGGATTCCCACTTCACGTGGCTGCCGACCAAGGCCATCTGGACGCCGTGAAGGTGCTGCTGGAAGCGGGTGCGGACGCCGACGCTGTGTCGAGCACCGGCATGACGCCTCTGTTCGTGGCTGCCCGCCATGGCCATATGGAGATCGTTAAACTCCTCATCGAAGCCGGCGCGAAGGTTGATGCGGCGCGTCCGGACGGAATGACGCCATTACACGCTGCGGTCAGGGGCCACCACATCGATATCGTCGAACTCCTCATCGGTTCGGGCAGCGATGTCACCGTCGCCACTTCGGAGGGCCATGTGCCCTTGCACTCGGCCGCGTCAAGGGGCGACATGGACACAGCGACACGGCTTCTCGAGGCCGGCGCTGACCCGGAGGCCGAGGATCTGGAAGGGGCTGCTTCCTTGCACGTGGCAGCACAAGAGGGTCACCAGGACCTGGTGCAATTGCTGCTCGACGCCGGAGCTGGGGTTGATGTGAACACGCTCTCCGGCAGAACACCGCTTTCCCTTGCAGCAGCCCACGGGCACGCTGATGTTGCGGATTTGCTCCTGTCCGCCGGTGCGGATGTCAACGCGGCGAGTTCATCGCTGCTGACCCCGCTGTATGCGTCCGCCTTCGGGGGGCACGCTGACGTCGTGGCACTGCTCCTCGCCGCGGGCGCCGACGTCGATGCGGCGCAATCGAAGGGCTTGACACCGTTGATCATCGCGGCTGAATTTGGCCATGTTGATGTGGCGAAAATGCTCATCGGAGCGGGCGCCGACATCAAACAAACCGCCGAAGAAGGAAACGCGGCGTTGCACACCGCAGCGTTCATGGGCCAGGCCGACGTCGCGAAGCTGCTCATCGAAGCCGGCGCCGATGTCCACTTGCGGACGATTGAGGGATTCAACCCGATGCAACTGGCGGCGCAAGAGGGCCACGCGGACATCGTCGCGTCGCTTCTTGGCGCCGGCGCAAACGTGAACAGCACCCTTCCCAAGACCAACGAGACGGCTCTGTATTCAGCATCGATTGGAGGCCACGTCGAGGTCGTACGAGTGCTCATCGACGCCGGCGCAGACGTCCACTGGCGGACCTCGGAAGGCGCCATACCTCTACACGTGGCGGCACAAGAGGGCCACTCCGACGTCGTGAAGTTGCTCCTCGGTGCCGGATCCAGAGTCAACGAGGTCGCCTTGAACGGCTTGACCCCCATCCAGCTGGCAGAGAATCGGGGGCACCAAGAGGTTGTCAAGTTGCTGAAAGCCCACCGCGCCAAGGAGAAGTAGCGAGAAAGAAAGAAGGGAAAGAACAGACTTGATTCGCCAGTGAGGTGACCTCCACCTCGGAAGCCCAGCGACCA
>CAZDDH010000404.1:0-5026 GCA_964504165.1 uncultured Rickettsiales bacterium | reverse complement strand
CGCCGGCCAGAGCAACGAGCCCGCGGGCACCTACCAGTCCATCGTCTCGGGGGACGGCACCGTCTGCGCCAACGACGCCGCCTGCCGCCTGGCCGAGCTGCACTACACCTCCTACCAGGGCTTCTCCCTGGCCGCCGACGGCGATTTTGACGGCGACGCCGCCGACGACGTGGTGGTGGGTGCCCCCGGCTACGACGACTACCAGGACGAGGGCATCGTGCTGCTGTACAACCTGGTCTCCCTCAACGAGCTGATCCCCGTGCCCGTTGCGGCCGTCCAGGGCCCGGACATCTCGGATATGGCCGGCTACAGCGTCGCCTATGCCGGCGACACGGACGGGGACGGTTTCGACGACCTGCTCATCGGCGCCCGCAGCGACAACACCGGCGGTGAGGGCGCCGGCGCCGCCTACCTGGTCTACGGCCGCGAGCTGACCTCGGACGTGGCTAACCTGCAGATGCTCACCGTGGACGCGGCCATCGCCGGCGACGCCGATTGGAGCCACGTCGGCAGCGAGGTCGGAGGTGTCCGGGACGCCACCGGCGACGGCCTGGCCGAGATCGCCCTATCCTACAACCTGCGCTACGACACCAGCGGCCTGGAGTTCCCCTACGACGGCAACGTGGCGGTGTTCCACGGCCAGGCCCAGGGGTTGCCCGCCGATCAGTGGACCTCGGACGCCGACCTGATCCTGGAGGCCCCCATCACGCTGAGCGAGGTGGGCAAGTGTCTGGACGGCAACGGCGATGTCACCGGCGACGGGCTGGGCGACCTGCTCGTGGGGGCCCCCCAGGCGGACACGGGCCGCGGCCGGATGTACATCGTGCCCGCCGACGTGCTGGCCGGCAGCGGCACCGTGCTTATCGAGGACGTCTCGGTGACCATCTACGGCACCGACGTCAACGAACACCTTGGGGAGGCGGTTGCCTACGCGGGCGACGTGGACGGCGACGGCATCGACGACATCGTCGCCGGCGCATCCGAGAACGAGATCACCTGGCCCGATGGCGGCGCCGTCTATCTGTTCAAGGGCTCGGCGGACGTGGGCGCCGGCACGCCCCCCGTCCTGCTGGCCCAGATCGGCAGCGAGTGGGACGACTTCGTCTTCGGCGGCACCCTGGCCGGCCGGGGCGACGTGGACGGTGACGGGCTCAACGACCTGGTGGTGGGCGCCACCGAGGCCTACCTGGGGCCCATCATGAAGGGTGGCCGTACCTACCTGTTCTACGGCCGGGAGACCGGCTGGGGCGACCTCGTCGACGCCACCGATGCGGCGGCGAGCATCGCGGGCATCGGGGTCGGCGACAAGCTCTCCTACGGCCTGGCCCTGGGCGACCTGGACGGCGACGGCGTCGACGACATCGTCACCGGCGCCCCCTACAACGACACCATGGGGACCTACGCGGGCGAGACGTACCTGTTCTGGGGGCCGACTCGGTGAGCGCCTGATCAGGGCGCCGTCAAGAACACCGGGCTTGTATCGATAGTCAGCCGAGCGGCGGGGAGGTCCTCAGGAGCGGGGGTCGCCGACCCCTGCTCGACGATACGCTGCACCGTGGTGGTGGGGCCCAGCTCGCCGGTCAGGTCCACGGTGGCTGGGCTGTCGCTCCAGGCCACGTAGACCGGCTTCTTGCCCCCGGCAAAGGTGAACTTGTACAGCTGGATCCCCTCCATGGGGATGGGCGCCGCCGTCTCGTACCCGCCGAGCTGGTCTACCAGCAACACGAAGGTGCTCCACGCCGGCTTGGTCCCGGTGCGGCGGGAGACCAGGTTGTTGCCGAAGAAGGAGGTGGAGCGCTGGGTGTAGCGGAAGTTGTGCCACAGCACCACCTGAGCCCCCCGGGCCGCGGGGATGACCAGCCGGCGCACCACGTCCCGGGACTGCTGGGCCGGGCTGGCGTCCGGGTGGTGGCGGGTGGCCTCGCTGGACGATCCGGTTTCGGTGACCCAGATGGGCTTGTCCAGGCCGTGCTTGGCCAGCACGGCGGCAAAGCGGTCGTAGCGCTCGGCCATGCCCGCTGGATCGTCGTAGTCGTGGTAATTGGCGATGTCGAAATAGGCGCCCATGCCCTGGGCCAGCAGCCCGTCCAGGATCTCCAGGCGGCGGTCGAAGACCCCGGCGCGGGTGCCGGCCATGCCGCTCATCAGCACCTGGGCGGTGGGGTCCTCCTCCTTGATCCAGCCATAGGCCGCCTGGTGCACGGCCAGGATGGTGGGCTCGCCCAGCGCCTCGTTGCCGATTTCCCAGTAGTGGATGCGGTCCTTGTAGCGGGCCACCACCGTGCGCACGTACTCCTCGCAGTGCTCGCGCTGGGCCGGGTCGTCCAGATTCACCGCGTTGGCGCGGGCCCGCCTGCGCATGGCGTCCACCCCTTCGCGCTGGGCGGTCTCTCGCATCTGGCGCTGGGAAATCTCGCCGGAGAAGGCGTAGGGCAGGTTGGCCTGGGCGAACAGCTCACCGATGCGGGGGTGGGGGGTGGCCTCGAAGGCCTCGTCCGTGGCGGCCCAGTCCCACACGCCCGGCTCGGGGTTGCGGGCCATCCAGTACACGTCCGCCGTGCCCAGATGCCGCAGGCCGATGGTGCCCACCGTGCCCAGGCCGGCCAGGTTCTCCGTCACCTGGGGCTCCTCGCCCCGGGGGGGCGGCATCAGGCCGCCGTTGAGCCCGAAGCGCGGGAAGGGGGGCACCTCGGGGGGGGCCGGGGTGGGGATCTCTGTGGTGGCGGCCACGGCGGAGACCCCGTCGCGGGGGGGCTTGCAGGCCGCGCCGATCCCCATCAACAGGGCGGGCAGCACCAGCCAGCACCATCCGGGTCGGATGCGGATCTGGTTCACGGGGGGTCTCCTTCCAGCGGCACGAGCACGTCCATAACGTACCCAAGAAAGGGGACCCTCACCAGGAGTTACGGTATCCTTGATCCATGCACAAACATCCCCTTTGCTCCCCTGTCTTGCTGGCGCTGGGCCTGCTGGTCGGCACCCTCCCCGGCTGCGCGCCGGAGGGTGGGGTTGGCCAATCGGGGCCGATCCAGCTGCTCAACCAGCCCATCGTCGGGGGCACCGAGTGCTCCGAGGACGACTGGCCGGCCGTCGGCGCGTACCTGGCCGGTGAGGGCACCAGCTACTTCCTGTGCACCGGCACGCTCATCGGCCCACAGATCGTGCTCACTGCCGCTCATTGCGCGTCCGCGTCCGCGTCCGGGGACCTGTTCTTCACCGGGCTGGACGTCTTCGACATGGACGCGGACGACGTCTACGCCGTGGACGAGGTCTTCGTCCACCCGGACTACGACGTGGACCCCGAGCACCCCCACGACATCGCCGTGCTGCGCCTGGAAGATCCGGTAGAGGGCATCGATCCCATCCAGGTCAACGCTACCCCGTTCGACGACGACTGGCTGGGGGTGGACTTCGCCTACGTGGGCTACGGCGCCCTCACCGAGTACCAGTCCCAGGACGCAGGCACCAAGTGGATGACCGAGATCGCTGTGTGGGAATACTGGGACGACGCCTACTACCACTACACCAGCGGCACCAACACCTGTAACGGCGACTCCGGCGGGCCCGGACTCGTCGAGCTGGAGGGCACCTGGTACGTCGCCGGCATCAACAAGGCCGTCCACGTCCACGAGGACGAGGACGACGATCCGTGCCACGGCTTCGGCTGGGACATGCGCGTAGACGCCGACCTGGAGTTCCTCAGCGACTTCGTCGAGCCCCCCGACCCCATCGGAGACGACGACGACACCACGGACGACGACGACACCGCCGGGGACGACGACACCGCCGAAGACGACGACGACGCCGGCTGCGAGTGCGCCACGGCCGCCGCCCCATCGTCCGCCGCCCTCCCCTTCCTGCTCCTACTAGCCGTCACCTGCGCTATACGGCGCCGCCCCTAACCACTATCCCCGTTTCTTCGTCCCGTGCCTCCGCCTTCGGGACGTTCTCTCGGACGCTCTAGCGTCCCTCCCTCCCCAGATCAAACCCAACCAACCCCAGCAGTCCTTTCACTCCTCCACCACCGGCGGATAACTCACCAGATCCTCCAACGTCACCCGAGTCACCGGCGCGATCGCCTCCAGCGCCTCCATGTCGATCCCATCCACATCCCCCAGGATGGCGATGGTCAACGGCTGCTGCTCGAAGCGTCCGGCAAACCCGTCCAGCTGCTCGATGGTGTGCTCCGGTAGCTCGGCCAGGAGCCCCGCCCGGGGATCCCCGTCCAGCCCCTTGCGGCGCCAGCTCTCCGCCCAGTACGCGATGGACCGGAACGTGATGCGCTCCGTGCGCAGCTTCTCCGCCACCGAGTCCCGCGCCCGCCCGTGGCGGTCCGGGTCCGGCGGCACCTGCTGGACCATCTCCAGCAGCAGCGCTGACGCCTCGGCCGTCTTGTCCGCCTGAGTGCCCAGGATCGCCTGGAAGGAGGTCTCGTCCCCTGCCCTGGCGCCCCGGGAGTAGAAAGCGCCGGCCGAGTAGGCGAATCCCCGGGCCTCGCGGATCTCCTGGAACACCATGCCCGCGTTGCCGCCCATGTACTCACCGAGCATGTAGTAGTCGGGCAGGTGGGTCGTGTCGTAGACCTCGCCGCCGGCCACCACCGTCACGTCCGACTGCAACGAATCGAAGTCCAGCAGCAGGATGTGGGTCTCTTGGGGCTGCAGGAAGTGGATCGTGGGGACCTCGGGTGTGGGCTCGTAGGTCCCATCCGGATCCACTAGCAGCGCCTCGATCTCCTCCGCCGGCCGGTTGCCCGTGTAGTACACCACCCGCTGCTGGCCCAGCAGGGCGCTCGGCCGTGCCACCAGCTCGTCCAGGGTCAGCGCCCGCATCTCGTCGTCGGCGGGGTGCGCCAGGTAGGGGCTGTCCTCCCCCTTGCGCGCAAACGATTTGAGCACCCGGTTCTGCGTACCCTTGGCCGTCAGATCGTCCTGGCGCTTGGCGATCTTGTCTTCGATGTGCTTGGTCCGGTCCTCCTCGGTGAGGACGGGGGCCTGGAGCCGCTCGACCACCATCGGCCACAGGC
>CAZDDH010000403.1:0-5041 GCA_964504165.1 uncultured Rickettsiales bacterium | reverse complement strand
TGAACAAAGGCCATGAAGCTCAGATGTACCCCACGAATGCCGCCCATCTGGGTTTCTACCGATCCGTTGCGCACGTAGATTCCACAGCGGACACCATTGTCATCGATCCTCACAACCGCGTTATCTCCCGGTACGACTGGGAGGAGACCATGTTCTATACTGCCGGCCAGCCGATCGGTGAAATCTCGGGGACATTTGACCCCAAGAATGAGGTGAACATGAATCTGTATCGGCAACACGCCTCGGAGATCGCCGACGAGATGACGGCGACCGGACAGGCGGTGATGTCCGAGATCGCGTTTATCCTGCTGATATCGCAGTTGGTCGACCTGCAGGGTGACGAACGAGTCGAGGTCGAATCTGCCACGGAAGACAGTTGTGGAGTTCCCCTGAAACTGATGTCACTTGAGGCCATTGCTTTACCATAGTGCGGAAAGGAAGGAGGCAAAAACATGAAGAGGATAAGAACAAACCTGATTTTACTGGCCTTTTCCGGATGCGTACTTTCCACGGCGACGGCCACCGCGTACCAGGAGTGGATGTACGACGGCCACCCGGTGAAGTGGGGAACACAGAACATCGACATCTATCGCTCGACCGTGTCGTTTCCACCCCCGTACGATCAGTGGATGTATAATTTCACCGAGATGTATGACATCGGCCACCTCTGGAACGACCAGTACGGCGTGAACCTATGGTTGACCTACTACACGACCGGGATTACTGAGTGGGATCCCGAAGATGGTATGAGCACGATCGGTGTGACGAACCTTGGGCAGTGGGTTTACGGCTCGACTCAGATCAGGCCGAGCGAGAACACTTATGGAGGATATTACATCATCCAAGAAGCGGATGTCATGCTCGGGGGCAGCTACTCGTACGCCCACTCGAGCTACTGGGCTGACGGCTTCACTTGGGACTGGGTGAACTCTCAAACCTACGACTGGCCCTTCGACTTGGCCACTGACGAGGACCTGCTGTACTGGGCATCGCAACCGATGCCAATGGCCCACGTCGGGGCGCATGAGATGGGTCACTTCTTCGGGATGGCCCACCAAGATCACGCACCAGTGATTCTAAACACGGAACCAGCCGGCGGTGGCTTCCAGTCCATGGAGGGCTGGTTGGATCAGTGGTTCTGGGACCTCACCGGTGATGAGATGCAGTTCATCCGGGATACATATCCCGGTTACTTTTCCGAGTTGCCGGACTATGCAGCGTCGTCCTATGTTTGGGATGACACTGAAGTCCCCAATAATCCCAATGGCAACCTATGCAGCTTCGCTGGTCATACTCGACCATCCCCGTTCCCGGAACCGAATGATCCGAACACAGAATGCGGCGTCGAAATGCAACCAGATGTCGAGCCATTGTCACCGCTAGTGGTAGACGCTGGCGATATCATTGAGGACGTCCGCTTCGTGATCTGGAACAAGTCCGGCACCGCAGGTACCGCCCCTTGGGACATTGTGCTGTCTGAGGATGACGCCTACGATACCAATGACTATGTGTGCGCGGACGGATCGAACTACCTGGACGGTGGGGAATGGCAGGAGGTGCGAATGGACGTCCAAGCCTGCGCCATGGTCGACGGGACCTACCACCTAATCATGCGTGTCAACGCATCGGAATACCAGAGTGAGATCCTGTACTTGAACAACGAGGCGGTGTGGAATCGAAAGGTTACGATCACCAATGCCTTCGACCCCGACGCCTGTTATTGCTCGGAGGCTCCCACGGGCACGACCCACGTGACATCAGCCGTGACGATGCTCGGCCTGTTGATCGCTGCGGTCACAGTCATCGTGCGTCGTCGTATCTAGTTTTCTGATGGCTCACCGTAGATAAGGTACACCTTACCACTGCCCTCTCCCTCGTAGAGCCGTGGCGCACCGATGAGAAGGTCCGCGTAACCATCGCCGTTTACGTCGCCCGCGCCAGCGACGGAGAGCCCCGCGTAATCTGCGCCATCCTCTCCGATGAAGGCCACATCTGCCTGCTCGAGGTCATTCGTCCCCTGAAGCGGTCCGTAGAACAGATAAGCCTCGTTGGCCATAGTTCCCACGAGGAGATCATCGAACCCGTCTCCGTTGACGTCACCCGATGAGGCGACGGAACGGCCGAGTCCGAGGTGCTCCCAGTCGGTTACGATACGGATCGATGCGTCATTCAGGCCGGATGACCCCTGTGCGAACTGCGTGATCACGTAGACAGCTCCCCCGGCGTCGCAGTCTGATGTCTGGCACGGCTCACCGATCAGCAGGTCTGGCAAGCCGTCGCCGTTTAGGTCGCCGCCGAACGCAACCGATGTCCCTGCCCGAGCTCCGGTGGAGCTACCCTGAAGATGAACGTCGGCCGATGTTCCGACGGGACCGCTCTGCGGCATTGGATCGAGGAACAGGTAGACTGCCCCGGCGAGGACCGTCTCCGGCGTCGTTCCCGTATAGCCGTAGGCGCCGACCGCGAAGTCGCCGGTCCCGTCCTGATCGAGGTCCACACCCGCCGTAATAGCGTTTCCCAGGAAATCGGCTTGGTGATCCCCCGCAAGGTGGACGTCCGCTGCTGTCACGGAGTAGTCACCGGTCCCGATGTCGTGAAACAGGTATGCTGCACCTTCGCCGAACCCGATCTCCGCTTCTCTCGCGCCCGGAGCGCCGATTAGGATCGACGCCCCCCCATCACCACCGTCGGCGAGAGAGACTGCGACTGACTTGCCGGTCTCATCATAGGCGTCCTCACCAACGAACCGAATCGGAGCCTGATCCAGGCTGTGGGAGCCCGACATCCCTCCAGAAACAACGTAAGCCAAACCGGTACCGTATGGCTCTTCGTAACTCTGTGGGGCACCGACCGCAATATCTGTGATCCCGTCACCGTCGACATCCCCGCCACTAGCCACCGAGAAACCTGCGTAGTCGCCTGGGTGTTCACCTAGAAGGATCAGATCCGCGTCCATCGCATCGATCCGGCCTTGTATCGGACCCCAGAACCCAAACACGGCGCCAGCGCATGTGCCCGCCGTACCATCACGCGGAGCACCAAACAGAATGTCGTCCAACCCATCTTGGTTCAGGTCCCCGGCGCCAGCGACGGTCATCCCTAGCATGTTGTCATCCGACTGCAATTCGAACACTGCGTCCGCGTTAGCCAGATCTAGCTGGCGGGGCAGACTACCGTCTCCCGTTCCGTTGGGATCCTCCTCACAGCAGCTCATCAGTCCAAGCATCGCGGCGAAGGCAACCAACTCTTGTACCTGACGACGGAGCCGATGAGTTCGTACTGCTGCGGATCTGTTCATCACCTAGGCCGTCCTTGATGAGGTAGGTATCGATTTCCTTGGGTGCCTCGCTCTACTCGTCGCACGGCGGGCTGTCCTTCACGTCGTTTCCGTCACAGGAGATCCTTCTTCCGAACCAGACCTGATGCTGTGTGCCATTGCAGAACTCGTTGATGTCCGAGTACTGGTGGACCGCGACAAGGGTTCCGTTCCGGTTGTAATACTGTGCCTCACCGGACCAACCTTCCGCCGGCCCGACCACCGCGTAGCCGCAACGCCAATTCGCGTCCTCCTCGCAGCCCATCGCCTCTTCGTAGGTCGGGCACGGCCCAGCACACCAGTCGGATAGTGGCTCGATGCAATGGTCACAGCCGCTTGATGTCAGCCATGCCGCCGCAATGACAGCTGCCGCGCTCGTCTTCATACACCGGGTGAAAATCACCCGGCCGATTCCGATTCCGAACGGATTCCGAAGATACACAGTTGAAATCCCTTTCTCATCATGCGTTTCGCTGCCATCATGGATGGCTACTTGCTACCTTCCCATATTGGTGAAGATTATCGCCTTTTTTTCTAAGAGGCCACTTCGGCGCACAGGAGAGGAGCGCATGGAAATGAAACGAAGCGATATCCTGGAGTGCCTGACCCGTGACCGACTACTCGACCTGGCACGCGCATTTGAAGTCCCGGGTCTCACCGGCCGAACGCAGGCCGATATCAGCGATTCGCCATGCCGTCCCGGGTGGCCGAGCAGTTCGAGACTGCTCAGCAATGGCCGGTGCGGTCTCCGGACTACCCTTTGGCAGGCCCAAGGGTGGCCACGAGCAGCATAGCCTTCAGGAGGACCATCGCCACCGTCGCATCGATCTGCGATGGAGGATAAATCCCATGCAGGAGGTTGTTTCGAGGATTGGCTCCGCTTGGATCCGAGATCAGCATCGCAAGCCACTCCGCCTCGCGCTCGGGTCCGAGCTTGGCCAGCTCCAGGACCAGCGCGTGCAAGGTCGCCTCGAGCTGCTTGCCCTCCTTGAAGACCGTCCGTTTCCCGCCCGCCTTCGTGACCAGATTGCGGATCAGCATTTCCAGCTGGGGAGGCAGGATGTACGCAGCGGCGAGGTAGTCCTTGTTTTCGACGGCATCGATGCCAGCCTCAATGCCCACCACGTCCATTCTCTGAGCAGCCCACGAGTCGCAGATCGCTCGTTTCACGGCATCCCTATCCACCGTGTCTACGATACGACGGTAACCGCGAGCGAAGGCCGGCAAGTACAGAGATAGCTCCGTGTCGATGGTTCCCTGCATTGCACGGAGCTCCCGGCCGCTCAGTCCTGCCGCGCGGTCGCCGCGGATCGAGTAAGTCGACATTAGGTCGATCAATGCCGTGCCACCATCGAACGCCTTGCGGATTGCCTCCACGCGTGGGCAGTTGACCAGCGCCCATCCTCGAAGTGCTTCCTCCGGATTGGTGGATGCGTGCTCGACGAAACGGTCTTCGCGGTGCTGGAACTGCTCGGCCATGTCATCCGGCAGCGGCACCTCGAACCTGAACTCTTTCATGTTCTTGGAAGCGAGGTCATTCACTTCTCGAAGTCGCTCGTTCAGGGATCGCAGCTCCTGTTCGGGGAGTCCAGCGCGTTTTCCGATCTGCAGCGCCTGGGACAGGTGAACAGCGGCGACAAGCGCACGCTCAGGCTTCTGTAGCTCGGCCTCGGCGAGCTCAACGAGATCTCGAACTTGCCTTCTCGCATACTCCTTGGAGTCGAC
>CAZDDH010000402.1:0-5142 GCA_964504165.1 uncultured Rickettsiales bacterium | reverse complement strand
GCCACAGCCGGTGTAGCTGTCCCCGTCGGCGTCCGTCTCATCGGCGGGTATGCTCCCGTCGCAGTCGTTGTCCAGCCCATCGCAGAGTTCGGCGGCCCCCGGATAGGTGCCGGTGTTGGTGTCGTCGCAGTCCCCGCTGCAGGCGCTGTATCCGTCGCCGTCGCCGTCGAGCTCATCGGCCGGGATGGTGCCGTCGCAGTCGTTGTCGATCCCGTCGCAGGCCTCGGCGGCGCCGGCGTACACCGTGGCGTTCATGTCGTCGCAGTCCCCGTCGCATGTGCTCTGGCCGTCCCCGTCCCCATCTTCGGGGTTGAGGGCGGCGTCGGTGTCGTCGCACTCCTCGCAGCCCATGTATCCGTCGCCGTCGCCGTCCTCCTCCGTGGCGGGCAGGGTGCCGTCGCAGTCGTCGTCCATACCGTTGCATTGTTCCTCGGCGCCGGGGTAGATCGCGTTGTTGGCATCGTCGCAGTCCCCCTCACACCCCCGGTAGCCGTCCCCGTCGACGTCGTATTCCTCCGGCGCCGTTTCGCCATCACAGTCGTTGTCCGCGCCGTCGCACAACTCCTCGGCGCCGGGGTAGCTATCCGGATCGTGGTCGTTGCAGTCCTCGACGTTGTCGTAGCCATCCCCGTCGTTGTCCACGCTGCTGGCGTCGTCGTCCCCCGAATCATCGTCCGTCGGCGCGGGCTCGGGGCAACCCACGGCAAGGGCCAACGAGGCGGCAATCACCCAACCTATTCGGCTCGACATGGGACCTCCCTCGATTTAGAGGGTACCTCAGCGCTATGCTGGGTATCCAGGAGGTATCCCCATGTCCCACCCGAGGCCCTGGATGCCGCTGGTAGCCCTGCTGATACTCCTCCCGGGCTGCAAGGACGACGGCGCGGACGACGATGACGACGACACGACGCTGCCGGCGCCGGCCTGCGAGCCCGCGGGTGGCTCGGCCCAGGTCCAGACACCCCAGCTGCGCGCCACGCTGCCCGCGTCGTGGGACGAGAACTGGTTTGCCTCACCCGGCGTGTTCGACCTGGACGGTGACGGCAGCCCGGAGATCGTCGCCGCCCGCCATAGCGTGCTGTACGTATGGTCGGCGTCCGGCGATCTGCTGTGGCTGGCGCCCTGGGGCGAGGAGGGCACCACCGAGGAGGCCCACGGCTCGGACCGCTCCTACTGCTCGCCGGTGGTGGGGGATCTGGACGGCGATGGTGACGGCGAGATCGTCGGGGTCTCCGGGACCCACGCCTACCTCTACGACCACACCGGCCATCTGGTGCGCAGCTATGCCTTCGGCGACAGCGAACTACGATCGCTGGCCGCCGCCGATCTGGACGGCGACGGCACCGCCGAGATCATGGTGGTCAAGACGTCGGACGGCCCGGTGACCCAGGTGTTCGATCTGGCCGGCAATGCCCGCGCCGGGTGGCCCCAGGTGGACGCCGCCACCTGCGATCCATGCTCCGATTACGGCGGCTACAACCAGAACGTCGGTGTCGGCGACCTGGACGGCGACGGGGATCTGGAAGTGATCTCCACCTACGATTGTTGCCACATCGGCGCTTTCCACGACGACGGCGCGCCCCTGCCGGCAGACGCCGGCTTCGCGGGCCCCTACGTCGCCTCCGTGCCCATGTTCCACGACCTGGCCCTGGCCCAGCAGGGGTGGGGAGGGGACGGCAACGACCGCGACGAGTTCACCGACTCCCCGCCGGTGGTGGCCGATGTGGACGGCGATGGGGCGATGGAGATCGTGCTGGCCTCGGACCACGAACTCGCCGGCGAGTACATCAACCGCGGCAACAGCTTCTGGGTCCTGGAACCGGACATGACCCGCACGGCGGGCTGGGAGACGCCGCGCACCACCGGCGAGCCGCTGTACACGGGGTACCAGGACAACATCGTGCAGGTGGCGCCGGCGCCGGCGGTGGCCGACATCGACCCCGGCCGCCCGGGCCTGGAGATCCTCGCCCCCTCCTATGACGGCCAGCTGTATGCCTGGGCCGCCGACGGATCCCCGCTGTGGGCCTGGCGCTTCGATGAGGCCGGTGACCCGTTCATCGGCGCCGCCGAGCCCCTGGTGGCCGACATCACCGCCGACGGCGTACCGGAGATCCTGGTGACGACCTACGCCATCTCCGACGGCATCAGCGAGCTGGTCATCCTGTCCGCCGCCGGCGCCGTGCTCGAGCGCGTGGCCCTGTCCGGCCGCGGCACCATGGCCCCGCCGTCCGTCGCCGATCTGGACGGGGACGGCCAGCCCGAGCTGGTCATCTCGCTCAAGGACACCCTCGGTGGCGGGGCCGGCGGGGTGCAGATCTGGGACCTCCCGGGTGCCGCTGACAACTGCCTGATCTGGCCCACGGGGCGCGGGGACATGCAGCGGCGGGGGTACGTGCCGTTGCCTTGAGCGGGCGGTGCTACTGGCACAGCCCGATGTCGAGGTTGCACTCCATGCCCTCGGGGCAGGGATGGCTCTCGTCGCAGGGGATGTAATCGGCGAGTTCGACGGCGACGTCCCGGGTCGAGGAGACGACCAGATCGGCGCAGCCCTCGCCGGCCGTGGCGGCATCGGCGGTGCGCCGGGCGATCCGGGCGCTGGGCCACCCGCTGACCCCCGAGTCGAGGAGTGCGTCGATGAGCGATGAGGGCACCGTGGCCGAGCCGGCATCGGCGAAGCTGCACTCCAGGGTCACGGGCGAGGTGCCGTGCTGGTCGATGTTCAGCTGGAAGTAGATTTCGGCCCAGGAATCACCCGCCGGGGGCAGCCACGCCAGCTCCACCGGATCTCCACGGCCGATCCGCCACGGCTCGTCTTGCTGCAGGCCCAGCGTCTCCACGCCCACGCCCCACAGCTCGATGGGGCTCCAGGTCCCTTCACCAGTCTGGATTCGGATGGTCTCGCCGGCGGTCATCGCCGGATGGCTCAGGTCCGTGGCGAAGTAGTTGAACCCGGGCATCGCCGGTTCGATCCGTAGCGGATCGTTCAGCCCGTCTACGGCCACCATGGCCAGATCCTGGGGCTGGGGGAAGGGCACGCACTCCCCGTCGAAGTTGCAGGTCTCGTCCGTGTCGCAGATGGGATCACAGAAGGGGTTGTTGCGGCGCAGCAGGACGCAGTCGTTCTCGCTGTAGATCGGCTCGAGCACCGACGCGGGCACGACGCCGTCGGCGATTTGCCCCTGGAGCATCGTGTAGTCGGCGAATTCCTCGATGCGGAAGCCGCCGAAGCGGTCCGTCAGGGAGCAGCTCCCCTCCAGCTCGATGTCGTCCGGCGAGGGGAGGTCCACCGGATCGGGATCGGGGTCGGGGGCCGGTGGATCCGGGGGCTCGGGTTGGGGCTGCGTGCAGCCGAGGAAGAGCAGGAAGGTCACGGCCAGGACGTGGCGGAACATGGGGGTACCTCTGGGACTGTGGCGCGCGTGGCGCGGCCAGGGTTGGGCTCGGGGTCTGGAGAACGGGAACGATCACGGATAGTCCGCCGCGGGGACTCCCACGACGATCTCCTTGACCGTGTTCCCGGCCTCGGGCATCGGGAAGTACAGCGCGTCGTCCCGCCATCCACCCAGGCCCGAGCCCCAGGCGAGCCCATGGCCGAAACGGTCCTCGTTGTCCGACCAGTCCGCCATCGTGCGCACCTCGCCCTCCGGCGAGATGCGGTAGAGGGAGGCGCTCTCGAAATCCACGGCCCAGAGATTGCCGCAGATGTCCATGCCCAGGCCGTCGTGCCAGCCGTTGCCCACGTCCTCCACGAAGACCTTGGGATCCCCGACGATCCGGAGATCCTCGTCCAGGTCCCAGTAGAAGATCCGGCCCCGGTCGTCCACCGTGCCGATGTAGAGCCGGTCCAGGGCGGTGCTGAACGCCAGCGTGCGTGCCGACCACGGCTCGTCCCAGCCCGTCTCGATCAACGTATCCACGGCGCCCGTGTCTGGATCGACGCGGTAGGCGCCGTTCCATCCCGCGGCGTAGAGCATGCCGTCCGGGCCCAGGATCACCGAATAGGCCATCAGGCCGGAGACGAGGGTCGAGATCCCGCCTTCGGGGGTGACGCGGCGCATGTGGCCGCTGTCCCATGACGTGGTGACGATCAGGTCGCCGCCGGGCAGGTAGATCATGCCCTCGACCGTGCCGACGCCGGGCACGAACACCCGCCAGTCGCCGTCATAGGACGCCTTGATCAGGGAGGATTCGTCGTTGCCGACCAGGTTGCCCTCCCCGTCGAAGGCCAGGCCCTTGTACGCGCGGGCGCCCTCGATAGTGGCCTCGTCGGGCAGGACGTCGGGCACGGTCGAACAGTCGAAATCACCGGGATCAACTGGCTTGGGATCATCCGGGGGCTCCTGGGGATCCGGCGTGGTGCACGCGGCCGTCAGGAGCAGGATCGGCACACAAAGAACGAGGGGGATCTTGGGTAGGTGGGGGAACATGTCGTCAAACTCCACAAATCAGCGCTGATGTCGCGCCCCGCAGTGGGGATACGTGGAGCTTGGATTTATGGGGCGGGAAAATTCCCCGGCCGGCGATGACCGGTGGGGTGGGGGACCGTCAAGGAGGGGGCGTGGGTCCTACAGCAGGGCGCCCACGGCGGAGCAGTTGAAGGGCCACAGATCGGGGTTGGCGATGGTCATGTCATCGTCGATGACCGGGTAGGTCGGGTATCCCTCGACGACGTAGGGCATGTTGTCCCCATTGGGATCCGCCACGACCGGGTGGTCGTTGATGCCGTAAGCGTTCGCCCAGTCGTTCAGATCCTGCTGCGACGGGGCCTGGTAGTTGTTGTTCTCGAACATCACACTGATGAAAATCACTTCCGGGTATTGATCCGAACAATCTTCTATGTTCGGTGCATCAGATGCGCATGTCGGTCACCAGTAGGTGAACAGGTCCATGACGATGACCTTGCCGTAGAACTGGTACAGCTCTACCTGGTTGCCCTCCTGATCGGTGAGCGTCCAGTTGTGGGCGGTGTCGCCCTGGCTGTAGCCGGTCCCGGACAGGCCTCCCGGAACGTCCGCCGCGAGGGCGTGCCACCAGGAGTTGGGGGGGCCGTATTCGGCGCCGCCGCCGGTGTCGTCATCGTCGTCGCTCACGTCGTCGTCGTCGTCGTCGCTGGCGTCGTCATCGTCGTCGCCCACGTCGTCG
>CAZDDH010000401.1:0-5148 GCA_964504165.1 uncultured Rickettsiales bacterium | reverse complement strand
TTGTGGCGTTGTCCGTGCCGCCTTCCGCGTTGACGTCGATGGTGGTGATGATCTGGTTGACCGGGATCGTGATCGCGCGCGACCCGTTGGCCACCTCCTTGCCGCTGACGGTCTTGACCACGGACGCGGTGAAGGTGATGTCGGCCGGGCCGGGCAGGTCCTGGGCCACCTGGGTCTTGATGATCCGGCGGTTGTCGTCCGTGGCGTGGACGGCGTCTTCCATCTCGGCGGGCAGGCCGGTGATGGTCCAGGCAAAGGTGGCCCCGGCAGTGTCCGTGTCGGCCACGATGTTCTGGGCGTAGGCGCTGCCCTCATCCCCGATGGGCAGGGTGGCGTCGTCCGCGCCGCCCTCGGCGTTGACGTCGATGGTGGTGATGATCTGATTCACCGGGATCGTGATCGCGCGCGACCCGTTGGCCACCTCCTTACCCCCGACGGTCTTGACCACGGCGGCGGTGAAGGTGATGTCCGCCGGCCCGGGCAGATCCTGGGCTACCGCGGTGCGGATGATGCGCCGGTTGTCGTCCGAGGAGTGGGCGGCGTCCTCCATCTCGGCGGGCAGTCCGGTGATGGTCCACGCAAAGGTGGCCCCGACCGTGTCGGTATCGGCCACGATGTTCTGGGAGTAGCTGCTGCCCTCGTCCCCGGTGGGCAGGGTGGCGTCATTGGCCCCGCCCTCGGCGTTGACGTCGATGGTTGTGATGATCTGGTTCACCGGCAGGGTGATGATACGTGTCCCGTTGGCCACCTCCACGCCGCCGATGCGCTTGACCACCGACGCGGTGAAGGAGATGTCGGCGGGCCCGGGAAGGTCCTGGCCGGCCTTGGTCTTGATGACCCGCCGGTTGCCGTCCGTGGCGTGAGCGATATCTTCCAGTTCGGTGGGCAGTCCGGTGATAACCCATTCGAAAGTCGCCCCGGTCGTGGTGGTGTCGGCCATCAGGGTCTGGGAGTAGCTGCTGCCCTCGTCCCCGATGGGCAGGGTGGCGTCATCGGCGCCCCCTTCGGCGTTGACGTCGATGGTCTGGACGATCACGTCGACGGTGAACTCCATCGGCGCGGCGGAGCTGGGGTGGACCTCGGTCGCCCGCCCCACGGACACATCAAAGGTGCCCGTGTCGGCCGGCAGCAGGTTCGAACCAAAATCGAGGGCCAGCGATCCCGTCACCGGCAGCGTCGGCGTGGCGTTCAGCGTCCCGGCCGTCTTGGCGAAGCCGGTCCAGGTCCAGCTGCTCGCCGGGCCCTCCATCTCCAAGGTCCAGTCCCCCGTATCGGACGGGACCTGTATCTGATAACTGCCATCGGCGTCGCTGAACTCACGGAAGTGCAGATCGAAGGTGCCGGGGAAGCTCACGTCCAGCAGGTAGTTGCCGGCGCTGATCTCCCCGAGCCCGAAGGTCATCCCAAACGTAGTGTCTGCCGTGCCGTCCCAGGCCGCCGGTGTGGACGAGATGGCGGTGATGGCCAGGTTGCTGTCCAGTGTGGGGAGGATGCCCCCGGCGGGGTGGTTGATGTCGGTGTTGGCCGGGAGGGTCTGACTGATCCCGTTGCTGCTGCCGGTCTGGTTGCGCAGCCAGCTGTAGCCGGTCATGGCGGTGGAACCGCCGTTGGTCAATAGCTGGCGCAGGCACCGCACGGGGCGGGCGGCTGGCACATCAAAATCGGACTGAGAGATGTAGTCCGGGCTGTTGTTCAGGGAGATGGTGAGGTCGAACTCGGCGTCGGGCGCCGTCCACAGTTCGCTACCCGGCTTGGCCAGGGCTTTGGTGTCGCTGCCGGCGATGATCAGCTCACCGCCACCGGGGGTGGCCGTCAGCGCATGGCCCGCCACACCGGCGAGTTGGAGGGCCGAGGAGCCGCCGTCCACGACCAGGAAGCTCTTGGGAATGGCGCGGAGGTGGATGTAGATGGTGCCGATGTCGTCCGCGCCCGGGCCGAAGGGGGAGAACGTGCACGTGAAGCTCTTGGTGGCACCGTCGAGCCAGTCCGAGGGGCCCTGTGATGTCCAGTAGGCCTGGTCGATGGTGATGCTGACCGAGGATGGATCACCGGATGTGAAACCCAGGGTGAAACCGGTCTCCGTGGGATTGTCCCAGCTTCCGTAAGAACCGTATTCGACCGAGGCAGCGTTCGACTGTACTGCAACAATGGAGCCGCCATCGACGATGGCGACCATGACGACGTGTTTGTCATTCAGCAGGGCCATGGGGTGATCTCTCTTCCGTGGTGGTTCAAATACTTATTTTTTGTGTACAGAGAACGGAGCTATTTGACCTCGATCGTGTACCAGAGCTTCCAGTCGTTCAGCGCCTCTGGATCCGCTGGCTCGTCGTCCGGCCCGTAGCTACCCGCCCAGGTAGAAATATCGCCGCGTAGCACGCGTCGGTAACGCGCAAGTTTTTCCTCGCGAATCCACAGCAAGAACCAGTCGAACTCACACCCCCCGATGGAGATGTCCAGGCTGGCTCCCTCTTCGACATACCCCTCGAACATCACCTGCCCCACGTTCACCGACTGGCCATCGGACAGCCGGTAGACGCCGTCTTCGGGGAAGCGGCGGCGCAGCGCGCGGTTGGGGTTCAGGTTGGGAGCGACCACCGACTCGAAGGCCAGTTCTCCCTTGCCACTGAGGCAGATGTCCTTGGAGTCGCGGACCTGGATGCGGTCCAGTACCACCCGGACGTGCCGCAGCTCACCGCTGTAGAGTCGTTCCGGGATCACGAAGGCTCCGGGGTCGGGCCGCTCACATGCCCGCTCATACACCAGCCCCAGCTTCGGCGGCGCGTCCCCTCTGGGTACGTTCAGAGTCGCGGTGTAGGAGCCGTCGAACTGGTCGACCGTCTCTGGCCGGCCATATCGCTTCCGATCCGCTGCATTCACATATTTGAATCCCAGGCTGGGAGCCAGGCCCGGGCCCAGGGGGCGACCGGTGGCGGTCCTGGGGAACACGGTCACCTGCCAGGGGCTACTATTGTTGGACAGGGCACCCTGCGACCAGGTGAACGCCGATTTATCCAGATCTGGGATGGGCGCCAGGTGGTTCGTCGTGGAGTAGCTGCGCGAGAACGCCGCGCCGGCAGGGGTCTTCCCACCCGCGCTGAAATCAAAGGTGTAGAGCCCGTCCTCGGCGGTGAATGCACCGTCCAGCTCCGCCTCGTAGCGGCCCGGGCTCTGTTCCACCAGCTTGAGCGCGTCATCGACGTACTGGAACGCCTGATCGCGGGCCCGTTCCGCGGCGACCAGCAGCTGGCGGCGGGTCGGGGTGGGTTTGTGCGTTGTGGCGGTCGCGGCGGTCGCGGCCGTCATGGCAGTCGTGGCCGCGGCCGTGGCCCTGGCCGTAGCCGTGGCTGTGGACCTTGCCAGCAGGCCGCTGTGGGCATAGTTGGTCAGCACGGTGCCCACCGACTCGCCCGGGCGGGTCAGATCGACGCGGATGTCGGCCCCGGAGACCGGTTCGCCGTGGTGATGGACCTCGGCCCAGACACTCACCGGTTTCCCGACGCCCCGGCCGCTGACGCCAAACCGCGTGCGCAGCTGCAGATCCACCACGGTGAATAGCTCCGTGCCCGCGGAAGCCCCGGTCACGGTCCAGCTGCCGGCGGCAGGGTTGGTCACGGGGATGAAGGAGAGGCCGCTGGCCGTGTCGTGCACCAGATCCCCCGCCTCCGTGGCCGTGGTGCCGGGGGCCGTGGAGGTGGTGCTGGCGGCGATGGTGTCCGTGCCAGAGGTGACCACGAACACCGCCTCGTCGACGCCGTCCTCGACGGCAAAACTGGCGCCGCTGCTGGTGAGCAACTCCACCGGCAGCACATCGGCCAGCAGGGAGACGAAGGTCTCGCGCAGGGCCGCCGAGCTCTCGGGGAGCTCCTCGCCCTCGGTAGCGTGCAGCGTGCCGCCGAAGGCATCGATGATGCTCTGCAGATCCGCGATATCCGACGCCGCAGTCGGGGCGAAGGAGACCGCGTGGATGCGGATCCCGGCCTGCTCCCCACCGATGGAGGCCGGGGCGGCCAGCTCGACGCTGGGGAGGTAGGTGTCGGGGAGGGGATCCCCGTCAGACCATGTGAAATCGGCGATGTCCGCGGATACGTCCGACAGTTCCTCATCCGACGGGCGGTTGTGCATGCCGTCGGTGAGCAGGATCAGGATCCGATTGCGCCATTCGGAGCCGGAGACGGCGGACAGCAGCTCGTCGCGGCCCTTGCGCAGGGCCGGGGTGATGGGCGTCAGGTTGGCGCTGGGTGGATCGGGCTCGTCCACCTCCGTGGCGCTCGATACTGCCGCCAGGGCCGGGACCACCGTGTTGTCGGCGCCGTCCCAGTGGAAGCGCGCCGTGCTCAGCTGGTTGACCGCGTCCGCCGCGCCGGGGGTGGAGGACAGGGTGTGCCACAGATCCCGGTAGATGCGCGTGAACAGGTTGGCCGCGCTCTGGGCCGCCTCCCACTTGCTGATCGGCGTACCGGACGTGGTCTGGGCGTCGGTGCGCATGCTGCCCGAGTAGTCCAGCAGCAGCACGACGTCCGTGGGGATGCCCACATCCACGCGGCGGATGCGGGTGGCCGGATTGGTGGGCAGGCCCGCCATGTCGACCACGGTGATCTCCATCTGGGCGTACTGCACGGACCCGTCCAGGGCGAACTGGCCCGTGTAGTCGTAGCTGGTGGCGTCGCCCGTCCCCAGGGAGAGCTCGTTGACCGGCTTGATGCCCGCCGGGTTGGACCAGGCCCACGCAGACCCGTCGTGGGCCAGGGTGTTCTCCGCCGTGACCCCGTCCCGGCCCAGCACGCGGAACGTCAGTGACGCCGCCTGGATCTGGAATCCCACCGCGTCTTCTACCCGGATCTTGAACAGCCAGTCCGTGCTGCCGCCCGCGGCGATGGGGACATAGGCGGCCAGCGGCGCGTCGCTGGGATCGAGGAAGGCCACCGTCGGTGGGACCGTGTCCACCACCGGTGCCTCCACGGAGTGCAGGGTGAAGATGCCCGAACCGGTTCCGACGGTGACCCCGCTGGCCGTCGTCTCGACGATGGCTACATTCACGTCCTGGTCGGGGGCGGCGGCCCATCCCACCGGGATCGTCGACATCCCGGAGGTCTCGCTGGCGACGCCCGTCTCCGTGGCCGCCAGCGTGTGTACGACGGCGCCCGC
>CAZDDH010000400.1:0-5163 GCA_964504165.1 uncultured Rickettsiales bacterium | reverse complement strand
GTCGTCCGCCACGTCGTCATCGTCGGCCACGGCATCGTCATCGGCCGGCTCGTCGCCCAGCTGCAGATGAGCACCACAGCCCACCTGGAGCGCCACAAGCGCCAGGCAGGGCGAAAGCCGAAACATCCAGACGATCCAATTCCGCGAACTGCTGCCCATATCCATCCTCCGTCAGTCAGAGCCCCGTCCTGTTCATAGGGAGGATGGGGGACGACAAATCCGGACATTTTTTTGAATCCGGTTCGTCCCGGAAGGACTTCGGCCCACCTTTCCAAGGAAAAATGTCCTGGTTCTGGTTTGTCGTTCATCCTTGCCAGTAGGAGAGAACGTGCGAGAGGCCAGACGCCCAGCCCAGATTGCCCCCGACCAGGTCGCCGATCTGATCACCGAGTCGACCGCGGGTGACCGGGGCGCGCGGGAGGCGCTGGCGCGCTGGTGCCTGCCCAGGATCCAGCGCACCGTTCTGTTCGCCTGCGGCCCCCGGCCGGAGAACGACGACCTGGTGCAAAACGTGATGGCCATCGTGCTGACCAAGCTGCACACGTTCCGCGGCGAGGCCAGCTTCTTCGTGTGGGTGGACCGCATCACCATCAACGAGGTGCGCCGGCACTACCGCCGGCGGCGCTTCTCCCTGGCGAGGCTCCGGGAGTATGCGGCCGAGGCCACGGATCCAGGGTCCCATTCGCCGTTGCCCGAGGAAAAGGTCCAGCAGGCCCAGCTGGGGGACCGCCTGGCATTCCACATCGGCAAGCTGAGCCCCAACCAGCGTCTGCCGGTGGTCCTGAGCCTGCTCCACGGCTACACGATCCCCGAGATCTCGGCGATGCTGGAGGTGGGCTACGACGCCACCGGCAAGCGCCTGCAACGGGGCAAGCAGGCCCTCAAGGAGCGCCTCCGGCGTGATCCCGCCTGTCGGTCCTTCTTCAAAGGGGGGGTGGGATGAAGAGCTTTTCGTGCGAAGAAGCTCAGCGCTGCCTCGAGGATCGGGCCACAGGTGACCTCACCGAGCGGGACCGCAAGGCCCTGGATGTGCACCTGGCCATCTGCGAGGACTGCCGCGAATCCGAGGACATCTGGCGACGAGTGGGCACGGCCATGCGCGACGTGCCGCTGCGGTCCCCGTCGCCGCAAATCGAACAAATGATACGGACAGGCCAGCCGATGCCAGCCGACCGCACCGGACGTCGCGGCGGGTGGCGGATGGCTGGACTGGCGGCAGCCTGCCTGGCGACGGTGATCGCCGTCGGACTGCTGATCCGCCGAGCGGAGCCGCCACCGGAGATCGATGTGGAACCCCAAACGCTCGCAACGGATGCCGACGAACCCGAGCCCGCGGAGCACCCGCCCGCCCCCGCGGTCGTCGCCCAGGGACGCCGTCAGCTGGCCGGGGTGGCCGACGGCACGGGCCTCTGGATGGAGGACGGCGCGGTCGTGCGTACCCTGCGCAACGACACGCAGGAGGCACACTTCCTGCTGGAACGAGGAACCGCCGTGGCCGTCGTGGGCCCCAACGAAGCGGGCTACCGATTCCGCGTCGAGACACCCCGCGCCCTGGTCACCGCTCACGGCACGATCTTCTCCGTCCGGGTGGACGACGACCAGGGGGAGTTGTACCGGGTGATCGAAGGGGACGTGGAGGTCGTGGACAAGGGCGGGGGCGAGCAGCGGGTCGAAGCCGGGTTGGAGTTATCCGCCGGCCAGACCGGGGCCGAGGAAGCTGCGGTGGACCGGCTGCTGGGTGATCTGCTCATCGCCAGCTGGCCCGCCGACGAGGCCATCGCGTTCGTCGATCAGATCCACCGGCGCCTCACCGTCGGGCCCTCCGAATCCGGGAGCGACGTACCGGCCGCGGATGACGCCGTGGGGGCGGTCACCATCCCGGGGACGCATATCGACGAGCTGACCTTGCTGGCCAGGCAGCACCAGCTGGACCGGGAGTTCGAGGCCGCCAGCGTGGTCTATGAAGAGCTCATCTCGACCTACCCGGTCGACCGGGCCGCATGGTACAGCCACGTCGCCCTGGGGCAGATGAAGCTCAATGCCATGGCTCGCCCCGACGAGGCGCTGGTCCACTTCAACGAGTATCTCTCCCTCGAACCAGCAGGTACGCTGTCCGAAGAGGCCCGCTTCGGCCGGGTGAAGGCCCTGTCCCAGCTCGGCCGCCTGGCAGAGGCGATCGCCGCCGCGACGGACTACCTGGAGCGGCACCCCAACGGCTACGGAGGGCCCGAGGTCCTCCGGGTGCGTGCGGCGGCCTACCGGAGCGTGGAACAGTGGGACGAGGCGGCCAGCGACTACCGGACCATCATCGAGCGCTGGCCGGAGTCCACGCAGGCCACCACGGCTCATTCGGCCCTCGCCGCCCTCCCCGGGAGTCCATGATCACCTGGCCCCCTGCGTCCATCGTGGCGCTGCTGTGGATGCTGACTCTACTGGCCATCACCCCGATGGCGGGTGCCACGGAGATCCGCCGGCCCGTGCTGCTGGTGGTCCCCGAGGCCGAGCCCACCCGCGAGCTGTTCGACGAGCTGCTCCCCGCGGTACGCGCCCGGCTGAGTTCGCTGCCGGTGGAGGTACTCGAGGTGGGGACGGCCCAGCCCGTCGAACCGCAGGGTGCGCTGGAGCTGGCCCGGGGCGCTGGAGCCCTCACCGTCGCCTGGCTGGCCGCGGATGGCAGCCGGTTCTCCGTCCTGTCGCCGCTGCTGGGGGTGCAGCCGAGGCAACGCACCCTCGAGGAGATGGGAGAGAGCCGCATCTCCCGGTGTGAAGCGATGGCCGCCATGCTGCACGCCGAGCTGGAGGTGGTGCTCGTCCAAGCCATCGAGATGGAGGCGGTCGCACCGGAAGCGGTCGTACCGGAAGCGGTCGTACCCGATCCGGTCGTACCCGATCCGGTCGTGCCCGAAGCGGTCGTACCCCCAAAGCCACCCCGCCTCGTCATCGGATCCGTGGGCTACACGCCGGTCCCCCTGTCGGCGGACGGCCCCGTGCTCCACGGGATCGACGTGAACCTGGGTGCCCGATTCGGACGGTTCATCGGCGTGGAGATGAACGCGGATTTCACCAGCCCCATCCGGCTGGAGCTGAACGACGGGGAGGCCCGGGTGTCGCGGGTCCCCGTGCGCCTGCTGGCCTCGGTGGTCTTCCCTGCGGACCGGTTCGAACCCGGAATCGGGCTGGGCGGCGGCCTGGAATTCGTGCAGGTGCGCGGGCTGGGCTATACCCCCGGCGATCCGGAGGCGCTGTCGGCCATGGTCTCCGGGGGTGCCACCGCCTTCTTCCGCGCACGATTCCGGGTGTCGCCCTGGCTCGCGCCCTTCGTCACCGTCGGCGCGGACTACTGGGTCCTGAAGCGCTCCTACCAAATCGGCGACGAGACGCTGGCCAGCCGGGACCGTCTGCTGCTCCACCTGGTCGTCGGCGTCTCGGTGCTCCTGGACGTGGGGTCCCGATGATGCGAAGACTCTTGCCGATGGCGGTGTTCTGGGCTGGCTTCTTCCTTGGTTGCCAAGGAGGGGGACCTGTCATGCTCGACCCACCGGATGACGACGACACGGGCGACGATGACACCGGCGACGACGACACCAGCGGCCTGCCCACCACCGCCGGCGTCTGGTTCGAGATTCTCACCGGCCCATACGCCGGATCCTACGAATACACGGGCGCCATGACCTGCGATTTCTTCGGCCAGACCACCATGCTCTCGGCCTCGACCGACACCCAGTGGGAGGACGGGCTGGACATCTCGTTGTCCGGGCAACCGGGCCCCGGGGAGCATCTGGAGGTCCAGGCCATGGCCTGGTACGAGGACACACCGTGGGTCATGTTCGAGAGGCCGGGCGGCCCGCATTGTTTCCTCGACACCGTCGAGGGCTACCCCCATGTCTCGGGCTACTTCGAGTGCGCCGACATGGAAGACACCATGCTCGACGAATTCGTCGACATCAGCAACGGCATGGTGGTGTGCGACTGATGCTGCAGGTCCGTCTGTGAGCTGATTGCCGTGCCTCACCTGGATCGCCACGGACCAAAAAAATGTCCGGGAACTCGTCCGCCGCGCATCTACGGTTCAACTGGAGCGGGGCCATGGAGATCTTCGATGAACTACCGAATCCTTCTGTTGTGGTGCATCGTCCTGTTCATCGTACCGAGTTGTGAGGACGGGGGCGGCCCGGTCGTCGCGGACGACGACGACGCCAGCGACGACGACGCCGGCGACGACGACGACACCGCAGCCGACGATGACACCAGCGGGGACGACGACACCACCGGCTGCGACGATCTGCCCGCAGGCCCGCTGGACTACACGGTCCTGGCCGGCCCCAAGGCGACCGAGGACTTCGCCTTCGACGGCCAGGGCTACATGATCGGCGCCGACTGGGGGGGCAGCCTGCTCAAATCCACCTATGACGGGGACAGCCAGCTGTGGGTCCCCAACGCCGGCAGCTTCATCTCCGGCATCCGCGCGCTGCCCAGCGGGGACATCGTCTACTCCGAGTCCGACGAGGGCACCCTGTTCCGGGTAGACAGCAACGGCACCAAGACCGCCGTGCTCAGCGGCCTGTCTTACCCCAACGGCGTGGAGGTGGACCTGGACGGCTACGTCTACGTCACGGAGCACGACGCGGGCAACGTGCGCCGGGTCGATCCCTACACCGGGGAGTTCACGATCATCGCCCAGGGCCTGACCAACCCCAACGGGGTCACCTTCAGCCCCGACTACAGCACGCTGTACATCGGCAGCTTCGGCGGCGGCACGATCCACACCCTGGAGATGGCCCCCGACGGCACCCCCGGCGAGCTGACCGTGCTGGTGCAGAGCGTGGGCAACGGCCAGCTGGACGGCATGGGCGTGGACATCTGCGGCAACATCTACGTGTGCGAGTTCATCGCTGCGAGGGTCTGGCGTATCAGCCCCGACGGCCAGACCCAGGAGCCGGTGGTGATGCTCGGCGACGAGACCGACTGGATCCCCAATCTGCAATGGGGATCGGGGATCGGCGGCTGGGATCCCATGAAGATGTACGTCCAGGACATCCAGGAAAACCGCATGTACGAGGTGGAGATCGGTGTCCCGGGCAAGGAGCGTCCCTTCCCATGATCGCAACCCTGCATCGTCGGTCGCAGCCAGCCTTGGTCTGACGCAACAACTCCATTAACCTA
>CAZDDH010000399.1:0-5196 GCA_964504165.1 uncultured Rickettsiales bacterium | reverse complement strand
CAAGAGGCGCCGCACCTTATATAAACCGCTCACTGGTTATGCAACCAGGGGGTCATATCTAAATAAGGGCTAAAAAACCAAAAATCAATGTGCAAATGTGGCCAAAGATGTGCAGTAACGGCATTTCGGAGCCGATTTTAGCCATTCCACGGCCAGTTGTCGTTGTAGGTGGTGTTGATCAGCGTGGGACTGGCGCCGTTGCAGCAATAGCCGGGTATGAGGCCGGCTCCGTCGCCGGGGCTGGAGGGCTGTAAAAGGGGGGGGAAATCCAACCCGTTTTTCTGGTTTTTACGAGAGTTCTTTTTTTTCATGCTCCCCTTTTTTTGCGCATCGGGCTTGCTAGACTGCAGGCGGTAAAGAGGAGGGAGAGCCATGCGTGACCACTGGATGAGCGTCTTGATGTGTGCGTTGTTGCTGCTGTGCGGCTGCCCCAACGGGGACCCAGGGGATGATGACGATGCCGGGGACGACGACGCCGGCGACGACGACACCTGGGAGGGATTCACGGGGGATGTGGACGCCTACCCGACCGTCAGCGGTGCGGTGCTGACCAACCCGGGAATGGGATTCGCAGATTTCCACTTTGGCTGGTGGTGCAACCTCCCGCCGGTGACCTTCTCGGCCGAGGAGTGCGCCGAGCGGGTGGAGGAAAACTGGCCCGAAAACTACCCGGACGCCGGGACGGCGTATTTCCGCTGGCACTGGTCGGATCTGGAGCCCCAGCGGGACCAGATCGACACGGCCATGATCGACGCCGCGCTCCAGTCGGCCAACGCCCTGGGGGAGACCCTGGGGTTCCGGGTGATGGTCATCGAGGAGGGGGGCATGGGGGTGCCCCAGTGGCTCACCGAGGAGCCCTACAACATCGCCGGTGAGTGGATCGACGGGATGTTCTGGCCGGACGTGCGGGATCCCACCTATCAAGCGGAGCACCAGCGCTTCATCGGCGCCCTGGGGGAGCGTTACAACGGCCACCCGGCAGTGGACCACGTGGATATCGGTACGGTGGGCTGCTGGGGGGAGTGGAACACGGCCTGCCTGGCCAGCGCCGACGGGTTGTTCGACGTCTACAGCCCGCAAAACACCGCCGAGGAGGACGAGATCCAGGCGGGCTACGAGGCCCTCATCGACCACCACCTGGACGCCTTCCCAGCCACGCCGGTGGTGATGCTGGGCATCGGCGGCAGCCCGGGGCGGGAGCTGGACGTCATGCTACACGCCACCTCTGGCGGTGCCGGCTGGCGGACGGACTGCTGGGGAGACTGGGGTTTCTGGGGCGAGGGCTGGAACCACATGGAGGACTACTACCCGGGCATGCTCGACTCCGCCACCGCTCAGGACCCGGCCTTCGCAGATGTCTGGCAGCATGCGCCGGTCCAGCTGGAGACATGCGGGGTGATGCAGGACTGGCACGATTTCGGCTGGTCTTCGGACGCTCCGGACGGCGAAGTCTACCGGTCCTTCCAGTGGTCCCTGGATGTGCACGCATCGGTGCTCAACGCCAAGTTCAGCCCGGTGCCCGCCGACTACGGGAGCGCCGTGGACGACCTGCTGGTGGCCAACGGGTACCGCTTCGAGCTGACCCACCTCAACCACGACGACACCGTGGCGGCGGGCGGCACGCTGGTGCTGTCCTCCGAGTGGAACAACGCCGGCACAACCCCGGCCTACCACGGCCGCACCCTGACCTGGCGCCTGGGCAGCGACGGGGGCGCGGCGCAGCTGGAGAGCGACGAGGACACGACGACGTGGCTGCCGGGGCCGGTGACCGTGGTCGACGGGTTCACCGTGCCCGCCGATCTGGCGCCGGGGACGTACGCGCTGGAGGTGGCGCTACTGGACCGGGCGGGGACGGATCCGGCCACGGATCCCCTGGCGCCGCTGGGGCTGGGGATCGAGGGACGGGATGGGGATGGGTGGTACGAGATCTCGCAGATCGTGGTGGAGTGAGGCGAAGGCCCACGGATTCAGCGGCAACACCCGGACAGCATCGAGGTCACCGAACTGCAGGGCTTGCAGGCAGCTCCGCGGTACCGCTCATACCCCTTGGTGCCGCCCTTGAGGCTGTAGACCGCTTCGAAGCCCTCGTCCGCCACGAGGATGTCGCCAGCGACCACGCTCATGTGCCCGGTGTCGCACAGCAACACGACCTCCCGGCTCCGATCGCCCGTGTAGGCCCCGTCCACCACCACGTCCTTGAGGAAATCGTCGAAGGGATGGGGGGTGAGGCCCTCGATGGGGTACTCGGCGCGGTGGTCGGGGGCGCGCAGGTCCACGAAGACCCGCTGGACGCCCTCTTCGGCCAGCATGCGGTCCAGCTGGGCCGGGCCGACGGTGCGGACGCCCTTGCCGCGGATCAGCCGCCAGTAGAACGTCAGCGCGCCCATGTCGGTGCCGATGGCGCTGTAGCGCCAGTACAGGTAGCCCGCTGTGGCCGCCGTAGCGACGCCCACGGCCGCTGTTGCTCCGCCGATGATCAGTGTCAAGCTCATGCTTCCTCCTATGTAAGCAAATGTGCACACTCATGCACGTTTGTCAACCATCACAACCCTTGACGTGTGCATGAACATGCATTTATCTGAGGTCATGGACGAGAACCAACGCCAATACCTGGTCACCGCCTGCCTCGATGAACTCGCCGACGTCGAGCTGTTCAAGGCGCTGTGCGAACCGGTCCGGGTGGAGATCCTGACCTTCCTCGCCGTCCACGGGCCCAGCGACATCGGCCGGGTCGCCCAGGCCTTCCCCCAGGACCGCTCCGTGATATCGAGGCACCTGCAGCTGCTGGCCAATGCCGGCGTACTGGACCGTGCCAAGCAGTCCCGCAGCATGATCTATTCGGTCAACGGCACCGCCCTGCTCGAACGGATGGAAGCCATCGTCGAGAGGACCCGAGCGCTGGTCCAGGTGTGCTGCCCCCCCGCCCCCGAGGACCCCTGACGAAACCACATTCCTCCAGACCCGTTGGCTAAAATGGAGGAGAGATGGAAGGTCTACGCACAGCGCTGGTCGTGATGGCTGTGTTTACAGTCGGGATCGGTGCGCAACGGGCCGGCGCCTGCACCGTGTTCCACATGGAGCGCGACGGCCGGCAGATCGTGGCCAAGAGCTACGACTGGAACCAGGGCGACGCCATGGTGCTGGTCAACAAGACCGGCGTGCGCAAGCGGGCGTTCTTGCTGGACCCGGCGGACCGCCCGCTGCGGTGGAAATCGGAGCGGGCCAGCATCACCTTCAACCAGTACGGCCGGGAGCTGCCCTCCAGCGGGATGAACGACGCGGGGCTGGTCATCGAGGTGCTGTGGCACTTCCAGGCCGAATACCCGGGGCATGACAGGCGGCCCACGGTCAACGAGCTGCAATGGATCCAGTGGGGGCTGGACAGCTTCTCGTCGGTGGCCGAGCTGGTGGCGGCGGCGCCGGAGGTGCGCGTCACCCCGCTGGGCTCCCAGGTACACCACCTGGCCTGCGACGCCAGCGGGGAATGCGCGGTGTTCGAGTACCTCGACGGCAAGCTCCACATCACCGCAGGCGACGAGATGGGCGCCCACACTCTCACCAACGACAGCTATTCCCAGGGCGCTAGCTACGTCGCAATCAATGAGGCGCTGGGCGATGTGATCGACGGCCGGGAGGGCTGGGGGTCGCTGGACCGCTTTGCCCGGGCGTCGGCGCGGGTGAAGCAAGGCAAAGCGCCGGGGATCGATCCCGTGGACGAGGCCTTCGCCATCCTGGAGTCCGTGGCGATGGGCAGCTACACCCAGTGGAACATCGTGTGGGAACCCCGGGAGCTACGGGTCCACTTCCTCACCGCCAGCTGCAAGGTACGCAAGACCGTCGAGCTGGGCCAGTTCGATCCCGGCTGCCGCTCACGGCCCCAGATGCTCGACATCCACTGGGACGAGTCGGGGGACGTCTCCGGGGCCTTCACGCGGTACCGCAAGAAGGCCAACCGCAAGATGCTCTACACCACCCTGTCCGCCTACAAGGCCAACCCGTTCTACCCGGCGATGGTGGTGACGCTGGCCAGTTATCCGGATACGTGCCTGTGCACGGAGTGACCCGCCGGTCGACTACCCCTTGTAGGACAGCAACGGCCGCAGCCGGCGGCGGATCTTCACGAGGGGTTTCTGAGCCCGCATCACCTTGGCGATGTCCTTGTAGGCTTCCGGCGCCTCGTCGAGCAGGCGCCGGGCGTTGCGATGGTCGTACAGGACATCGCCCATCTGCCGGTCCAGGTGCCGGAGGGAGAATCGTCGCCGGGCTTCCGAGCGGCTGAGCGCGCGCCCGGCGCCGTGGGAGCATGACCGCAGTGCGGACGTGTTGCCGCGGCCCACGACGTGGTAGCTCGGCGCTCCCATCGAACCGGGGATGACACCCCACTCGCCTTCGGCCGCGGACAGGGCTCCCTTGCGGTGCACGGTCAACATCCGGTCTCCGTGGGTTTCCCGCCGCAGGTAGTTGTGATGACAATGGATCCGCGTCGCGGGAACCGCTTCGACGCCCAGGAGGCTCCCGAGGATCTCGACGGTCCGGTCCAGCATCCGGCGCCGGTTGGCGGCGGCGTAGCGAAGCGCCCAGGCGTGGTCGGCCAGGTAGGCGCGGCCCGGCGCCGAGTTCGGGTCGAAGAATCCAAAGCCAGCGGCCCGGGGGGCCCGTTCCAGATGGTACGCCAGGATAGCCTGCCCCATCACCCGCGAACCGCTGTGCAGCATCACCCACAGCCGGTCCTCCTCGTCCGCCTGGAACTCCACGAAGTGGTTGCCCCGGCCCAGGGTACCGAACTGGGCCCGGCCCTCACGGCGCATCAGGCGTACCAGCGGGGTGGAAACCGGCGGTCGCTCTTCCAGATCGCCGGGCAGCGGATCTACCCGCGACTCGCGCCGGTGGCGGATGACCGGCACCGCCTGCTGGACAGCCAGCAGGACGCGGGCCGCCCGCAGCGGGTCGCGCATCACATCGGCGTCAAAGTCGAAGGCCAGCGCGGCCATCCCGCAGCCGATGTCGCCGCCGACGGCCTGGGGATAGACCGCGCCGGTGGTGGCCAGGACCACCCCGTTGCAGCACGGATCCGCCAGGTGCACGTCGGGCATCACCGCCACGCGGTGCATGCCCGGGAGACGGGGGGGGGGCCCCCCCCCCCCGGGGCGCCGCACCCCCGGCCCCCCCCCCCCCCCCCCGACGGGGGGGGCGGGG
>CAZDDH010000398.1:0-5233 GCA_964504165.1 uncultured Rickettsiales bacterium | reverse complement strand
CGTCATCGGTGGCATCGTCGTCGTCGGTGGCGTCGTCGTCGTCGGTGGCGTCGTCGTCATCGGCGATGTCGTCGTCGGCGTCATCGTCGCCCGAGGTGCCCGCGTCTTCGCACGCTGGAAGGAGCAACAGGGTGAAGCCGAGCATCATGGCCAGGGTTGTACGCACGGATTGGAGCAGCATGTTTGACGCCTCTCTAGAGAACAGCGGGTAGGCCACTGTTCAGGTGGATGAACTCTATGGAGTGCACCCACGGGGTTTGGTTAAGCAGAAAATTCTCGCCTGTGTATTCTTCGTGTATGTACCGATGGCTACCTTTCGTGATTCTTATTCTTTTGGCCCTCCCGGGGACGGCAGCCGGTAGCGCTCCACGGATCCAGCCCCGGCCCGAGGCTTCCCACGGGGCGGCAGCCCCTGGCGTGGTCCCCAACGCCTCGTGGTACTGGCTCGACCAGGCGATCCCGTTGGATGCCCCCTGGTCTGCGCCGCCTTCCGAGGACCCCAAGGGCGACTACGGCGAGGACGACGAGACCCTCGTGGAGGACACGACGGTCTACCCCTACAGCGCCACCTGCCGGCTGTCCTTCCAGACTGGAGGGGGGCACTGGGGCAGCTGTTCGGGGACCCTGATCCACCCCTTCCACGTCATCACCGCCGGCCATTGCGTCCATTACGAGGACAACGGCGGGTGGAACATGGAGACCTTCGTCTCGCCGGGGTTCGACCAGGGGGACACCCCCTTCGGGACGGCGCGAGCGGTGGAGATAGCCGTCCTCCCCGAGTGGCTCGAAAACGAGAGTCACAACCATGACATCGCCCTGATCACCTTGGACCGACTGGTGGGTGATTTCGCCGGCACACTGGGGACCGAGACCCTGGAGGATCCCGATGACTATGCCGGGCTGATGCTGCACTCCAACCACTACCCGGGCAGCCCCATCGGCAATGCCCGCACGATGTTCCACTCCTACGACGAGGTCCTCGGCTCGGACGATCAGGCGATGGGGCACTACCTGGACACGGCGCCCGGCTCCAGCGGCGCGTCCCTCTACCGGGAGATGGGCGGGGAGCACCGGGTGCTGGCCGTCAACTCGTCGGATTGGACCGGCCTGACCAACCTGGCGCCCATCCTCACCGCCGACCGGGTGGCCTGGCTCGACGCCATCATCGCCGCCGCCCCCGAACCGCTGGAAGGCCCGGACCTGGTGGCCGGGTCCTGCCAGGTGCTGCCGACCATCGTCACCCTCGGCGAGGAGATGCTGGTGTCCCTGCGTCACAGCAACTCCGGGACCCTCGACACCGGCGGTTTCGAGGTGGTGGTCGTGCTGTCGGACGACGAGGAGATCGACCTGGCGCGGGATTGGATCCTGGGCACCGTGGCCGTGGATAGCCTGGCGCCGTTCACCAACCAGTTCGTCGAGCTGGCCCTCCCGTTGCCGGACGAGACGCCCACCGGGGATTTCCACGTGGCCGTGGTGCTCGACCCGGGGCAGGAGGTGGCCCAGATCTACGAGGGGGACGAGATCGCCGTGTGCGACGCCAAGGCCCTCGTCGAGCCCGCTCCCCTGGACGACGACGATGATGCCGCCCCCCAGCGGTGGGACGACGACGGGGCCGGCTGCGCCTGCCCGGGCTCGGACACCTGGCTGAGCAACGGCGCCGCGGTGGTCCTGCTCACGGTCACGCTGGCCGTGCGCCGCCGGATCTAAAACTTCAGGACAAGGGACAGCCCCCGGGTCCCATCGCGGAGGTCGACGAGCGGCGCGACGCCCAGCAGGGCGTGGCGAGGGCTACCGCCCCCCTGCGGGCCACGAGCGGCCCAGCGCGGGGACCGTATCTCCGTGGTGGCACCGATCATCATCGAGATGCCACACACCAGGTAGGGTAGGCCGACGACGGCGAAGGGCGTTCCCCACGAGCCGTTCCCGCCGAATGTCCCATCCATCGCGGCCCCGAAGGCGGCGGTGAACAGCAGCATGGCGCCGGTGACCGTGTGCAGGATTCCGGCCCCCAGCAGCATCACACCGGGGGTCAGATCCGACTCCATGCCCTGACGGTGCAGGTCCGCGACGGCGTTGTCCCCCATCGCCGACAGGATCAGACCGCTGGCCGACATCGTGCCGCCCAGCGCGATCAGGGTGCCCGGCGCCTCTCCGTAGTTGCCGGCGGCCGCCATGACGAACCCGGCGGCGTTCATCGCGACCCCGGGGATCAAGTGGAACATCTGCAGGATCCGGCAGGCGTCCGCCACCCGCCACCGGTTGTTGTTGTAGCGGGCGTTGCTGCCGGGGCCGCTGATTCCCAGGTGCACGGTCCCGACCAGGAAGGTCGGGACTCCCGTGACCAGCAGGCTGACCCCCACACCGACGGGCGCAGGCCCCCTCTCGGCGGCAAACAGCAGCCCCGTGCCCACCAGGCTCATGGTCACCCCCAGGATCGTGCCCCCACCGGCCAGGCTCCCATCCGTGTATCGGTCCAGGTCCACACCGCTCTGCAGCGGCGGGTCGTTCGTCTGCGGTTCCCCCGCTGCCTCCCCGTCCTCCCCGTGGATGGGAGAGGGCTCGGGCAGGTCACTGACGTCCCCCGCCTCCACGTTCCGCGCCACCAAGATCGCGCCGCGGAAGGTCACCAGATCGCAGTCCCGGTCGATGAGCCGCGACAGCTCGTCGATACGCTCGGGGGTATAGCCCAGCTCCAGGAGCATCTCCCACTGGACACCTGCCTGACGGCCATAGGCGCTGTGTGGGTCCACCGCGCAGCGGTGGTAGAACCGCCCCAGCGCCTGCTGCCGCAGAGACTCGGGCGCGGCGGGATCGAGGAGTACGGGTTCCAGGGGGAGCGAGACGTTTTCCACCGGCTCGGCGGCCGCCGGAACGGGCGGAGGGGGAACGACGGCGGCGGGCTCGCGTGAGGCGGGGGCGGAGACCACCGGCTCGGCCACCACCGATCGAGTTTCGACCGGATGCCAGGCGGCGATCTGGTCCGCGGCCAGGATCGCGTTGTCCAGGGTCTGATACGAACAGTCACTGGGCAACATTCGAGCCAGTTCGTGGATACGCTCGGGGGTGTACCCCAGCTGCTGGAGCGAGGTCCAGGCCCGGTCGAGTGCCCACTCGTCCACGGACTCCAGTTCACGACCGCAACGCGCCAGGAACAGCCCGATGGTCATGGTCTTGAGTGCGCGGGCATCCACGGCGGGCACCTCGGGCACCGTGCCACCGTGTTCCTGGGCTGTCGCCGGGCCGGCAAACACAACCAGGGCCATCTGCAGGGCCAGCATCCCGAATATCCGGAGTCCCATCCAGACCTCCCGTCCCTCCCCTGAGCCTGGCTTTTTCAAGTTCTGTGCCAGCCGGTCCGGAGCCGAATCTGTGGGCTCGGCGTGTGAGTCTGGGGGGGGAAGGCGGAATCCAGAGTGGACATCTGGAAACGACCAACGACACCCGGCCGGTTGGATGATCGTCACCTTTTACAAATGGAAAACGTCTCTTTTGCCAGGCCGGATCCACATACAAAATAATGCAGGGCAGCATCGCCTACCCTGCACCTCTCGGGCCAAGATATCTTGTTGTTCCGCGGGCTTACGGAATCCTCTTCCGTGAATCCCAGGGGGCCCTGTGTCCCATGTAATCGAGGTTTCAGCCAGGGGATCGCTCGCCCTCCCCGAGGGGGTGATCGGTCTGGATGGCGAGGTGTTCGCCGGAGGCGACGGGTACGCCCGTGGCCGGTTTCAAACACGTCCGCCCGGTGAGGGCGAGAGAGGACGAAAGACGATGAGATATCTACCGAACCTGTGGTCCTGGGGTCTGGCCATCTTGCTGGCTTTCAACGTCGTCGCGATGGGATGTGATTCAGCGCTCATCCTTGGAGACGACGACGATGATGCACCCGGCGACGATGACGATGCGTCAGGTGACGACGACGATGCCGCCAGCACGGACTCGGACGGCGACGGACTGACCGACGCCGAGGAGGACGAGCTGGGGACCGATCCGGAGAACCCGGACACGGACGGCGACGGGCATGACGACGGCGACGAGGTGGACCAGAACTACGACCCCAACGACGCGAACGACACGCCCTATGCCGGCGGGTACGGACGCGACGACTGCCACGCCGACTACGCCGGTGATCCAATCGGCGAACTGAACTTCACCGACCAGTACGGCGAGCGGGTCTACTTCAAGGACTTCTGCGCACGGGAGATCTACGTGGAGAGCGGCGCCCCCTGGTGCCCCTATTGCAGCGACGCCGCGGGCGCCGCCGAGAGCCTGTATCAGCAATACGTCGACGACGGCTTCATCCTGATCATCATCTGGGGGGACTGCGGTCCAGGCGACCTCCCCTCCCTGGCCAACCAGTACGGCGCCACCTTCCCCTTCACGGCCGACCCCAGCTGGTCCTTCGAGGACGAATTCGGCCAGGACCACAACATCCCGTCGTTCTTCATCATCGAGCCGGGCCTCAACCTGGTGGTGGTCGACGACATGAACGCCGAAAACCTGATCGGTTCCTACTTGCCGTAGGCCCAACCAGGGACCGCATCACTCCATCTCCACGACGATGAACTGAACCCGCCGGTTCGCCGAATGGGCCTCGTCTGAGTTGCCCTCGTCCAGCAGCTGATCCTCGCCGTAACCCACCGCGCTGAGGCGGCTTGGGCTGATGCCCCGGTTGACCAGGAACAGGCGCACCGAGTCGGCGCGGGACTGGCTGAGCTTCTTGTTGTACTTGGCCGAGCCCCGCTTGTCCGTGTGGCCCTGGACCTCGACGAGCTTGACCTCGGGGTGGGCGTCGAGGAGCGTGAAGACGGCGTTGAGCAGCGGGAAGGAAACCGCCTTGATGCTGGCCTTGCTGGTATCGAAGTAGACCTTCTCCTTGATGACGATCTCCTTCTTCTCCACGTCCAGCTCCACCAGCGAGCTGTCCGGGCAGCCGTCCTCGTCATCCACACCGTTGACCGTCTCGGGCTCGTTGATGCACTTGTCGTCCATGTCCAGGAAGCCGTCCCCGTCCGTGTCCGGTTCGGGGCAGCCGTCGGCGTCCTCCACGCTGTTGATCGTCTCCGGCTCGTCGGGGCAGGCGTCGTTCTTGTCTGGGATGGCGTCGCCGTCGTTGTCCAGATCCGGGCAGCCGTCAGCGTCTTCGAATCCGTCCACGTCCTCGGGGTACATGACGCACTGATCGTCGCCGTCCAGGATGCCGTCGCCGTTGTTGTCCGGGTCGGGGCAGCCG
>CAZDDH010000397.1:0-5273 GCA_964504165.1 uncultured Rickettsiales bacterium | reverse complement strand
GATGGCTCACCCCTACATCTTGTGGCAGGAGGCGCTAACCGTCTACCCCCCTTAGGGAACTCGAAAAGCTGACCAGCTCAAGGGATCTCGCCGTCGAAGTTACTAAGGTGACAGAAGATGGTCTGCAGGCGCTCCAACAGAATAGAAATTTGCGAATACACGTATAATTGTTCGATCAGTTCAGCATAGAATAGGGACCAGTGAACCATCCATGGCGCTCCGAATTACCACTTCAATGCGCCAAGAGTATCTCACGACGGGGCGCACTTGTCCGACGCCGATCCTGCGCGAAAAACGTTCCCACGATCCTCGTTCCGCCTTCAACGGAGGTGAGTCTAGTATGACGGGTCGCAACTAAAGCCAGATCCCCATTTTCTGTAACAGCGTGGGCCGGAAGCTCTGATTCTCCCGCGCGGCCTTGGCCACCTCCGGCTCCTTGTCCTTGGCCAGGATCTGGAGGATCGACGGCGGAGCGGACGGGTTGGCCGCCACCGTGTGGCGGATGGCGGCGTCCTCGTTTTGGGCAAGCGCCTTCGCGGCGTCTGCCGGGAGTTCGGCCACCCGCTCGGCCAGCGACAGCATCACCGGGTCCAGGGGTTTGGGCTCTCGGATCCGCAACAACCGCTCGGCGGACAGGATCTTGTTGGACGCGATGGTATCGAGGAACTCGGTGCTCGCGTGGTCCAGCAGGGTGTTCAGGGCCGCGTCGTCGAGATCAGCCAGGTCGCCACGCTCTGCCACGATACGCCACATCAGGTAGTCCCCCTCGAGGATCACAGCCATGAAATCCTCGAGCGTGAACCGTGGGTTTCCAAAGGCGGCGCGCTGGACCTCGTCCGAGTGGTCGTCGAGGAGCCTGGCCAGGGTTTCTGTGCCCACGGAGGGGTTGTGCGCCACCGCCGCGCGTACCTCCGATTCGTATTTGTCGCGGGAGAGTCGATCGAGCTGCTGTTCCGTGCTCGCGATGTTCCGCGCACCCAACCTCCGGGCCTTCATGGATCCGCTGCGGCTCATGCCCTCCAGGGCGCTCGGCGGCAACTTGGTGCCGGCACTCAACACGCTCTCCGCCTGATCAGGATTGCGGAGCAACCACGACCAACGTAGCTCCTCGTCCATGTCTGCGATCAGGTAGATCTCCCTGGCTATCTGGCCAGGGTGGAGCTTCAGCCACACCGAGTCCGGGATCTGCGCGCTGGATTTGCAGTACTCGCAATTCACGATTCTCGAACGGCCATCCACCTGCAAAGCAGACCCACAGCTCGGGCAATGCATCGCTTCTAGCTTGTCGGGGTCCGCCGCGGAATACTGCCCTTCGCCGACGATGGTGATCGCACACGGACAGAGCTGCCGCGCCGTCTTGTTGGCAGGCCGGGCGGGGAGGGTTTCGTGGCATTCCCGGCAGGCCACGGATTCCCCGCGAGCCAGTTCATCCAGCTGGGTGTCCTCGATCTGGGTCTTGCAGGCCGCGCAGCGGATAGGGCGACGACCGTAGGTCCCGTGCAGGCCGCCATCTTTGGCATCGTGCGCGCCCATCGTTTTTTGGGGCCAACAGAAACCACGGATGACCGTGCTCTCGTCGAACACCTTGCGCCATGCTTTACGCCCGGCGGACACCTCCTCACCACAGGCGGGGCAAGCCAACGTGAGGCTATCCATGCTGTGGACCGGCAGCACGGTCCGGCACGCCTTGCACGCCACCGAGAGCTTGAACGCCAGCACCACCCGCATGACACCCTCGGCGTCCAGCAAACGTGGATCGATCTTACGGCTGTTGGCCGGCTCGTCATCGAGCATGTCGCCGCGATGGATCACCATTCAGTCGTGTATTCCGGGCACCGCGTACCAAGACTCGTATTGTTGGCCTTCGGAGGTCTTGGACAGGACCAGGTATCGCATGTTGCACCGATAAGTGTACTCATCCCAGGTGTCGGTGCCGTCGTACCTGAAGCGGATGGTTTTTTTGCCGCAGACGTTCTGGACGTCACCCTCGGTCAAGAATCTCATCTTACCAGCCCACGTGTACCTGTCGGCACGATCGCCGTTGACGGCCATGACGCGGCGAGTGGTCGGATGTGTGCCGAGATTCTCCCCGTCGATCACGGTGTTGTAGTGCACCCATTCGATCTGCTGGATACAGGTGTCTGGGCAGGACGAGTTGTTGCACGAACAGAGGCTCGTCACCACGAGGATGGTCAGGGCAACAAGGGGTATGAACTGTTTCATTGGGTGTCTCTCCTGACGTCGCTCATGTGCCCGGCGTGGCGTTGACTTCTTCGCTCAACGCACTCCGTCTCGGGTCACCCCAGGGATCGCGCACCGACAGGATAGCGAAGTAATGGGGAATCCCGTTTTGCAGATCCTGGACGTCCACCGTGGTGCCCTGGACCGACGAGATGTGATCGTCCGCCGTGGTGACGCCCGGGGACGTCGAGTAATAGACCTCGAAATAGTCGGCACTGTCGGTCGCGCCCCACGACAGGGTGACCGCCCCATCGGCCGCCACCGCACCGATATTTTGTGGGACCTCGGGGATCCAGAGCTCCGGCCACTCGATCTCGGTTTGGGGCATGGCGTCCTGCAACATCTGAAGATCGGCGTAGGCGAGGTTGTCGTTTCCCGTCAGGACCAATCGCTCCAGTGAGCCGAATTCGGCCAGGTGCATCAGCTCCGTGGTGATATCGTTGTACGACAGGTCCAGACTGTTCAGCTGGTCCAACACGGGTAGGATAGTAGCGTCGTGGATGCCGCAGACGCCCAGCTCCAAATCCTGGAGATTCGGCAGGTTGGCCAGCGGTCCGAAATCGGCGATTGGATTGTCGCCGAGCCCCAAGGTGTGGAGATTACCCAGAGAAGCCAACGGCGAGATGTCGTCGATCTGGTTCGTGGACAATTCCAAGTACTCCAGCGCCTGCAGCGACGACAGGGGCGCGATGTCATCGACCTGGTTATTGGCTATCCAGAGGTCCCTCAGGCTGGTCAGGGACGACAGGGGTGCGAGGTCCCCGATTTCGTTCTCATGTAGATAGAGATTCTCCAACTGGGTCAGATCGGCCAACGGCTCCACATCGGTGATGTGGTTCGAACCTGCCGCGAGGTGAGTGAGGTTGGGGAGGCCGGCCAGTGGCGTCAGGTCGTCGATCTGGTTTTCCCGAATGGACAGAGAAAACAGGAACTCCATGTCAGACAGCGGTCCGAGATCGGTGATCTCGTTTTCGCTCACATCGATCCAGAAAATCGCGGACAGACCCTCGAGGGGAGTCAGATCCTCGATATCATTGAACGTCAGCTTGAGCTGGACCAGGGCAAAAAGGTCCCCCATGCCCTGGAGGCTCCCGATGCCGTGTCCCGAAGCATCGATGTACTGGATCTCGGACGCCAACATGGCCCGCGTATGCCGGATCGCCATCTCCAACGCCTCGTCCTCGATTTCCAGGTCGGTCACCAGCCGTTCGTACGCGACCTGGTCGAAATCGAAGGATTGATTGCATGCAAACGGGGAGCAAAGGAAGAACCCCAACCCGAGGATGAACAGCCCATGTTTCGTCTTCATGGTCTCACTCCTCCTGCTCGTCGTCTTCGGGAGCGAAGGACTCGGGTTCTTTGATTTCACACCCGTCGAGGGCTTCCTCCAGGATCCGGAAATCGCTCTCCTTGATGTTCCAGCAATCCGACAAATCCAGGTACTTCAGGTTCGTCAGGGTGACCAGTTCTGCCAACCCGGTGCTGACGTCGGTGTCTTGCAGATCCAGCATCCGGAGGTTGGTCAGCGTCTTCAGTGGGGAGACATCTGAGATCGGATTCTGAGACAGGTCCAACATCCGGATGTGCGTCAGCGTTGCCAGCGGCGTCAGCTCCGTGATCTGGTTATCGCGCAGATACACCGTGTACAGCCTGGGCATTCCGGACAGGGGAGTGATGTCATGGATCTGGTTTTCTTCCAGATGCAGATAGATGACGTTGGTGAAGATCTCGATCCCCGAGATGTCCGAGGCGCCCACGCGGAAAAGGTACAACTCGGTGATGCTTTCCCGGTTGTGCTCGTCGAGGCTCATGTAATCGCCGAGCGTTTGATGAACCATCGGGACCAACGCCGGATCGGCAAAATCTCCTTCCGATACGGGGGTGAGGCCCTCGGGTTCGATGTCCGCGCAAGAAACGGACAACATCCCCAGGGCGATGGCGCACAAAACAGGCCACCAAAACAGGTAGCCCTTCGGATTTCTGGATCTGCTCAAGATTTCCTCCCATGACCAACGGACGCGGACGACCCTCCTCGCCCGCCCGCCTAATCTGACCCAGGCAGAAGCGGATTGTCAATTGACGTTGGGATCCGGCTCAAACACAACGAGACAATGATCTGAAAACAAAATTTGTACCCTAGAATTGCCGGTTCACCAGCGGTACCTCTAATCGCGGCCGGCAAGACCGACGATAGCAGACGACCCATGCCATGGGATTGATGGCACAGCTGACGGCGGAATAGCATCCGCCATCTCCGATCGCCGCGCTCGGGGGAGATCGTCGCTGGATCATGCCACAGGATGCGGCCCACGGAACCTCGGGGCCAGCCTAGCTGCAGTCCCACTCGAAACGGAGATCCACCCTCGACAGCACGTCGTCGCCTTCATCACTGTTGGCGTCGTACATCGGCAGGTCCAGGCAGGTCCAGTCCCCCCGCGCACCCCCGTCGTAGTACTGGCCCTCGCAGGTCTTTTGCTCCGGGTCATCCCACGGCACCTTCCACAGGGCGCCGGTGGCGTCGGGAGCGTTGATCTCGATGAAGCCGTAGTCGTCGCCATGCCAGAAGTGCCAGGTGCCGTTACCGAAGAACCACGAATCGCGCATGTGCAGGCTGAACGATTGCAGCACCCCGGCGGGCTCGGTCGTGCCCACGCGAAGGTTCAGCTCCCCCCCATACCCCGGCTCGGGATCAATGCCAGCCGTGCACTTGATGTCGATGGGTTGGTTCGAACCGTCGTCCACCAGCTCGATGACGTGATCTGTGCCTTGCCAGGGCACAGATCCCGAAAACGTCAACGTGGCTGTACCAGCGTGCCATTCGTCGTAGTCCCATTCGGCGTCGTCATCATCGGCGGAGTTGTCGTCGATGGCGGCGATACATCCGTAGCCCCACAGTGAAGTAACCAGCAGCATCCACAAAGTCCAGGCTCTCATCAGCTTCCTCCTGGCTGAAACATCCTCGCAATTCGCGTGCCAAGAGGACACTCCCGTCATAGAGCGGAATTCCGTCCCTCACGCCTGACCTGACGACC
>CAZDDH010000396.1:0-5421 GCA_964504165.1 uncultured Rickettsiales bacterium | reverse complement strand
TCGACCTCAACAGCCACTCAGGCACGGCTCTTCTCCCCCTGGTGAGACATGGGGGTTAGGTGCAGGGGCTGACTCAGCCTACCGCCGCATTCGGCGGTCCACCACCAGCAGCGCCGCCAGCATCACACTGATAGGCGTGCCCCTCCGGGGGCGCCGCTGCAGCTCGCGCAGGGTCCTGGGTTCGGGTCGGCGCTGTCGTCGTCGCCGCCACAATCCGGATCGTAGTCGTCCACCAAATCGGCGTAGTCCGTGAACACGCCGTCGATGCAGTCCTCTTCGATGCCGTTGTAGGTGATCTCCATCCCGGCATGCCAACCAACTCGGAACGGCTGTCGAGCCGGGCATGTGTACTGCTCGAAAAGACCTGCCTCGTCACGCTGTCTGGCACCGAGTTGGCTCGTGCCCATTGCAGCACTCTTCTTCTGAAGCTGTTGAAGATCGGCGCTGTCATCCTGCAGAACACTCGTCAGGTACGCTTCCTGTTGTCCACCGCCCACCCCGACAGAAACCTTTTCGATCACAGGTCTTGCACCTCGCCCCTGGACAACACCTCTGAGAGTCCTGAAATCGTGGTGTGGAGAGGGGGTTTTGCGCTCGGTAGCGATTCAAATCAGACCTACGCGCTGATCAATTCTTGCTTCAGCTAAGTTGGGCCGCAGGGCCGCAACCGCCTCTTTGGATGGGCACACATGAAAAATGTGGGCTAACCTGGAATGATTGTGAGGATCGTCTCGAACTGTAGGAGCGGGTTCAGATCACAAATTCTCCGGGCAGGCGCAGAGGCATTCATTGCCAACTACGTACGGACTCAGGATTGGCACTGGATATTCAACTGCGGTGTAAAAATCAAGCTCGTTACCGTTATCACAATAGTATCCAACATCGACATTTCCCGGTCCGCCGTTTATCGTTTCGCCCTCAGTTTGATCACAGACGTTGCCATAATTAACAACATCATTCGTGCACAAACAGTCATTTCCATAGTTACCCTTTACTTCATCGCCGTCACCACCACCGCATAGGTCATCATTGCCCCTGCCGCCATCGATCCAATCGTTGCCGAGGCCAGCGCTGACACCATCGTCCTCACCGCCTGCGAAGATTGTATCACTACCTGAGCCTGTAATTATCCAGTCAGCGCCACGTCCGGCATAGATTGTGTGATCTCCACTATCATTGGACAGGTTAATTTCATCATCACCATGACCAGCATAGACAGTGTCGCCATCCGTGCTGCCGGTGGTACCGAGTATTGTGTCGCTACCATCGAATGTATAAACCAAGTCCGAACCTTCCCCGGCCCGGACCCAATCCGAGTAGGTACCGGTATGCGATGTGTATATCTCATCGTCCCCGTCATTCCCGAAAATTACGGTATCCGCACTCCAATATTGCCCACCGACAACGGTAGTCTTCAAACAACCAAGTATAGTGTCGTTGTACAGGCAGATGAGATCATCCCCATCGCCACCATAGATGTATGCTTCGTACACAGTTTGCCCGAGATCCGACGGACCACAACAGAAGGCCGTTGAGTCCACATAGCCGTATGCCCAAGGCCTGCCATCAACCTCGACCATATATAATGTGTCTCCTGCATCGCTAAGTCCGCATTCAGTATACGAAGACTGTTGGTTTGTATTGCACACTGGATTTCCACCTACTGAGCACGATTGACTCGAGAACGGGCCCGGGCAATTATACCAGCCGGCGGATGCATTCTGCACAACTACGCAAGAGATAAAACCGACAACCAGACACCAGGTGAATGAACTAGCTAGCCTATCCATACAAAACTCCCATGTAGAATAGCCGAACACGTCGAACAATTCGAGGTTGTCAACTATTTTTTCTTTACCATACACAATGCCTTCAGAACAAACAACTTTGCCACACAGGCTTTGCAAGAAATTCACACCGAGACGGACAATAATAAAACATGTATTATTTGGAATAAACCGTAGGAAAATCTTACGTCTACGAAAACGGTGACTCCAGTACATGTTCGGTCCTCGTCTATATCAACAGATGAAAACTGATCCCTCTCGCCAGTTTCATGATGTTTTACGCCGTCCAGACCTGATTTGGTGTCTAGTCCGCGTAGTTTCGCTGCAACAGCTAAACGCAACCGGCAAGAGGATAGAAGGTCAGACGAAGAAGGCCGCAGCTTTTGAGATCTCAGCTACTGCTCTCGAAAACGATTGTTTTCACGCAGTAACTATCGGAACTCCCTATTCTCAGTCGTCGCCCGGCTAGGCCGATGCTGCGGCCCCTCCGCGACTTAGGGGGGGGCAAACGTTGAGCGGATTGGCGTTGAGACTGAGGAAAGAGTTGTCGTTTGGGTCGATGCGATCGAACCGGGCTGATAACAAGCAGCCAAGATCAAAAAGCGTCAACCGGCCTTCGACCCAGCGTCCGGCTCGCTCCCACGGTTTACGACCATTGATTCGCTCCCATGTCAACTTGACTCGCCTCAGCGAGGCGTCCAAGACGCTCACGACCAAGAGAGCTTTGCGAGAGGCGGGAAAGCGTGCGCTGGGAACTCTCGGCTTACCGCCGCATCCTGCGCACCAGCACCAGCAGGGCGAGGGCCATCAGGCCCAGAGGGGTGCCCCCCTGGGGTGCGGCGCTGCAGTTCCCGCAGGGGCCCGGGTTGGGGTTGGCGCTGTCGTCGTCGTCGCCGCCGCAGTCCGGATCGTAGTCGTCCACCAGATCGTCGCAGTCGGTATCCACGCCGTCGGTGCAGTCCTCGGCGGCGTCCGGGTTGATGTCCGCGTCGGTGTCGTCGCAGTCCGGGCCGTAGGTGCCGCCGGCGAAGCCGTCGCCGTCCAGGTCGTCGGCGTCGAACCCGTCGCAGTCCTCGTCGATGCCGTTGTAGGGGATCTCCACGGCGCCGGGATTGACGTTGGCGTTGAAGTCGTCGCAGTCCTCTCCGCCGCAGCCGGAGAAGCCGTCGTGGTCGTAGTCCATGTCCTCGTCCACCTGGCCGTCGCAGTCGTTGTCGGCCCCGTCGCAGGCCTCCTCGGCCCCGGGATAGGACGCCGCGTCGCTGTCGTCGCAGTCGCCATCGCAGACGCTGAAGTTGTCCCCGTCCGTGTCGTCGCCTTCGTCCGTGGCCGGGTTGCAGTCGTTGTCCAGCCCGTCGCAGATCTCCACCCCCTCGGGGCTGACGGTGGCGTCCTCGTCGTCGCAGTCGCCGGCGCACTCGGACCAGCCATCGCCGTCGTTGTCGATCTCCGTCTCCTCCAGGTCCAGCCCGCAGTCGCTGTCGATGCCGTCGTCGCAGATCTCCACGGCGCCCGGGTAGATCTCGGGGTTCTGATCATCGCACTCGTCGCACTCGATGAACTCGTCGCCGTCCATGTCGTACTCGTAGGTGGCCAGGAAGCCGTCGCAATCATTGTCGATCTCATCGCATAGCTCGGCGGCGCCGGGATAGGTGTCGGGATCGTTGTCGTCGCAGTCGTCGTTGCAATAGGAGTAGCCATCCAGATCCGCGTCGAAGCCCTCGTCGACGAGGCCGTCGCAGTTGTTGTCGATGGCGTCGCAGATCTCGGCGGCACCGGGGTAGATCGAGGCGCTGCCGTCATCGCAGTCCAGGCACTCCACCCAGCCGTCCCCATCCCCGTCCCAGGTCTCGTCGGCAGGCACGGCGTTGTCGCAGTCGTTGTCCTCCTCGTCGCAGATCTCCGGGGCGAAGGGGTAGGTGTGGGGGTTGTTGTCGTCGCAGTCGCCGGCGCAGATGGTGAAGCCGTCGCCGTCGTCATCGGTCTGCTCGTCCACGGCGCCGTCACAGTCGTCATCGATGCCGTTGCAGGCCTCCGGAGCGTCCGGGTAGATGGCGGGATCGGCGTCGTTGCAGTCCAGTTCGCCGTCGTTGTAGGTGGACAGACAGCCCGGGTCGTTCTCGTCGTAGGTCAAGTCCCCGTCCAGATCGAAGTCCTCGTCCACGATGCCGTCGCAGTCCGTGTCGAAGCGGTCGCAGATCTCGGTGGAGCCGGGGTAGCGGGTGCTGTCGCTGTCGTCACAGTCCCCGTCGCATTGGGTCCAGCCGTCGCCGTCGTTGTCGGTGCCCTCGTCCACCACCTCGTCACAGTTCTGATCGATGCCGTCGTTGCAGATCTCTGGAGCCCCCGGATAGACGGTGGGGTCCAGGTCGTCGCAGTCGCCGTTGCCCTGGGACCAGCCGTCCAGATCCTGGTCGGCGCCGCCGGCGGCGTACATCAGGGCGTTGGCCAGCAGCTGGGCGCCATCCGTGGTGGCGTCCCAGAAGCCAAAGGAGGAGTCGCTGGAGGGGGGGAAGAAGTTGAGCCCGACGCACAGACCGCCGGTGGGCTCGATGTAGCCCACCAGGGGCTGGCCGTTGCTCCACGACGCCACCTGGGTGGCACCGGCCACGGGCGAGACGCCGGAGAAGTGGAAGCTGGAGGAGCCGCCGTTGAAGGTGGTCACGCCGTCCAACAGCTCGTGGCCCTGGATATCCTCCACCAGCGTCAGCTGATTGCCGGAGGTGTAGGAGGCCATGGTGAAGGGGAGATAACCATCGTCCTTGATGCGCCCGGCGATGCCCAAGCCCGAAGACGAGTACCACGAGAACACGGCGTAGACCACGCCGCCGCCGCTGTCCATGTAGTCCGCCAGGTTGTCGCCCAGGGTGGTGGAATCCTGGAAGCTGTAGTCGGACCAGATGATCACCGCGTCGTATTGCTGCATGTCGGCCAGTGACGGGGTGGTGTTCTGGGTCTCGTACAGGTCCACGATGTTGAACAGGCCGGTGCCGTTGAGCTTGGCCTCCACGTCGCTGGTGTACTGGGGTAGATCGGCGGCCATGATGGCCACGTCCACCGCGGCAGCGGGGCGCGCGCACAAAACGATGAGAATGGCGAACGAGATGATGAGGCTGGATCGAGTATTCATCGGGACCTCCATGACTGAACTGAACTTAGCTCAGAAACCGAGGAGGTGGAAAGGAAAGGACTGTCAAGAATGGGGACGTGGCCGTGCTGACCCGTCCGATGGGGGTGCGCGGGTCGGGATTGGGCTCAGGAGCGGCGTCGGAGCCGGAGGGCGGCCAGGGCCAGCAGGGCCAACAGGCCCACGGGTGTGGGAGCGGGGCCCGTGCTGTCACAGGAACAGCCGGTGCTGGCCGGGTCCTCCGAGCTGTCGTCGTCATCGTCGCCACCGCAGTCCGGGTCGTAGTCGTCCACCAGATCGTCGCAGTCCGTGTCCACGCCGTCGGTGCAATCCTCTTCGGCCCCCGGGTTGACGTCGGCGTCCGTGTCGTCGCAGTCCTCGCCGTAGGTGCCGCCGGCGAAGCCGTCCCCGTCCATGTCATCCAGATCCGTGCCGTCGCAGTCCTCGTCCACGCCGTTGTAGGGGATCTCCACGGCGCCCGGGTTGACGTTCGCGTTGTAGTCGTCG
>CAZDDH010000395.1:0-5439 GCA_964504165.1 uncultured Rickettsiales bacterium | reverse complement strand
CCCCGCCGCCGCCTCCAGCGCCGACGGCCTCGACTGCCACGACAACAACTCCAACGTCAAGCCCGGCGCCGTGGAGATCCCCTACACCGGCTTGGACGAGGACTGCGACGGATCCGACCTGGACGACATGGACGGCGACGGCTACGCCGGCGGCGAATACGGCGAGGACTGCGACGACACCAATGTGGGCGTCAATCCCGGCGCCACGGAGATCTGCGACGACGGCCTGGACGGGGACTGTGACGGCCTGATGGACGATTACGACACGGACTGCGCCGGCGACGACGACGACAGCGCCGACGGGTACGACCCGGCCTGGGGCACCTGTGGCGGCTGTGACGCAGCGCAGCACGGCCGCGGCCGGTCCCTGATGCTGGTTTTGCTGGGACTTCTTGTTGGAAGGAGGGCGCTCCGCGGTAGGATCTGAGCCATGTGGCGTTTTCCCATGGCTTTGGCTCTCCTGCTCACCTTCACCTCCGGGTCCGCCCGTGCCTACGATGTGGCCGTCTGCGCCTCGTCCGCGGACGCATCCGACGTACAGGCCAAGCTCCTCGCCACCGGGGAGTTCGATTCGGTGGATCTACTGGACGCCGGTGCGATGACCCCGTCATTGGCCGATCTGATGGCCTACCACGCCCTGCTGGTGTTCTCGGACGAACCGTTCGAGGACGCCACCGGGCTTGGCGACAACCTGGCCAGCTATCTGAACGCGGGACCGGGTATCGTGTTTGCCACGTTCAGCTTCGACGATGGGGATCTCGGCATCGGCGGCGAGCTCGTCGCCGAGGACTATCTGCCGTTCACCACCGGTGAGCCCACGTCCGGCGTGCCGCTGACCCTCCTCATCGACGACCCCGGCCACGCGCTGATGGCTGGCGTCAGCACCTTCGACGGGGGTCCATCCAGTTTTCACCACGGTGGGATTATCGCCGCGCAGGGGACAACTACCGTGGCCCATTGGAGTAACGAAGAACCGCTGGTGGCCACATCGACGGCCACGAACAGCGTTGTCGTAGGCCTGAACTTCTTCCCTCCGTCTAGCGACGTCCGGCCGGACCTGTGGGACGCGACCACGGACGGCGCCCGGCTCATGGCCAACGCGCTTAGTTGGGTGGCGCGCTTCCCCGACTACGACCACGACGGCTGGTCGCCCGAGGACGGGGATTGCGACGACTACAACGCCAATGTCTATCCGGGTGCCCAGGAGATCCCATACAACGGCGTCGACGAAGACTGTGACGGGGCCGACTGGGACGACATGGACGGCGATGGCTTTGCCGGCGGGCACTATGGCGAGGACTGTGACGACTGGGATCCGTCGACCCATCCGGAGGCCGTCGAAGATTGTGCCGACGGCGTCGATAACGACTGTGACGGTCTTGTCGACGAATACGATCCGGAGTGCGAGGAAGAAACCAATGATCCGGATGGCGAAGGCACGGCCGAGCACGAACCCCACATTCAGCCCGATATTGATTGTTCTCCCCCCAGGCCACCGTTGCCACCCCGCCCCAGCGAGTGCCAGTGTCGTACCCAAGCGGGCCAGCCACTGCCCTGGGTGATGTTGCTCCTGGCATCTGTGTTTTTGAATCGACGTTTTCTGTAGTTTATTTAGTTCTATCCATAGCTTTCTTTAATCTTATACATCAACCACTACATACTTGTATGTAGGTAAGTATTACGCTGCCGCGATGTACTGCCCTGCGATCCTAGCCAGGGCCAGGATCGTGTGCTGGGGGTTGACCCCGAGGTTGGTCGGGAACACGGAAGAGTCCACGACCCAGCAGCCGTCCAGGCCGTGGACCTTGAACCGTTCGTCCACCACCGCGTCCCGTGGGTCGGCCCCCATCCGGCAGGTGCCGAACAGGTGGGTTGCGATGAAGTGGGCCCGGCGCGGGTCCAGCTCCCCGTCGGTGAACAGGCCCAGCTGATCCGGAGAGGTGAGGCGCTCGGGCAGGCCGTGGATGCCGGGCCAGACCTCCTTGGCGCCGGCGGCGAAGAAGATCTCCGCCACTACCCGCATCGCCTGCTGGAAGGTGGCCAGGTCCTCGGGCACCAGGTCGTAGGCGACAGAGGGCATGCCCAGCCGCCCCGGCCCCACCGTTCCCTCGGTGCGGGCCCGCACCTGGATCCCCCACAGCGCCGCCTCCCCTACCCTGCGCATGCGCTCGGACAGCTCGGCGCCGAAGCCCGGCGTGCGGGCCACCATCAGCGCCAGCGGCAGCCCCAGCGACTCCAGCTTGAAGCGTTGGTCCCAGTGGTGGACCGATTCCCAGGACTGGGTCGCCCCGGCCCAGGGCCGCACCTGCTCGTCGAAAAGCCCGGCCATCCCCACCCCCGGGTGGGCCTGGAAGTGGCGGCCCAGCGCCGGCAGGCGGACCCCCGAACGCTGCAGCAAGATGGGTGACCCGGTGGCGCTGGCGGCCACCACGACCCCCCTGCGGGCCTCCACCCGGAACGGGCGGCCCGAACGGGTGGAGCGGCCCTTAATGCCCGTGACCCGGTCACCGCGGCGCACCAGGCGGGTGGCCCGCGCCTCGGTGAGGATGCGCGCCCCCCGCCCGCAGGCCCGGGGCAGCAGGGAGCGCTCCATGGACAGCTTGGCCCCCGACGGGCAGCCCTGCAGGCACCGCCCCGCCCCGTTGCAGCCCTGCTCGATGCGTTCGATGATCCGCCCGGTGATACCCAGGGCCGTGGCCCCCTTGGCCATCAGGCCCCCGTTGCCGCCGATGACGTCCGGTGGCACCGGCCGCACCCGCAGCTCCCGGTCCAGCCAGTCGTAGGAGTCCTGCAGTTCATCCCAGCTGAACGCACCGCCGAGGCCAAACTCGCCGGCCCAGCGCTCGTAGATTTTCTCGGGCAGGCGCCAGGAGATGGCGGCGTTGACGGCGGTGGTGCCCCCCACCATGCGCGCCTGCAGCAGGGGGATGATGGACCGTCCCCGGGCCGGCGTGCCGCCGAAGTCCCGGAAGTGGTCCCGCATCACGTGCAGCAGCTCCTGCCGGCGCTCCCCCAGCGGCAGATGGGTCCCCTCCTCGACGACCACCACCTCCAGCCCGGCCTCGGCCAGGGCGTCGGCGGCGGCGGCACCGGCGGCCCCCGAACCCACGACCGCCACGTCGCAGTCCAGCGCCCGCACCCGGCCATCGTCCACGTGTAACGTCAGCTGGCCCATGGCACCCCCTCCTTCACCTGCACCGGCTCGCCCCGGCCCCAGCCCAGCCCCTCGCGGAAGGCCGGATCCAGCTCCCGGGCCATGGCCACCATCATCTTCAGCAGCACGGCCATCTCCCGCACCACGAAGCGGTCCGACGCCCCCAGCGCGGCCAGCGCCCGCCCGCGTTGCTCCACCGGCTGCCGGTTAAAGGGCCGCCAGCTGCCCACGGCCCGCGGCCCCAGCGCGACCACCAGCGCCACGGCAAAGCGCAGCCCCAGCCGCTGGAGTCCCGGCAGCCCCCGCCGCAGCTCCTCCAGCTGCCGTTCCAGGGCCCGGCCCTCCGGTTCGGCCCCCTCCTCCTCCCCGGCTGGCGCCGATTCCGGGAACATGGCCTCGGCGATGGCCACCAGCCACCGCCGCTCCATGGCGGTCCAGTGCATGGGCTGCCCGTCCATCGTCGCGAAGCTGGGCCGGGGCACCAGCTCGTCGTCCCGGAAGAACACCAGCTGCCGCATCGCCCGGGTGGTGAAGAACCACATGGCCAGCACCGTCACGCTGTCCAGCAGCACCGGCAGCCAGAAGAAGGCGTGGCGGTACTGGAACAGGCCGATGTAGGCCGCCGCCACCACGCAGCTGCCCTTGAGGAAGCACAGGGGTAGCAGCACCGGGCGCCAGCGGCGCACGTTGAGCAGCAGCAGCAGGCACAGAAAGCCCAACGTCATCACGTCGGCCACCGCCAGGAAGCGCCACATGTGGCTGTCTTCCGTGGCCTCGTAGGCCGGCGCCCCCACCGTGGCACTGAAGGTGTGGATCTGGTCCACGGCGATGTGGGGCGCCACCAGATAGCTGGTGGCGGGGATGAGGAAGTTCAGCGTCAGGATCAAAAAGGCGATCTGCTGGTTGCGGTAGGCCCGGCAGGGCTGGGTCCAGAAGCGCACGATCATGAGTCCCCCTCCAGTCGGCGGAGCGCTGCCGCATCGATGGGCTCCAGCGCCTCGCGGATCGTCCGCCGGGCCGCCCCCGGATCCCCCTGCTCGATGAGGGCGATGGTGGCGAAGTAGCTGGCCATCGTGGTGGTTGGATCGGCCAGCAGGGCGTCGCCGATCTCCGGGCGGGCGCGGTAGAAACGCTCGATGGTGTTCAGCAGCAGCTCCAGCGCCAGGTTGCCACCGGCCCGCAGCACCGCGCGCCCGAAGGCCAGGTCCCCCTCCCGGAAGGCCTCCTCGTCGTCCGTGCAGCCAGCTTGCCGGGCGGCTAGCTGCTTGAGCTCTGCCACGTCCGCCTCGCTGGCCCGCTGGCAGGCCAGTGCCACGGTCTCTGCCGCGCCCATGCGCCGCACCTCCAGCAGATCCCGAACCACGTCCAGCGGCACGATCCCCGCCTGGCTGGCTTCCAGCAGGTGGCTGATCAGGTCCAGGCTGCCCGTCTCCCGCACGCCGCTGGCACGGATCCCGTCGCCCCGGCGTACGGTGACCAGTCCCAGCGCGGCCAGCCGTCCCACGGCGGCTCGCACGGTCGTCCTGTTCACCCCATGCTGCTCGGCCAGCGCCCGCTCGGACGGCAGCCTCTCCCCGGCCGACCAGCGGTCAGCCAGCAGATCATCCCGCAGCGCTCTGAACAAAATATCGCTTCGATGTTCTTCCATTGGTCGTACCAATATCCCGCATTACGTAATTTGTCAATTTTTTGGTACGACCAATTATCCAGCCGAGGTGGCGATCTGGCCGATTGGACCGTAGAAAAACCGACGCATGCGCTACCATCAAAAATGGGGATCCGAGCAGGAATGAGGAGGAGTGGATGAAATCCGAACCCCTGGGCTCCATGACGTTCGTCGGGGTTGCCGAGCTGATGACGACGGAGGTCGTCACCCTCACACCGGATGCCAAGCTGCAGGATGCCATCCGGACCATGGTCACCCGGGGCATCCGTCACATCCCCATCGTCGAGGGGGAGCGGGTGGTGGCGATCATCAGCGACCGCAACGTGCGCATGATGGTCACCGAACACGTGGACGCGGACGAGCGGCGCCGCTACCTGCAGGAGACCTCGGTGATGGACCACGCGTCCAAGCCGGTGACCACCATCCATATCAACACCACCGCGCCGGAGGCGGCCGCGACCTTCATCGGGTCACGCATCGGCTGCCTGCCCGTTGTGGACGAGGATGGCTTGATGGTCGGGATCTTGACGCAGACCGACATGCTCCAGTGGATCGCCCGCGATCTTCCCACTCGTTCCGGTTCCATCAAACCAGTTGAAATCACAGGTGTATTCATGAA
>CAZDDH010000394.1:0-5443 GCA_964504165.1 uncultured Rickettsiales bacterium | reverse complement strand
AGTGGTGACCACAACATGTAGGGGGTGGAGGCGCTAACCGTCTACCCCCCTTTCCAAAAATCCAGCTGTTGTTGATATGAACGTTTCCCTGACCATTGAAGAATGCACCCCAATAAGTCGACGTATTGCCGTAAAACGACGAAGACTCAATATCCAGGGTCGTCGTATCATCCGTTGCGAGCACAGTGCCATTGTTGTGGTGAACGGTGGAGTCTTCGAACGACAGATAGGAAGCCTCGATGTAAAACGAATACCCGTCATTGGCGAAGACCTGTGAGTTGATCAACTCCACCCAAGATCCAAAACTGAGGAGCACGCTACCCATGGACTGGTCGTTGTCTCGGATACTGGAGTTTTCGATGAGGATCTGTGGGCACAGATCATAGTCTGTGACTTGCGGATGGTTGGGGTCATCGAGCACAGGTTCGCCGCCTGCCTCGGCGAAGATGGTCGCCGTGCCAGTACCGCTGTTGTCGAATACGTCGGCATCGGTGAGCGTGAGATTCACCTTGCCCAAGATGGCGATAGCCGTCGGCAGATCGGAAATACTCCCGCTGCCAAAGGTCACGCTCGCACGATCGAAGCGCAGGGTTTCATCCTCAGGATCCAAGCTGTAGTTTTCCACCAGGATGCCGCTGGTGGGATATTGCGTATTGAGCACTTTGTTCAGGTCGATGCCATCAAAACTCACCGTACCAAAACACTGGTCATCGCCCTGGCAGGCATTCTCCAGTTCGACGATCGCCGAATCCGAGCTCGTACCCGTGATGGTCACGTTCCCATTGCCGATGAAATGGATGCTTCTTCTGGCGGTGATCTCGATACTCAGAGCTTCCGCGTAGGTGCCCGGGCAGATGGTTATCTCGGTGTTGAACGCATAGCTGGCCTCGGTGGCATCGATGGCGTCTTGGATGGTCGCATGCAGCTGCACACCCACGGGGATCACACCGGGATTGGCGCAAACGTACCGCTCCTGCGTCACCAACGGGTTCTTGATGGGTGCCACGGCGGTGGCCATCGAGGGCGCAAGGGCGATGGCCAGAAGACTCGTACACAACAACGATCCGACTCGACGATTCATGGGGCCTCCCAGGCGTCAAAGATTGTCGAAGAGCCCCGAGAATACAAGGCGGATAGTCGAGAATTCGGCCTGGAATTCGTTCTGCGGAGCTTCGATCCCGATCCGTCGTAATCGGCGCGTAATCGAACGGCGCTCCAACCCACGTAGGCTAGGTACGTGAAGGGAGTGCCCATGGCACACGGAATACCTCGATCTGTTACGTGCTGCGTCCTGCGGTGTCTGTTGGTGTTATTCGCTGCCCTGGGGCCCGGATGCCAATCCGGGACCGCGGATGACGACGGCTCACAGCATCCCGTCGATGACGATGATGACGATACGCAAGACCCCGGCGACGACGATTGGGAGTGGCCCGCGGAGACCCCCGACCCCCTCGATCCGATGGTCATCGACGACACCACGTCGTCCGATGGCTTCCAGGGAATCCGCTACACCTGGGCCGACCGCTCCGGTGCACAGCGCGATGCGTTGATGGTCGACAACGACATCGAGGACCCCGTCGGGCACTGGGGAGGCTACCTGCGCGAGTTCTCCTACGTCCTCGATACCGGTGCCACCCGGACGTGCGTGGGCTCGTCGTCCAACCATCCCGGCTGGGGATACACGGTCAATCACTACGGTTCGACGTCCGTGTCATCGCGCCGCTACCCGGGAACCTGGGAGGTGGTGTTCGAGGGGCGGCATCACGCCGTGCACCGCTACGACTGGACGACCCCCATCGACGGCCACGACGTCGATGTCACCGTGCAATGGCTCTTCACCAGTGGACGTGACCATCCGGTGTGGGCCATCACCTACGACGCGTCGAACGCCCCGGCCGACGCCATCGACGCGGATTCGCGCGCGCCGTATGGTGACCTGCAATGGGACGGCGGCGCCGGCGTCGAGGTCGAAGGCATCGGCTGGGGTGACCACTACCGCTTCCGCTCACTGGACAGCCCGATCACGCTCTACAGCGGTTGGGATTACAGCCTACCCAATCAGATCCCCCACGTGATCGAGTGGTCCGCGCCCCCCGCCGCCCCCCAGTCCGGGGTGCAGCCCCAGACCACGGATCAGCGCACCCCCCGACCCCGCTCTCCCGGGGTTGGTATTACCGCCACCCAAACCCCCCCCCCCAGGTGCGGGCGCGGGCCGCGGCCGCGGACGCCGAAATGGGCTGTGTGCAGACCCAGACCATGGATCAGCGCGACGCCGGCGGGTACTGGTTCTATACCGCGTGGGGGGACCAGGACCTCGATGGTCCGATGCCCGACGACTGGAACTGGACCTACCAGCTCAACCAGTACGAGCTGCCCTGGGGTAGCACGTCCAAACGCCTGGCCTGGGGCACGAATTTCGGAGCCGTGGGGCAACAGCAGTACAGCGCGTATGGCGACTCGACCACGCTGATCGGCTATCCGTATCAGAGCTACGCCGTGCACGTGGTGCTCGGCCAGCACAGCCTCGCCCCCGTGGAGCAGCAGATCGAGCAGGTCGAGATCGTCCAGGGCGTCGTGCTATCGGCGACGACAGGGACCGTGGTCACCCATGGCCCCGCAGGCGTGGGGCGCAGCGACGAGATGACCTATGAACCGGCGGGGTACAACCCGGCCACCGCCACGTTCGAGCTACGCGCGGAGCAGGACCAAGCGCGCTGGACGCTGGACGCCGGCGACGGCGTGTGGACGAACCCCGTGTTCGTGATCCACGGCTATGAATTGTCCGAGGCCCCCCAGTACGTCATCGTCGATGGCTACCGCCTCACCGCCGACGCCCACTACCTGGCGTCCGTCGACGCCGACCGCCATCAGCTGTGGTTGACGTTACGCGCCGAAATCTCCGGATCATCGTCGATGGAGATCTACTGAACAGCCAGGTCGAGCTGGAGGGCCTAGCCTTAGGCGAGACGCCTCCTCAGCTGATGACCGCGGGTGCCAATCCGTCGCCGGGCATCACCATGATGGCCTTGGTGTAGGCCATCGAGAAGCCCAGCCGTATCGCGTTCGATTCCGTCGCGGCCCCAGGGTCAGCGCCAATACAAGCGATCTCGCAACCAAGTTCGCGGGCGTGGTGCAAGCGATGAGCGATCAGCGCCGACTGGATCCCGCGCCGGCGATGACTGGGCAGCACGCTGGTGAGGAACAGACTGGCGATCGGCGGGGAGATCTCCACCACGCTCGCACCGACGATCTGGCCATCGAAGACGGCTCCGAACGAGTCGCAACGAGGGTGGGCGATGATGGGCAGGTTCGCTTCCAGTACGTGGTCGGACATGGGGACACCGGGCGCGAGGAATCCGCTGGTAGCCACCTCGATGAATCGCCAGACCTCCGCTTCATCCGTCGGATCGAGGTGGGTGATCGTGATCCCGTCAGGCCAACCGTGGACCAGTTGGCGACTAAATTCCTCGTCTACACCCAGCGGTCTGGCCAAGACGTTCTCGAATCCCCGCAGCCGAAAACCCAAGGTGGCCAGATGCGTTCGCAGCGAAGAGTGCGCGTAGGAACAAATCTCGACCACGGGTTCGACGCCCCGGGAGGTATAGAACGCCACCAAGGTTTCCATGTCGGACAGCGATACGGGCCCCTCCATTCCCAGGCCGCTCGCTGTGTTCTTCCACGACCCGATCTTCTCGAAGCACATCCATCCACCCGCGATCGGCTCGGCGGTCCTGGCCGCCTCGGACTTGCCCCGTGCTGCCTGTCGTTCCTCGAGGATGGCGATATCTCTGGGTAGACGCATGTTGTTAGCCCCGGTTTGCCGGTTCGATTGTGGTCCCGTCGTTTGGTTATTTGTCAGTTATTGACCGTCAGTTCCCGGCGGTGAACAGCGGGTACATGATGCCGTATTCCTCGGCGACGAGTTCCACCTCGTTGGCCTGGAAGACCAGTTTGTCGGTGGCCGCGCAGTAGCTGAAGATGCCCCAGGACTCGGTGGGATAGTCGAAATCCGGAAGTTGTTCGCCGCTGACGAACAGCGAGGACCGCTCCTCGCCCCCCAGATCGATCCCATCGTAATCCAGCGCGTAATCGCCGTTGTCTTGCTTGTGCTGCGCGATGAAGATCACATCCAGGTCGTGATCGGGTGGATTTCCAGGATCGGTGCAGGACACCAGCCCGATGCAGGCGGTGGTCAGGAACACGGTGGGGAACCCGTGACGAGTCATGGCGACAAACATGGATACCTCTCGTTGCCCTTGGGTGCGTGCTTGGCCCCGTTGGTGCGATGGAGATGCCAACGCGTAGGGGCCGACGGTTCCAGGGAGGCACATTTTTGGCTGGCGCCACACTTCGCTGTAGCAGCGAGGTAGTTGGTCTCCCAGACCGCCGCTGCTAGCTTGCTATCATTGGGGTCCGGCCGCACGACCAACCCTCAGGAGTCATGATGCTTCGATTCATCCAGGCCTTGTCCGTCACCACGCTGCTGTGCTCGTCCTTGTGCCTCACCGCGGCCGCCGAACCGCCTGGCAAGCTGTCCACCGACCTCGAGAATGCCGCAACGCTGGTGGGAGAGCTGGCAGACGCCGCGCCCGACTGGACCTGGGAGCGGGTGGACTGCGCGTCCATCTTGGTCGTCGGCAAGGGGGGCTTCATCGTCGGCGGGACGGGCGGACGAGGGTTCCTGTCCTGTGTGGATCCAAGCACGGGGAAGTTCGGGCCGCCGGTCGTACTCACCGTGGGTGGCGGCAGCGCGGGGTTCCAGATCGGCGGTCAAAAGGCCGAGGTGCTGATGCTGTTCGTGGGCGCCGGCGACGTGGAAGACGTGGTGCACACCACGCCGGTGTTCACAGCGGGCGCCTCGGCCACGGCCGGCAAGGCGGGGATCGGCGTCGCCGGTGGCGGCAACCCGGCGGTGGAGTACGAGGTGATAACCCTGTCGCGGAGCGAAGGCCAGTACCCCCGCGCCGTGGGCGAAGGCCAGGTGGTCCATCCTGACGAAGAAGACACCGAGGCTCTATACGGTCAGGGCACCGACCTCGAGGACCTGCTGGTGAAGCACCAGGCCTCCGTACCCGCGCCGGCCCAGGCGTTCGTCGATGCGCTGAACGCTCACGTCAAACGCACGCCCTGAGCTTCCCAGGCTCCACGCGGACCTCTCCCACGCCAGATTGATGCCGTCACGGGCACAGGTGCCCATCCGCCAGAGGCGGACTCCTGGTATCCTGGTTGTTCTTGAGAGGGGAACTGATGCGTACTTTTACCTTGCTATCCGTGTTTGTGGCGTTCGCACTTCTGCTCGGCTGTCCCGAGCCCGACCCAGACGACGACACCACCGATGACGACGACGTGGCGGACGATGACGACACCGCCGACGACGACGACACGGCGGACGACGACGACCTCGCCGACGACGACGACGAGCCCGACGCCTCCGACGACACCG
>CAZDDH010000393.1:4926-5446 GCA_964504165.1 uncultured Rickettsiales bacterium | reverse complement strand
CCCACACGATAACTTTCCCGAGCCGCCGCCGGTGGCCGATCCGTACGACTTTGGTCCCCTGGTTTACGACGAGAACGAACGGGGGTACGTCAGGCCGTCATGAGCGAAACGCACAACGACAACACCCACGAATCGGCCGAGCACCACCCCAAGTGGCTGGCCCATCATTTCGGCGAGGCGCGGGATCCGGAGGGGGGGGGGGGGGGGGCGTTGGCTGGCGGGGTGGCGGCGCTGGCTGCGGTGGAACCCACGCCAGGAGGCTCCCTGGCCGAGGACCACTTCCGCAAGTTCTGCGCCACCTGTCACCTGCACAAGCCGCTGGGGGATCTGCCCGGCGAGATCGGGACCCGTGGCGGGGGCTGCGCCGACTGCCACCTGGCCATGCCGGCAAACGCAGCAGCAACCGCCTCGGGGACGGCTCCCCGCCCCCCCCCCCGGGGGGCCGCCCGGGGCCGGGGGGGGGGGGCCGCGCCCCCCCCCCCCCACCCCCCCCCCCCCCCCAGCCCCCACCCCCCCCAAC
>CAZDDH010000393.1:3885-4916 GCA_964504165.1 uncultured Rickettsiales bacterium | reverse complement strand
CCGGGCCACGCACCGGCTCCTGACCACCGCAATCCCCACCGACGAGTGCACGAAGTGCCACAACCGCTCGGCCCGGATAGGGCTGAGCTATCTGGGGCAGTTCGAGGACGAGGGGTACGCCACACCGTATGCGCAGGGCGGGCCCACCACGCACTCCCTGTCCGGCGGGCGGTCCTATCAGCAGCTACTGCCGGACGTGCACGCCGAAGCGGGCATGGCCTGCATCGACTGCCACCTGAGCAGCGGAGTGATGGGGGACGGCGAGGCGGCGGTCCACATGGAGGAGCAGGTGGCCATCGCCTGCGAGGACTGCCACGACCCGGTGTGGTCCGAACCGCTGGAGGCCGACCCGAACGTGGAGACGCTGGCATACGAGGCGCTGCGATCCGGGCAGCTCAGCCCGGTGTTTTCAGTGGCGCCGGGGGCGCGCATCGCCGTGACCGGGCTGGGGGATCCGGTGCCCCACCAGCTGCTCACCGGCGACGGACCCAAGCTATTCGGGCGGGTGGACGGTGCCGCCCACGACGTGCCGCCGATGAAGGAGGCCCCCTACCACAACATGCCCGGCCACGAGCGGCTGTCCTGCCAGGCCTGCCACAGCGCCTGGACACCCCAGTGTTACGGCTGCCACGAGGTGTACCACCGCGACGAGCTCCAGCTGGACAAGATCGCCGGGGTGGAAACTCCGGGGCGGTGGGAGGAGCGGCGAAGCTACCTGCGTTTCGAGCGGCCCACGCTGGGCATCGGGCCCGGCGGCACCGTGCAACCGTTCGCGCCGGGTTGCCAGGTGTTTGTCACCGAGGTCGGGGAGGACGAACGGGCGGCGGAGGTGGTGGCGGAGCGCTTCCCGGCGCTGGCGATGGCCGCCTTCGACCCGCACACCACGCGGCTGGAGGCCCCCACGTGCGTGGCGTGCCACCTGGACCCCAAGGTGCTGGGCTTGGGAGACGGGGAGCTGCGGGTGGTGGATGGGGTGCCGGGGGTGGACAGCCCTTGGGACGTGGCGCGCTCGGGGCTGGATGTGGAAGCCC
>CAZDDH010000393.1:0-3875 GCA_964504165.1 uncultured Rickettsiales bacterium | reverse complement strand
TGATCGGTCAATACCAGCACATCGCCGATCATCCGGAGCAACGGTTTGTGGAGGGGGGGCGGGGGGTGGACCGCCCTGGGGAGGGGGCGCGCGCGGGGGGGGAGGTGGACGCCCCGCTCGAGGCTTTCGTGGGCGGGGACGGGCGGGAGCTGCAGACGGTCTCCCGGGGGGACTCGCGGCCCTTCGACGGGGGGGAGCTGCGGGCGATCCTGGCCGTGGGGGTGTGCCTGCCCTGCCACGATCAGTGGGAGGACCCGGTGTGGGAAGACTGGCGCGGGTCGGTGGCGCGATGGCGACGGGATGGGTCGTTGCCCTGCCGGGGGGATGGCCCGTGAACCGGCTGATCGCCATCGTGTCGGCGTCGTTGGCCCTGATCGCAGGGGGGTGCGGTGGAGCCCCCGCCACCGGGGATCCGCCCGCCGACTGGGCCCAGCCCTGTGCGGACTGCCACGCCGGTATCGAGAACCACGGTGGCCCCCACGGCCTGGCCTGTACGGCCTGCCACCAGACCCCATCTGCCGCGTCCACCCCCTGGGACCGCCGGCCGGAGGGCCACCCGCTGGTGGCGGCCAATCCTTCGGCGCCCGGAGTGTGGCAAGAGACCTGCGGGGGGTGCCACGCGGAGGCGATGGAACGCATGCAGCGCTCGCTGCACCTCGCCCAGACGGGGGTGATCCAGCACACGCGAGTGCTGTGGGGTGCGCAGGAGAGCATCGGGCCGGATGGCCCGACCCTGCCGCAGTGGGCCGCAGCCAGCCGGGCCTATCCGGCGGCGTCCCCGCCCGCCAATCCCACCGAATCCGCCCAGCTGGTGGACGATCTCTTGCGGCGGCGCTGTCTGCGTTGCCACCTGTACGCTCCGGCGGGAGGCGCCGAGGGGCTGTACCGCGGATCCGGCTGCGCCGCCTGCCACATGCCCTATGCCGACGATGGGCGATACCGAGGTGGCGATGCGGCCATGCAGGGGGCGGAGCCGGGCCGGCCGTCGTTCCATCGCATCGAGCGTCCGGCGAGCAACGCGCCCTGCCTGCGCTGCCACCACGGCGACGCCACCGGCGCCGATTACGTGGGCCTGTTCCCCACCGACGACCACGACGAGTACCGGGTGCCTCGAGCCGATGGCTCGGATCCGCCGATGAAGTACGGCCGGGATCACCACGCGCTCACCGCCGATCTGCACGCGAGCGCCGGGCTGGTCTGTGTGGATTGTCACGGCATCGATGAAGTGATGGGGGCTCCGGAAGGAGCCGCACCGGTGATGGCACACCAGGCGGTGAGCGTTCGTTGCGGTTCGTGCCACGGGGATCTGGAGGGCCGGCGCGGCGCGGTACGGCCGGCAGGCCTATCTTGCGAACGGGAGCCATGTGTCCTGGAGCTAAGGAGCGACGGACGGGCGCTCCCTGTACCGGTTACCACCGCCGCCGCCGGCGCCGCCCACGATCCATCCGCCCACGCGCGCCTCACCTGTGCGGCATGCCACGCCGCCTGGGCCGGCCAGTCCTTCGGATTGCACGCTCACCTGTCCCATACCCCCACGTGGAACCTGTGGCTGCCCCGGGCCAGTCAGGGGGATGTGGAGTTCGTCCAGCGAGTCGGGGCCGCCCGGGATCTGGATGAGGACCAGCGCAGGGCACACGCACCGCGGATGACCGATCGCCTCGACGGCCGCGAACGGGACGGCATCTGGGGCGTGGGCCGAACGATGCGCCGCTGGGAAGAGCCGGCCCTGGGGGTCACCGCGGATGGACGGATCGGGCCGTTGCGTCCGCGCAACGATTACCGGGTCACCTACGTCGGCGCCGATGGCCTGGTGTACCTGGACAACGTGGCGGTGGGATCCGCAAGCGAGCCATTCACGCCCCACACGACCGGGGCACGAGGTGCTGCCTGCATTCGATGCCACGGCAATCCCCAAGCAGCGGGGATGGGGATCGGCGGCTCGACGGCGGCCGGGGCGTTGCACGGTGGAACGGTCCCGGCGACGCCGGTCACTCCGGGTGCACGCCTGCTAGACGAGGAGGAGCGAAATGCCCTGCTCGTCCCCTCTCCTACCCAACGTCGAGCCCACGCCACCGCCCTCGACGAGCAAGGGCTCGAGGCCTGGTTGCCGGCGGAGCCACGAGAGGTTCCAGACGGATGAACCCCGGCGAGAGCTCCGGACAGACAACTGGACCGAGTCAGACCAAAAACCTGGAATCACTCGAGATCGCGGCTTACCACCATCGATTGTATTGAGGGTTGCTTTTTCCTTTTACAAAATTCTGACCTGGAAGACTGCCTTGGAGTCTGCGAGAAGGGATGAGCGATCCCACGCTAGGGGTTATGTTCATGGCACGATGTCGAGGAGGAACCCATGGACGTGGAAGGGAAACCCGTAAAAGGAGATGGCCTACGCCGTCTGCTCTCTACCGATTTGCTCACCGGCGAACCCGGTGAAGATAGGATCATCTGGAACAAGCCCAACTACAAACTGGGGATCACCGTGGTCCTGGTGTCGTGGGCGTTGATTGCGTTGTTCATCATCGGCTGGGTGGTTGCGCAAGTGGTGTTCGGTCTCGGTGTCCACGAACCCGGTAGCTGCTTGCAGGTGGATCTGGCCGATGTGGAGATCCTTGAAGGACATTCCGAGCGCGCTCAGTTGACGTTGCATTATGTGTACGTCAACGACACCGGCGTCTCCCGGCCGGAGGTGGAACTCAGGCTCAATGACGACGCCTGCACGATCTACTCCGGGTGGGATGGCTCGCTGGCCCGAAACGCCCATATCGAAGGGGACTGTGTCTTCGAGGACGTCCTATTGGTCCAGGGCGAAGAGGCCGCGGATCTGCGCGCCAAAGTCTCCGGCTGCGAAGACGTCTGGTCGCTCCATGTAACCGAGGATGCCCACGCCAAGCTCGTTGAACCATCATGACGTGAAGAATCGAAGTAAAAGGAACGCGCACAAGAACCTGAGTCGTTCAGTCAGGATCCGGCACCGCGAACGTGCGCCGCGCAGGCCGATGAAGCCGAAAACGAACTAACGTCCCTTTGTCCGCCCAACGGCGAGCCCACGCCACCGCCCACGACGAGCAAGGGCTCGAGGCCTGGTTGCTGGCGGAGCCAGGCCGGCTCGGTGGCGGCCGGCCCATCACCCGCTCCGAGTAACCTCTCCCGCTCCTACATCCGCCCGTTCGCATTTCGTTGTATCGAGGCTCTCGAACCCGCAAACTAGGCCGGTTCGGGGGCTAAATTTCACACAATTTTGTTGGAAGCACACATGACCCGCCATCTCTGGATCCCGCTGCTCGGCATCTTGGCGCTCGTTTCAGCGACGGCCAACGCACAGACGGTGGCCTTCGTCACCTGCTCGTCCGGACTCCCAGAAATCGCCACGAATGTCGAGGACCAGCTGACTCCCCACGGTTTCACGGTCACGACGTTCGACGACACCACGGCCGCGCCGTTGACCTCCTATGATGCGGTCCTCTTCGCGCCCTGCGGCAGCGCGGACAGTGCATGGGGTGACGAGCTAGCGGCGGCGCCGGTAGACTGACGCCGGCCATGTTCTGGGACGCCACCACGGATGGCACTCAGATCATGGTCAATGCCATCAACTACGCGGCGGACGACCTGCCGGACGTGGCGATCTACGCGGCCTCCACCAGCTACAGCACCGACATCCAGGACAAGCTGGCCGACACGGGCCTGTTCGACGCCGTGGACCTCTATTACGCCAACACGGTCACGCCGACCCTGGCCGAGCTGGAGGCCTACGATGCGGTGATGGTCTTCTCGAACAACTCCTTCCTGAGTGCGACTACGTTTGGCAACAACCTGGCGAACTACATGGATGGCGGTGGCGGTGTGGTGTTTGCCACGTTTGCCCTCAACTCCAG
>CAZDDH010000392.1:0-5447 GCA_964504165.1 uncultured Rickettsiales bacterium | reverse complement strand
GACGATGACGACGACTCTGCGGACGATGACGACGACTCCGCGGATGACGACGATGACGACGACTCCGCGGATGACGACGACGACGACACCGCTCCACCGGTCGATCTGGACGGCGACGGCTACACGGACGACGTGGACTGCGACGATGGGGACCCGGCCGTGTTCCCCGGCGCCACCGAGTATTGCGATGGGATCGACAACAACTGCGACGGCGTCGTGGACGAGCCAGGGGCGGCGGATGCGCCCACCTGGTACGCGGACAGCGATGGGGACGGCTACGGCGACGACGGGACCGTTGCTGTGGAGTGTTCGGCCCCCACCGGGTACGTCGCGGCCGGCGGGGACTGCGACGACACGGACGCTGCGGTGTCCCCGGGCGCCGACGAACTGTGCGACGGGCTAGACAACGACTGCGACGGGGTGGTGGACGAGCCCAGCGCCTTGGACGCGGCGATCTGGTACGCCGACGGGGACGGGGATGGCTACGGGAACGCTGCGGTGAACACCGTAGCCTGCGATCCACCCACCGGGTACGTCGCGGGAGGCGGGGACTGCGACGACAACGACGCCGCCGTGCATCCGGCGGCCACCGAGATGTGCGACGGCATCGACAACGACTGCGACGGCGCGGTGGACGAGGCGGACGCGGCGGACGCGGCCCCCTGGTACGCGGACGACGACGGCGATGGCTACGGGGATCCGGCGGCCCCGCAGGTAGCCTGCGGCCAGCCCCCGGGCCACGTGGCGAACGCCGATGACTGCGACGACGGCGACGGCGCCGTCCACCCGGCGGCCGGCGAGGTCTGTGACGGGGTGGACAACGACTGCGACGGCACGGTAGACGAACCGGACGCATCGGACGCGGCCATCTGGTACGCGGACCTGGACGGCGACGGCTTCGGGGACGCGGCCACGACCGTCGTCCAGTGCGACCAGCCCACCGGCTACGTGCCCAACGCCAGCGACTGTGACGACGGCGATGGGGCGGTGAACCCCGCGGCCACGGAGATGTGCGACGGGGTAGACAACGACTGCGACGGCACGGTGGACGAAGCGGACGCGGCGGACGCGGACACCTGGTACGAGGACGCGGACGGGGACAGCTACGGCGATCCCGGCGCTCCGCTGGCCGCCTGCGATCAGCCGGCGGGCCACGTGGCCAACCCCGACGACTGCGACGACGGGGAGGGGGCGATCCTCGCGGCAGCCCCCGAGTTGTGCGACGGGGTGGACAACGACTGCGACGGCACGGTGGACGAAGCGGACGCCGTGGATGCGGCCACCTGGTACCAAGATGCGGACGGCGACGGCTATGGCGCCCTCGGGGTGACCACCTTGGCCTGCGATCAGCCGTCCGGGTACGTGGCCAGCCCCCTCGACTGCGACGACACCAACCCCGCGGCCTATCCCTCCGCCACCGAGGTGTGCGACGGGGCGGACAACGACTGCGACGGCACGGTGGACGAGGCGGACGCGGCGGACGCGGCCACCTGGTACGCCGACGCCGACCTCGACGGGTACGGCGTCACCGGCTCCACCGTGGTCGCCTGCAACCGGCCCTACGCCTACGCGGCCCTGGGCGGGGACTGCGACGACACCGACGACGACGTCAATCCAGGGCAGGCCGAGGCGTGCTTCAACGCCGTGGACGACGACTGCGACGGCATCACCGACAACAATTGCCCCACGGAGCATTGCGGCGTCATCACGGCGGACGAGACCTGGTCCACCAACGAGATCCACCAGGTCACCTGCCACGTGTACGTGGAAGGCGGTGGCGCTCCGGTGGTGACCATCGAGGACGGCACCGAGGTGCGCTTCGACCCGTTCGTGGGGATGTTCGTCGGCTGGAACGGGGCGGGCTCGCTGCTGGTGGACGGGCGCAACAGCGGGGTCACCTTCACCTCGTCGTCGGCGTTCCCCCAGCCCGGCGACTGGTACGGGCTGAGCATCGGAGGCCAGGACCAGGGCTCGGACCTCTACGGGCTGACGGTGGAATACGGCGGCGCCGACGGGTACGGCGGCGTCTACCTCAACGGCAGCGCCCCCACCCTCACCCAGTGCACCCTCACCGGATCGTCCAACGACGGGCTCTACGCCTACGACGCCCATCCTGCCATCACCGGCACGGTGTTCGAGAACAACGCCGACGACGGCCTGGCCCTGCACGTCAGCGCCGGCCTGGATCGCTCCGCCACACCCGGCTTCACCAACAACGTGCTCACCGGCAACGGGGGCTACCCCGCGTCCATCCCCGCCGACTTCCTTGGGGAGTTGGACCCGTCGTCGTCCTTCACCGGCAACGGCGACGATGTGATCTACGTGATGGGCGACGTCGTCGAGGCGACACAGAGCTGGCTGCCGCTGGACGTGCCCTACCACGTGGCCGGGCTGGTGTACGTGAACGGCCCCTCCTCCCCCGAGCTGACCCTCGAGGACGGCGTCGAGCTGCAGTTCGTGGGTAGCATCGGGCTGTACGTGGGGTGGAGCGACGACGGCCGCTTGCTCGTGGACGGCACCGGCAGCGGGGTCACCTTCACCTCGGCGTTCGCCTCACCCCAGGCCGGCGACTGGCTGGGCTTGATCCTCGGCAGTCACGATACGGGATCGGAGCTGACGGGCCTGACGGTGGAGTACGGCGGCGGCTACGGCTACGGCAACCTCTACCTGTACAACGCCGATCCGGCGATCACCGACTGCACCTTGGTGGACTCGTCCAACTACGGGATCTACGCCGCCACGTCGTTTCCCGTGATCTCCGGCACGATCGTGGCGGACAACCCGGACGACGGCATCTACCTGGCCACCAGCGCCGGCCTGGATCGGGGCCTCACGCCGGGCTTCGTGGGCAACGTGATCACCGGCAACGGGGGCTACCCCATCCGCATGCCCGCCGACTACCTGGGGGAGTTGGACGCCTTCTCGTCGTTCACCGGCAACGGCATCGACGAGATCTACGTCTTCGGCGACACCGTCACCGCGTCCCAGAGCTGGCAGGTGCAGGACGTGCCCTACCGGTTCACCGGGTCGATCTACGTCCAGGACTCGCCGGGGCTGCTGCTGACCCTCGAGGACGGCATGGAGCTGCCCTTCGACAGCGGCACCGGGCTCTACGTGGGCTGGGGCTATTACGGCAGCCTGCTCGTGGACGGGACCGGATCCGGCGTGACCATGACCTCATCCTCCGCCGCCCCCGTGGCCGGCGACTGGCAGGGCCTGATGATCGGCGCCTTCGACGAGGGATCGGAGCTGACGGGCCTGACGGTGGAGTACGGCGGCGGCTACGGTCTGGGAGCCATCCACCTGGAGGACAGCGCCCCGCTCATCGACGACTGCACCTTGGCCGACTCCCCCAACTACGGGCTGTACGGCATCGGGGCGTTCCCCGAGATCATCGACACGACGGTGACTGGCAACCCGGGTGACGCCATCTACCTGGACGTGGACTCCGGGCTCACCGGCAGCTTCGACGGCAACACGCTGTACGGCAACGGCGGCTACCCGCTGGTGTTGTCCGCCGAGTCCCTCGATCCGCTGCGGGCCACGTCGTCCTACGCCGGCAACGGCGTGGACGCCGTCGTGGTGCACGGGGCCATCGTCGCCGAGGACGCCACCTGGCGGGATCTGGGGGTGCCCTACCGGGTCACCGGCACGATCTACGTGCGGGACGGCACCAGCCCCCACGTGACCATCGAGGACGGCGCCGAGTTCCAGTTCGACGGCGGGGCCGGGCTCTACGCCGGCTGGGGGTACCACGGGAGCCTGGCCGCGGAGGGCGGCCCCACCGGGATCCTGTTCACATCCAGCGCCGCCAATCCCAGCCACGGGGACTGGGAGGGCATCACCCTGGGCAGCTTCTGCGTGGACGCCGACACCGTGCTCGACGGCGTGACCGTGGAGTACGGCGGCGCCAACGGCCACGGCAACATCCTCTTCGACGGGTGTGACGGGGCGGTCTTCGACAGCACGGTCAGCTATTCATCGGCCTACGGCATCTACCGCGACGGCGCCTCGCCGGTCATCAGCGGCGTGACCTACACCGGCAACCAGTCCGGCGATCTCTACTGAAAGGTCTGGATCCCCCCGCTACTCGAACCGGATCCCCACCACGTTGTGGGTCTGCCCCGGGGCGATGGTGAAGTCGTGCGTCCGCTCCTGGGACGTGGCGCATTGCCCGCAGCGCAGGACCAGGTGGTGGTCCCCCGGCGGGATCTCCATGCGGCTCTTGGGCGTGTTGCCCATGGGCCGGCCGTCCAGGGTGATGGCGGACCAGGGGTAGGTGTTGATGGTCAGGTAGGAGACCTCGGCCTCGGCTTCGGCCTCGGCGGGATCGTCCGCCGGAGCCACGTCCGTGGGCTCGGCTTCCCGGTCCGGCGGAGGCGTGACGACCGGTGGGGGCGTGACGACCGCTGCGCGTGGGGGATCCGGCGGGGCCACGGGCTCCACGGTGGTGGGCTCGGCCGGGATCGCGGGCGCGGGGACGGGCTCGGCCGGTGGGTCGCTTGCCGCCACCGCCGTAGCCGGTTCCGTGGGCACCGCAGCGGACACCGCGTCGTCGGCGCCGTCCAGCGGCTCGTCTTGGGGAGCGGGCTGGGTCTTCCACGGGCCGGAGGCCAGGACCACGATGGCGACCGCGGCCATGCCCATCGCCGCCAGGGTCAGCAGCGCGACGTGGAGCCGGCTGGGCTCCTTGTCGTCCAGGCGCTTGAGGCTGGCTCCACTTGGCACCCCCAGATCGGCCGGGGGCGCGATGGTCCCCGCCGGTTGCCCGCTCACGTCCATCGGGGGGGCCGCGGTGGGGATGGCAGCGGCGGGGATCGTGGTGGCGGGATCTGCCCCGCCGGAGGCCGCCTGTGCTGCCGCCGCTGCGGTCGCGTCATCCCCGGGGATCGTCAGGGTCGATACCATCAGCTGGACCGGCCCGTCCGAGGCCTCGGTGGTGGGCTGGATGATGGGCGAGTCGCCCTCGGCAAAGGGATCGTCCTCCACCGCCCCACCGGACACTAGGGCATCGACGAAGCGGCGCCACGGCGAGTCCGTGCCCGGGTCCGGGTCCCGTTCGAAGATGCCGGCGGCCGTCTCCACGAGGGTGCTGCCGCCGGTGCGATAGGCGCTGATCAGGCCCATCAGCTCCCGGCTGCCCAGCTCGGGGCCATGGCTGGCCCGCAGGCGGCCCAGGTCCCGCTCCATCTCCGCGGCGCTGGCGTAACGCGCGTTTCGGTCCACCTGCACGCAGCGCTCCAGGATCTCTCCGACCCCCGGAAGCCGCTGGTCCGCCTCAGCGAGCTTGTCCAGGTAGCTACCCGAGACGATGGTGGACATGATCTTGCGGGCGTCGTCCCCGCCGATGAGCCGCCGGGTGCAGAGGATCTCGTAGAGGATCGCGCCGAGGGTGAACCTCAACGTTGCAGACCGTCACACATAAAGCATGATCGCCAGTGTGCTCC
>CAZDDH010000391.1:0-5537 GCA_964504165.1 uncultured Rickettsiales bacterium | reverse complement strand
CTTACATTTTCTTTGTGATATCATGCGGTTCCGTGGATCCGGAACGAGTGGGACATTCACGCGGAATTCGATGACACACTTGGCTACCCGACTCTCATCGTTGGGGATGATTCATTCATGTCCTTCCACGGCAATTTCGTCTTTCGCGCTTCCAACCTTGAGCCATTTCAGCCTTTCCCTGGTGATGATGGCAGTCCAGATTCCGGGGGTTGACCACGCCATCAACACCGCCTGTCGTCCGGCGTGAGGGAAGGCCATCGTCACTGTCGTCGCGGCGGTCGGATCTCGGCTACTCATACCGCTCGCAGAGGCACCACCAGAGGGTCACCGGAGGTGCCGATACGGCCATGGGGTCGAGGGCGCTCGGCGCCCGTGAGTGCCATCGAGTAGCCAACGGAGGGCCTGGTGCCTAACCAGGCCGCGATCAGCCTCCTACGACGGCAGCGGAGGAACCGGAGGTGTCAGACGGTCATGATGAGCTGCAGGAGCCGGCCGATCAGCATCCATCGCCGTCTTCCCGAGGAGTCGCAGGCGTGGATGCCGGGGGTGGGGAGGATGGGCCGTCAGGGTGTGGGTGGGAAGACGCCCCGTCTGCTGCTGGATTCTGCAGCTCAACGAGGTCGGTATTGGCTCTGTTAAGTGCCGTGTCGAGAAGGGAGCTATCGGAGGGCACGGAAGTGGTCGATGACTACCTCGTACAGCGAAAGCCGATGGAGTGGGAAACGAGATCGTAGGTGTTGGGGAATCGATGTGTCGTACGCATATCGTATGCATCACCGTTTCCGAAATAGCCACCTCGAAGAATCCCATCAAAGCCGTTGCCGGGAATGCCCCAAGCACTGCCGTCCGTCGGAGAGTCGTCATACCCGTCATGGTATCCATCCTGGACCCACTCCCACACATTGCCTGACATATCGCAAAGCCCCTGCTCCGTGTTGCCCGCCGTCTTCCCGCATACCTCCCACGTATGTCCCAGATCACAACCTGATGAGTGATAGTTGTCGGTCATTACGGCCCAGTCGCAACTCGGATAATCCTCCCCCCACGGATAGGTGTTGTTCTGGCCTCGGCTACGTGCCGAAAATTCCCATTCCGCTTCGCTGGGTAGATTCCCCCCGAGCCATATGCAAAAACCGGATGCATCCGACCAATCTACGTTGTTTATTGGATGATCTTCGCGTCCCGGAACCTCCCAGTTGTCTCGCGACTCGCCACCTCCAGGTTCGCTGCACTCACCAGCACACCAGCACCTCGCGTACTGTTCCACGGTGATCTCCGTCCGCCACATGTCGAAAGTGGGAACCTCCACCGTGTGTATCGGATACTCGTCCATGTCATGATCATCGCTGCCCATCTCGAATGTGCCGCCCTCGATGAACACCCAATCTGATGGAACCTCAGTGGCGGCCTCTCCCGTGCAGTAGTCCACCGTCTCGTTGGTGTCATCGTCATCCACAGCCGGGCACCCAACGGCGAACAGCAGGATGCCCAGCAAGGTGATGCGGTAGATGACACTGGTTCGCATGCTGATGGTCTCCCTGGGTTCAGGATACCACTCGTGCCACGAAGCTCAGGCGTCATCACGGCCGGCCCGATCATCACCGCGACAGCAGGATCCTGTTGGCTCCTACAGGAATCTCACTAGGAAGACCTGGGCCACCGACAGCCGATGCCGCCCCCGCGGTGGAGGCGCTTTGCCTTCCCGTGGAAGCCTCTGTATCGGCCGTGGATGCTCCACGGAGGGTTCCGCTGGATGCCAACCTCGATGTCGCTCAGACGGAGGCCACGGAGCTATCACAGAGGCCCTTGCCGGCCGGTGAGCGCCTGGCGGCGGTCGGTAGGATCCTCGTCGGTCGGGGAGTCGCGGTAGGGGATGACCAAGTGGAGGCGCTCTCGATGGACTCATTCGTCTATCACACCAGCGGTCCACAGAATCTCTGGACAGACGAGGGGAACCTGATGCCATTCGAGGAGCCCGGACGCCACAACGAGTCTGCTGGGAATCCCCGGAATAGGACCGTGGCAGCAGCAGGCGTCCTGTGACTCCACCTCGGAGAGTGAATGCCACACATCTGCGAACAGCTCCAGATTCAAAAAGGGGGCCACAGCGGCCAAGTATTCACCATAGGTCAGATCCGACTGGTGCCGGACGAAGAGCAACCGAGTTGAATGCTCTTCTGCCAGCGTATCCTGTACGTCTCTGGCTAATATCCCTGCGTTGGAGTCCGAAAAGGTGTGCCCGGATGCGACCGAAGAGAGGCTTATCTCGTCCGATCCGATGGTCAGAATCCAGACATGTTCGGTGGATGGAGGGCCCAACTCAGGTGGGGGATCCAGCTCTATTGCACGATAACGAGGGCAGAACTCATGTCCCGGATGGGCCACTAGAAACTTGACGTCATTCCAACCATGAATCACAGCGAGTTGCCGTACTCCATCGATGGTTTCCATTGGCGTGGAGGCGTCTGCTGCGACATCCAGGATTCCGCGATGGATACCCGAGAGCAGGTATTCAGGAGTACGGTGGTAGCCGACGAGCAGTTGGTTGGCTGCCAAAGTGGGGGCCATGTGCCCAGCATCTTCATCATCGCATGCCTCCGTACCAAATGAGATGCACCGTGAGGATATGCGGATCAGTTTCGCATTCCTCGTAGCCCCTTCCACCCGGATGCGGGGAAGGCGTAGATCAGTATCCTCAACGTGGACCGCATCCCCGAAATGATACTGACCGAAATGGCTATATTCCTTCCACGTCTGGTAGGGACGATGGCCCAGAATTGAACCGGTCACAGCGTACAGATCTGGATCCACAACCGGGAGCGCCCCAACGGACCGTTCGATGCGAGCGGTAGAGATCGCTGTCGAGCCGTAGAACATTGCCAGGATAACCAAAAAAAGAGCCATTGGAACGAACTTGCGGAGTCCACGAATGCCGGGGGTGACCAACAGAGGTAGGGCCACGATGAAAGCAGCAGAGGTTGCAACGATGGGGGTCCAGGCCAGGTTACGAAACAGGTAAAAGATGTAGCTGTGCCCGGCACTCAAAGGTCCCAATGGTTGGATGAGAATGTGAAGGGCTCTGAGCTGGCTTCCACCAGTAACAAACCACGTACTCAGTGCCAGGCACGAACAGCATCCAACAAGGCCAGTCGCAGCCAATCCACGAGCCGCCATGAGATGCCGCGATATACCGTGCTGCCACTCGTGGAAGCGTGGCATCAAGGGTGCCGCGAACAAGGGCATGATCGCGAGCATCAGCAGAGCGGCGAGCAATGGAGCGGTATCGGGAAGCAGCCTGAACACACGTTTCAGGGAGTCCCAGAACCAGAAGGCCGAAGTTGAGGGATTCGAGCTGAAAAGGTACTGGTAGATCTCTTCCTGACGGGCCGCGACATCGACCAATACGAGCGCCGCGATCAGTCCACCTGCACAGAGCCAGCCCCACCGGCCACCACGGTTAGGTTTTTCCACCGCTGGAGCATGTGTACAGGCCGCTGCTATGGCGGCGGAGGCGAACCCCAGGCCGGCCCACATCAAGCCGAATGCGGTACGAAACTCCAGGAGGGCAGCCCTGAACAGGAGATCCGAGCACAGTCGGTTACGGTTGCACGTGTATTGGGGAAGTTCAGTCGAAGTGAACAACGAATCTATATGCACGGCTCTGGTGATACCGGCGAGCAGAAGGATAGCCATAGGCGCTGTGAGCAGGACCATCCATGGGATCCGCTTCCCATGATTCAGAAGAAAGCAGGAGACCAAGCTGACCAAGAGGCCGGTACAACCGAGTCCAATGGCAAGGACGTTAAGGTGTCCGAAGCTAACTGGCAGGTAGGCATTCGCACCATGGATTTCCATCTGGGTGACATACAATCCGACCACCGCTAGCAGCGAGATGCACAGAGCGTGGATGATAGGTCTGGTCAACGACGATGCGGTCATGTGCTTGCGCCACCGTTTCCATCTGTTGCCGTTTTGCTGACCGTCATCCGACATGAAAGTAGCCTAGCTCAATTCCAAATGGATGGATGGGACGAATCCAGTGTTAGTCGTCGTGGCTAGGGAGACCGATAGCGTGGCTAGCCCATCTGACCTGCCCCAGCCGGCCGGTCAGCATCCATCCTGTCTTCCCGGGGAATCGCGGTAGGGGATGTCGTTGGCGAGGAGGAATCAAACCCAGTCAGTCACCGCCCCACCCGAACTGGCCGCCTGCTTCGAGGCCCTTCTCCAGCAAGTCGAGGAGTTCCCGGAGAAGCAAACAGAGGGGGTCTTTCTCGACCTTCTTGGCGAGCCAGTCGTTCTCCCATGGTCTGAGTGGCCTACCATCCGAGACGATTTCCTTCGATAACTCCTCCCGACGACTCGCCAGCCCGTCGGTCAATTCGGGAAGCATTTTTTCGGCCTGCTGGGGGTAGAACGTTCCATCGGAGTACGGATCGATCCCCACACCAGAGCGATCGCCTACGATCCGTTCGACTTCATCAACTAGATTGTCGGGTATTCCGACCCCTGCGGACGGACTATGGGTGGAGTAGAAGTACATCATGGCAGCAAGACTATCAGGAACATCCAGTACACCTCTGTGGCGGCCCGCGGACGCTCCGTGAGAGCTGGCGCCGCTTACGGGGGCTACGGAGGACTGAGCGGCCCTTGCTGGCCGATGAGCGCCTGGCGGCGGTCAGCACCCGTTCCCGGGATAGACAGTGTCGTCCTGATCGTCGCAGTCCCACCCGAAGGCTGGGTAGTTGACGTAGTCGTACTCACCTGGTTGCCACCACTCATACCAACCGTCGTTGTCCATGTCCCAGAACTCGGCGTCGGGGCCACCGTAGATTCCGATGTCGGAAGGTGAGCCGTCCGGGTCGAGGATGTTGGGGTCTCCCGCGTCGATGAGCGGTGAGGACGTGGTCAGGTGCAGATCCCAGTTGATGGGGTCAGGGTCTGTGGTGTCGAGAAACTCTGGATCGACGGAGATGTTGCCGTCGGTGCCGGTGGGGTCGGTCATGTTGGAGTAGTTGTCGGGGGTGTTGCCCCAAGCGTTGCAGTAGGTCAAGGCTGGGGATCCAGAGGAAAGGTACATCCCGCCGCCGGATGAGGCGGAGTTACCCGAGATGATCACGTTCGTCAGCGTCGCGGAGGAGTTGTCCAGGGACATCCCGCCGCCGCTGTCAATGGCCTCGTTTCCCGAGATGGTGACATTCGTCAGCGTCAGGGAGGAGGAATACAGGGACATCCCGCCGCCGTCGTAGTTGGACCAGTTGTCGGTGATTGCCACGTTGGTCAACGTTGGGTCCGAGTAGACGAGAAGCACCCCGCCGCCGCTGAAAAAGGAAGAGTAGTTTCCCGAGATGGTGACATTCGTCAGCGTCGGGGAGGAGTTCAGTGAGCGCAACCCACCGCCACCGCTGTTGGCGCCGGCCGAGTTTCCCGAGATGGTGACGTTCGTCAGCGTCGGGGAAGAGGAATTTTGCAAGTACAACCCGCCGCCGCCGACGTAGTTTCACGAGAATCACGAGAAGGTCACGTAGGTCAGCGTCGGG
>CAZDDH010000390.1:0-5538 GCA_964504165.1 uncultured Rickettsiales bacterium | reverse complement strand
GTCGAAGCCCTCGTCCACCACGCCGTCGCAGTTGTTGTCGATGCCGTCGCAGACCTCCGTGTTGCCCGGGTAGGCCAGCGGCTCGGCGTCGTCGCAGTCCCCGGTGCAGTTGCTCTCCCAGTCTCCGTCCTGGTCCGTCAGCTCGTCGGCCACGTCGTCGCAGTCGTTGTCGATTCCGTCGTCGCAGATCTCCGTGGCGTAGGGGTGGATGTCGGCGTCGCTGTCGTCGCAGTCCTCGCAGTCCGTGTAGCCGTCGCCGTCGCCGTCGGACGGCTGGCAGAGCCGGTACTCGACGGCCAGGTCGTTCGTCAGCACCGCCTCGTTGAAGCTGTACTGCAGGTACCCCTCGGTGTTGCCCTGGATCCCCACGCAGGCCTCGCCGCCGTTCGTACTGCCCGCGTCGTTGATGACCACGTCCTCGTACTGGACGAGGATGCGATTCGTACCCTCCTCCAAGATGATCTCGAAGAACAGCTTGAAGAACGGATTGGAGCTGTGAGGGATGCCGTCGAACTGCACGACGAACGTGCGGTTGGGTGCCGTACCCAGGGTCTCGGTGTAGACCGGCGAGAAGAACCACGGCACCGGCATCAGGTCGTCCCAAAACGGGGCCACGATGTCGTCGGGGGAGCCGACCAAGGGGAACGGATCCGGGTAGTCGGAGAGCACGCCGTTGTCGAAGGTGATGCCGCCGTTGGACTGGATGTACAGCGTGTTGTAGGTCTGCCCGTAGTACTCGAAATAGAACCCTATGGAGACCAGCTCTGACACCGCATCATCCAGGGCGTTGTGGTGCGTCCCTGTGGCGGTGATGTCCACCCAGCTGTACTGGGGACCGTGCATGCTGTCCGAGTCGTAATACAGGTAGCCGTAGTCGTCGGGCCCGCCGCTGCCGGCCTGGGCGGCCGGGACGCTCAACGCGGCACAGCACAGGGCTGCCGTCAGGCACTGAAACCGAGTCATCATTGGGTACCTCCCACGTGCATCCTGCCACCATGATGTCCAGGATGCCAGCGGGAATGAATGAAGGCTCAGTAGCCGCGCATGGCCGCCTCGGTTTCACGCCAGCGAGCGATGGAGGGCGGCATGGGGGGCGACTCCACCTCTCCACACAGGGATTCCATCATTTCTTGGGGGTGTACCTTGTCGCCATCGGATGTGACCAGCCCCTTGGCCAGCGCCGTGGCGTACAGCTCGCCGCGACGCTCGAATCGCTGCTCGATGTAGAACCACTTGTCGTCCCAGCAGGCCATGTGGGACACCAGCTCGTAGCGCCTCAGCGGGGTCAGGGAGCGGCGGTAGGAGATGGTCGCGCCGCCCAGGATCGGACGCCAGCCCCGGCGCAGCCAGTCCCGGCCCATCCCGCTGCGGATCACCAGGTCCGTGCGGCCGAAGTCCATCATCGTCAGGTAGCGGCCGTTGTTCATGTGGCCGTACACATCCACGTCGGTGGGCCACACGCGCATCCGGATGGTGGACGGCCCCAGCGGCCCCACCGGTGAACGCAGGATCGAGCCCAGCCCCCGATGGACGAGGCGGATGGAGTACTCGAGCATCGTCCCTCCTGCCGCAGACGGTCGGATCCGCTACCATACCGGTCGTCGCCGACCCAATTCAGGGAGTCCGATCCATGGCTTCAAAACGATCCGATATCAAGGCTGGCAGGTACCAGCGTCTGCGCCGGCAACTCGACGAAGAACTCCCCAAGCAGGGCGATCCCATCGCCCGCATGGCGACCATGGTGGCCATCCTGCACCACAAGCAGCCCCACTTCTTCTGGACCGGTTTCTATCGGCAGCTGGAGGGACGGCTGGTTGTGGGCCCCTACCAGGGTAGCCTGGCCTGCCAGACCATCGAAATCGGCCAGGGAGTGTGCGGAACGGCCTTCGAGCAAAACGAGACCCTGGTCGTCGAGGATGTGCACCGATTCCCGGGTCACATCGCCTGCGACGCCCGCTCCCGCTCGGAGATCGTCGTGCCGTTCAGGGACCGCAGCGGGCAGGTGACGGGGGTGCTGGACGTGGACAGCGCGGAGGTGGGGGCCTTCGATGAGGTGGATCGGCGCTGGTTGGAGGAGATCGTGGCCCTACTCTGACTCGGGTCAGGGCTTGTCCACGTACTCCTTGGACTCTTCCTCCCGGCCCTGAGCCAGCAGCAAGATCCCGTAATTGCGCCGGGCCTCCGGGTCGTCCGGCGTCAGCTCCAAGATGTGCTTCAGCGTCTGCTCGGCCAGGGCCAGGTCCTTGCTCTCGAACGCCGTGTAGGAGAGGTTGGAGAGCACCACCAGGTTGTCCGGTTCCAGCGCCAGGGCCGCGTTGAACGCCTCGATGGCCACGGCCAGCTGCCCGGCGGTGCGGGCCTTCATCCCGTCCTCGTTGTGGCGCTCCACCAGCGCCTTGTCGTAGGCCGGCTCGTCCCCCCCGCGGCAGGTAGAGAGCCGCTCGATGGTCTCGGTGGAGATGACGGCGCCGTCCAGGGCGGCGATCTGCCACTGGGCGTAATCCAGGAAGCAGGGGATGTCCGTGCCCACCACGTCGGCCAGCTTGAACGCGGAGATGCGGTCGAGGATGCGGGGCATGGGCTTGCCGGCCGGTCGATAGATCTGTTCCAGCATCACCAGATCCTGCCTACCGCCATCGGGGCGTTCAGCCCGCAGGTTGGCCTCCAGCGACAGCAGGCGCAGCGCCGGGACGTAGGGATTGGACATCACCAGGCCGTCGAGCATGCCCACCGTGGAATCGTGGATCCCGTTTTGCAGCAGCTCCGCCGACATCATGATCTTCATGTAGACCGGATCGCTGATGTTGCGGTTGCGCGCCGTCTCGCAGCGCACGGCCACCGCGGAGCTGTCACTCTCCATGGCCCCCAGGTAGCACAGCCCGGCGTGGCCGGACGGGTCGTCGTTGTTGGCGGCCACGGCACGCTCGAACTCGGCCCGCGCTTCCTCCAACTTGCCTTGTTCCAGGAGGACCGCGCCCAATGCGGCGATCAGGGTGGCGTCCTCGGGGGAGGCCTCGACGGCGGCCCGCAGCGTCTCGATGGCGCCCTGGGCATCGCCGGCCTGTTCCTGTTCGGTGGCTTTCTGGATAGCAACGAAGTCGATGGCCAGCTGGATGGGCTCTTCGAATTCGTCGACGGGGTTGGAGATCGTGGAACCGTCTGCGGCCAGCAACAGGCTCGAAGGCGGCGACACCTTGGGGGTCTCGTTGAGCTGACGCTTGTTCGCATTGTCCCCCGCCACCACCGTCCAGGGGAGCACGACCATCATCACGGCCAAACACACCATTCGAACTGCCTGGATCATCGCGCCTCCAGTTATTGCTCCGTATCGACGGGAGCCAATCCGGCTGCATTGTAGCAGCGCCACGTTCGCAGCACAGAGGACCAAGATGACCGATGACCTCCGCGCGCGAACCGCTATACTCCACGGGCTTTGAGTCCCGAACACCCCGGAACAGACACGGACACGCGGCACCAGGCCGTCTTCACCGATCTGCGCGCCGCGTGGTGGTCCCCCGCTGCGGCCGGCCGCGTACGGGCCGCCCTCTCCTCTCCGGATCTAGACGAGGAAGACCGCGCGATATTCCGCGAGTTGCTGGCCGACGCCGACGCCGGGCGGCGGCGCCTGTGGCTGGGCCCGCTGAGCTGGTTGCTGTGCTTCGCCGGGGCCGGAGTGCTGGCGCCCATCCTGATCCTCGTCGGCGCCCCTCACCTGCTGGGCAAGGAGCCCGAACAGGTGGTGCTCAAGCTCGAGGAGGTCCTGCGCCCGCGTCAGGTCTACATGCCTCCTCCCAAGCCCGAAGAAGAGGAGGAGCCGGTGCTGATCCCCGAGGAGGTCATCGGCCCGGTACGCCCCGTCGCCGACGACACCCCCATCGCCAGCCCCCCCGACGCGGCCAATACCGAGGTGGTCCCCGCCGTCAGCGGCGTCATCGGCACCGCCAACGACTACTCCCGCCCCAGCTGGCTCTCCGCCTTCCAGGACGCCGGCGGAGGCAGCAGCGAGGACGGCGAGGAGGGCCAAGGGGGCAGCCAGGGTATCCCCAAGGGCATGGTCTACATCGAAGGCGGCACCTTCTCCATGGGCTCCAATCCCGGCGTCGGCGAGGCCCACGAGCACCCGCGCCACCCCGTGGCCCTCTCTCCGTACGCCATCGACCGCGACGAGGTCAGCATCGCCGCCTTCTCCCGCTGGTGCTCCAACTCCGAGCAATGCGACTGGTTGCAGAACCACGCCGCCAGCATGATGAGCACCCACCCCGTCACCGGCGTCACGTGGTTCGAGGCCCGCGCCTTCTGTCGTTCCCTGGGCAAGGACCTGCCCACCGAAGCCCAGTGGGAGAACGCCGCCTACTACGACACCGACGGAGGCAAGCGCCACGCCTACCCCTGGGGCAACAGCGCCCCCACCTGCGCCCAGGCCAATTACCTGGACTGCCGCCATAACCGCACCGTGGCCGTGGGCTCCAGCAACGGAGCGACCGCCATGGGCGTCCGCGACCTGTCCGGCAACGCCCGCGAATGGGTCCGCGACCGCTACGGCCCCTACCCCGCCGCCAAGCAGACCGACCCTACCGGAGCCACCTCCGGTGAAAAACGGGTCCTCCGCGGCGGCTCCTTCGGCGGCCACGCCGACGACGTCCGGGTGGCCGACCGGGATGTGGCCGAACCGACCGCCCGCAGCATCTACAACGGGTTCAGGTGTGCGGTCCCTGTGGAGGTCCCGCCCGAGTCCCTGGCGGCGGATGGGGAGGACGAAGCTGAGGAGGATGGGCTCGAGGCCGATTCCGGGGAAGGGGCCTGAGCCCCACCAATCCAATGGGACGTACCCATTCATCGCCTGCTATCCTCCGATCTACGGAGGACAATCTGTATGCGGGTTCGGTTTGTTCACTCTTCAAGCTGGCCTTGCGCAGCACGTCCACCTCTACGGCGGCACCGATCCCCATGCCGATGGCCATGTTCAACATGAACGTTCCAACGATGAACCCGAAATTCATGGCATCGTAATAATCTCCGGTCGTCTGATCCGGTGGGTTCTGTAGCGCGGTGATCGTCGCCCCCATGGTGCCAACGCCTGCAACACCCAACAATCCCACCGTGATGGTGTAGCCATTTTTCATTCTGGCGTGTCTCGCGAAGTCGTCAGGATGGGTAGATAGCTGTAGATGCGCGTACTCGCGACCTATCTGAAGCTCCACAAAGCGCAGTTCGTCAGTGACGGCATTCGTCGGCAGGATGATCGTGAGTCCAATCATCAAGATCGCGGCCAAGCGTGTCATTGTCCCTCCGGTTCCATTGGCAACGTATCACGGGTTGGGCTAGGTACCGGACATATCGCACCGGAGAATCAAGATGGACGCGTTCCATCACGCTCGGGTCATTTCGGCACACATCTCGATGCACCACCGCTTGTCTATTTTAATCCGACGATTACAATATTAAACAGCCCTATCGGGCGGACTGATCATGGTTCCGGAAGGTCTGCCCCCTGGTTGCATAACCAGTGAGCGGTTTATATAAGGTGCGGCGCCTCTT
>CAZDDH010000389.1:0-5562 GCA_964504165.1 uncultured Rickettsiales bacterium | reverse complement strand
GAACTGAGGTAGGAGGAGCCGCGGCTCTTACACCACTTGACGGGACGTAGCTACGATCTGCTTTGAAGCACCGAACTACGACATGGCGCCGCCGGGTTCATACAACTGGATCGTTGCCCACCCATCTCGCCCTGAAACGGAGGCGATGGAGGTAGCGACCTTCCATGAGCACCGGTTCGCATTCTTCTACTGGAATCGGTGGCGGGTGGAGAATCCCACGAAGCCGCGGCCAGATCTCATCAGCCTTGACTGGCATCGAGACCTGGCAGCGCCTGACTCATACGAGAGGGGGATACTCCGGGGCCTGGACCTCAGCAACATGACGGGGACAGCCGTGGCGAGCTGGATTGAACTCCACCCTCACGACGACGGACATGTGCTCGCTGCCGCATACCTCGACCTGATAGGTGATGTGTACGTCGTGCAGAAACACCGCGACGGGCCGGAACCCGATCTGGTGGATGTGAAAGGCCAGATCCACAAAGTACGGTGCTTCGCGTCTATAGACGAGCTTCTCGACAAGGCAAAGAGGGAAGGAGTCGAGAACATCTACCTCGATATCGACCTGGATTTCTTCACAGAGAGCGACGATCCGAATGGTGGCGGTGAGGTTCGGCTGCTGGAGAGAGAGTCTGCTCGCGAAGTCATAGATCCCGATGGTCCCCTGCTATCATTCGCCTTCCCTCGACTCCAGGGGATGACCATCGCTCTGGAACCAAAATTCTGCGGAGGTCTCTCGAATTCCCACCGACTATTCGGGTGGGTGGACAATTCACTGTTCGATCCCGGTCTCGGCTACCCTGGATGCCGATGGAGACACCTTCTCTGAACTCGGTATGGGTCGCTGGGGGAGCGGGCACCCACAGCCGCAACTACCCTGACGATGCTCCCCGCTGCGGGTCCGGTGGCAAGGGTTTGGTCATTGCGGGGTTCCCCGCAGCCGGCCTTCATCGCGATGCCCGGAAGCGATGGCTTTGACCTGTTGGAAAAATTCCACTGGGTCGAACCGCTGGTCCTCGTTGAGAGGAGCTACAGCTGCGGCACGAATGACAGCCGCGTTCACCTCCTCGTAGCGTTCATCTTCGTCCACGATGTCACGGGTCCATCTCTCCACCCTGCGGTCCTCCATAACCTCGATCATGGCTAGGAACCGCAGAACGAATCGCCTGAATTCTTCATCCGTGAGACCAGCCACTGTCTTGACCCCCAGCATCGCCTGGCTCATCCGTTCATCAGCAAACCGATGGGTGCTGACCTCACTGCCGAGATCAGATGCCACGCTGTAATTCTCCAGGTTCTCGATCGGCATCCCCTGGGTCGCGGCAGCTTCGGCAACCCGGCAGGCGTGCAGGAACTGGTCCTGATCGAGCGGCAGTAGAGCGTCGGGGCCGATCTTGGGTCTTCTCCTGCCCCCCATCACAGGTCTTCTTCCGGTACCGGCGGGATGATGACCAACTCATTCTCAACGAGGTCGATTACAAGGGCGTCGGGCTCCTCGGCCCAGCGGCGGGTCGTCCGTTCCATGTCCCGGCCCCAGCCATCCATGAACGCCGCGAAAACGTCGGGGAACTCTGGCGACAGCTCAGTAGGCGGTTTGTCGTCGCCGGTGTTGTCGTCGTGGATCCTCGTCATGGATCGATCATCGTTCATGTGGGTCGCCAACTCCAATACGTGCACACCGCACCTTGATGCCCTCGGGCCGCAGACCGATGAACCGGACAGTGAATCCCTAACGCCGTTGGGGATCTGTATTTCGATAACCCGTCCGCCCCCTGCCATCCCCAGCAGTTTGGGTACCCCCCTCAGGCAGGCCCAGCCTCAGCCAGGACCATTTCCTCGTCGTCGCCACGCACCATGCCTGCCTGTGGGATCCGGGGCCGTCCTGCGGCCAGTGCGGAGGCCGGCATCCAGCGTCGTCCCCGGTAACGGGCCTATCACCCATGAAGTGCATGGAGGGCCCATCCCATGGCGACGATTCCCAGCAGGTTCCCACCGGCCGTAGACAGTGCACCGGAAGACACGGTTTCCGTAGTGCACCACCATATTCGAGAGGCTTGGATCGCCGCCATGAGCTGCCCAACCAGGGATCGCGGCGCGGTTCAATACGAAATTTTGATGGGCGCCGTAGCACTGCTGGAGATTCTGCAAGGCTGGGCAAATCTGGAGCAATATCGCGACACCACACCCCGGCGGCGCCGGCCGGGGCCGCGACGACACTGACCCAGATCTGAGATGGCTGAAACGGACACCGAGGCCCGGGCCATTGGTGTTTAGAGCTGGCACTCACGCTCGATCCTTTTTGCGAGGTTGTAGCGTGCCTGCCCGTCTTCCATCGCCTGGAAGCGTTCCCTGAGGTACTCAATGGTGGGCCGGAACTCGTTGGCCTTCCGCTCCAACTTCTCCTGCTCCCTGTACACGTCATCCTGTCGCCCCTGGATCGCGTATGTTTGTGCACGGCTCTTGGCTGAGCGTGCGTATGAAGAGAACTCTCGGCATTTTCGGAACGCCTCTTCGGTTCGGTAGGCGGGCGACCTCTTGATCGCGTCCCTCCGGGCGGGGATGAACTCATCTATCGCGGCCCGGGCAGCCTTGCCCTCTTCCGACTCGGCAGAGAAGGTGGCGAGCGTCAAACAGTCGGTTTCGATCTCGTCCAACCGCCCCAGATCGGACACGGCCGCGAGGTCGTTCAGCGGGTCGGTGCAGCGGTCCTTGTAGGCTGCCGGCAAGTGCTCCATCAGCCACGGCCTGGTCTCGGCATCCAGGTACGGGGCCTCATCTACCAGCCGCATTGCGAGCGTCGCCCGTTCCTCAAGCTCATCGGATGTGGATTCCAACCATGTCAGGGCCTCGGCTAGCTCCTTCTTCGAGGACCGCCGCTCTTCGACCCCTTCTGTGACGTCCGAAGAATATGGACCACCTAAGATCGCTTGCACGAACCGTGCAGCAGCGAGGTTGTCTCCCGATTCCAGATGCGAATCCAGGACCGACAGCTGGACGTCCGCAGCTGCTGCGGTGGCCATGACAGCTTCCTCGGATTCTGGCCAGCCGTCGATGACCTCGGCGTACTTGGTGAGAGCACCGGTGGGATCGCCCGATGCGGCCAAAGTGTTCCCCTGTTCCAGGTGTTTTCCAGGCGAGTCGCAACCAAGGATGCTGAACAACAACGCCAATACGATCATCACTCGCATCGTCTCTGCACCTCCGTCACGGCATGGATCCCGTGATTCGGCCCTTCTCGTTCGAGACAACGACGTGGCCACCATTGTCGTCGGACATCAGAAGGCCAACTGCCCGATCTCCCCCACCGGGATCACGGAGCACAATTGTTCCCTCCTCCGCGTCTGTATTGATGGTCACCTCGCCCGTCACAATGTCGCCGTCAAGAAGGAGGAGCCCAGACCGTTCATCGGCAACCGCCGTCAGTATGATCGTGGGTCCCGGTGACGACAGCCCGAGCAGCGGCCCATCCGCCCCAGCTCCAAGCCGGATACCGTTGCTGCCGGATTCGGACTCCAAGGTCCACACTTTGGCGATCTTCTCGTCGGCCTCCACGAGTACCGTGGGGCCGTCATCAGTGGGCGTCAGTTGGACCTTCGCGGTTTCGCCGGTCAGCCCAGCTATCAGGCCCGGGCTTCCATCGGTGCGGAGGAGCCGGAGCTGCGGTTCCCCATCTATCATTTTGAGTTCGCCACGGATTGTGCCAGCCTCATCCACCAGCTCGATGCTGGTCGCCTGAATGGCTCCTGGCTTGCCTTGAGGGAGACAGCACCCCGTCAGAACCAGAACAGAGACTATTGGGGCCAAAGTAGCTTTCATCAGGTATCCCTCCTCCGAGTCTACCTATCATATTAGATCGGGCATGTCGGCCGACGCCAGGTGCGGTGTTGCGGCACTGACGCACCCTCCATCCTTGGAGGGAAGACATGACCAATCACACCGACAACGACAGAGCGTTCCTGCTCGCCCTTGGGGAGCGTCTCGCGGAGATCCGCCGGCTGAGGGGGTACAGCCAAGAACTCGTCGCTGAACGAGCCTCTCTGGATCCGCAGACCATCCAGAGAACGGAACGTGGCAAGACTGCAATATCGCTCGTTCGACTGAGGGTCGTGGCCGGAGTCCTCGGGGTGCCGATGGCGGCATTGTTCGAGGGGATCGGGGAGCCGATACCGGAGCCTCCGCGAGACCCGGGCGAGGCCAAGCTCGTGTCCACATGGAACAAGATCGCCGCTGAGCACCGCGACCTCGCCTTGAAGGTTCTGCGGGCCTTCACTTCTCGCTGACCCACCTGCTCGCAGCCGTCCAGGCCAGTCGCCAGATCACATCCGACGTGACCGCGTACCGTTGGTTCATCGAAGCTTCGACCTCCAACACCATCTTCCACGTCTCTCCGTCTACTGACGCCTCCAGGACATCGAGGGCCTCACGGACAGCAGCACGGGCCTCCCCATATTCCCCGTCCGCACGCAAGGCTGCGTCGAGGGCCTCCACCGGGATGTCGGGCACGTCGTCAGGCAGAGCACCGGCGAGAACTCGGGCGTGGATACTGGCTGAGAGGGCGAGATCGAGGTGGCGGAGCAGGTCGTCGTTGTCGGGCATCGCGGGATTTCCTTTACGATCCCTACGCGTAGTGAGCGGTCGGAGAAACCCAAAGGGTGCACCGCGACCCCTGCCGCGTTGCCCGCGACATCCTCAAAGTCGTACCCTGGCTTGGGGGCATTCCCTACGCAGATCGCGTACAGGTGGATCAGCTTCTCAAGAAGATCCAGCCCCCAGTAGACGCAGACCCCGACGCGGGTTGAAAACGGTCCAGCGGCAGGTGAGTGGAGTATGTCGATGACGTTCGGTGAGTGGTTGAAACAGGCCCGAAAAGAGGCCGGGTTGAGCCAGGCCAAGGTGGGCGAGCTGATCGGGGTCAGCCAGGGGTACATCTCCTCTTGGGAACGGGGTAAGGCCAACCCCACCGACGATCAGGTCATGATGCTCCAGGATGCCCTCGGAGACGATGCCCCGGACTCTAGCCCAGCAGACTCAAAGCCTCCCGCCCAAGAGGCGGTATCGAAGGTGAAAGAAACCCCCATGACCAACAACGGTAAGCTGACCCTACCAGCCCTCGAACGTCACCTCTGGGGTGCAGCCGACATCCTCCGGGGCTCCATCGACTCGGGCGACTACAAGCATTACATCTTCGGCCTTCTCTTCTACAAACGGCTCTGCGACGTGTGGGAAGAGGAGTACGAGGACCGCCTGGCCGAGTACGAGGACGAGGAACTCGCCGCCGACCCCGAGGAACATCGGTTCCACGTCCCGGAGGACTGTTTCTGGTCGGATGTGCGGAAGGAGTCGGTGGACATCGGCACCGTCCTCAACACTTCCTTCCGGGCCATCGAGGATGCGAATCCGAGGCTGAAGGGTGTCTTCCAAGACGTGGATTTCGCCAACAAGGACCGGTTCCCCGATCACCTGCTCGACGCCCTGCTCCAGCACTTCGAGAAGTACCGGATGCGGAAGGCGGATGTGGACTCCACGGTGCTCGGGGACGCCTACGAGTACCTGATCGCCAAA
>CAZDDH010000388.1:0-5689 GCA_964504165.1 uncultured Rickettsiales bacterium | reverse complement strand
TTCTATATATACACGACCGAGAACGCCTGGGTCACCATCTACAACGTGGGCAACGCGGACCTGAACCTCAACAGCATCTCCGTCAACGGTCCTGCCGCCTTCGCCATCCCCACCAATCCCCAGGGGACCATCGTCGGCGCCGGTGGAGACACGCAGATGCAGGTGAGCTTCACGCCCACCTACGAGATCCCCTACACGGGCATGGTGGACATCGACAGCAACGACCCCGACGAGCCGACGGTGTACGTCGATCTGCTGGGTGACGGCGCGACCCCGGAGATCGAGATCGACCCGTGGTACTACGACTTCGGCCAGCTCAACGCCGGTTGCCCGGACAGCACGACCATTTACGTACGCAGCGTCGGCGCCGTCCCGCTCGAGGTCTACGGCTACAACTACACCTCCAGCCCGGTGAACGGATTCACCCTGGACGGCACCAACCTGGACACCCTGATCGCCGGCGGCGGCGAGCTGGTGCCCGGCGACTCCGTGGCCGTCACGGTGGACTTCTACCCGGACGACGTGACCAACTTCGTCGGCATGCTGGCCGTGTCCAGCGATGATCCGCTCCAGCCCACCGCCAACGGCGACCAGGAAGGTGACGGTCTCGCTGGCGGGTACTACAGCGACAACTTCAACCAGCAGGGCAACAACCAGACCGACGTCATCTGGACCGTGGACAACTCCTGCTCCATGTCCGACGAGCAGTCCACCCTCGGCGACGACTTCCAGGACTTCTACACGGTCATCAGTAACGCCGGTGTGGACTTCCACATCTCGGTGAACACGACGGACAGCGCCAACTTCCGCGGCAGCCCCACGGTCATCGACCAGTACACGCCCAACGGCGCGACGACCTTCGCCAGCAACTGCGCCGCCGGCACCACCGGTAGCGCCACCGAGCGGGGCCTGATGTACGGCTACAACGGCGCCGTGATGGCCCAAAATGGCCAGAGCCCCAACCAGAACTTCTGGCGTACCGACGCTGGTCTGCGGGTCATCTGGGTCTCGGATGAGCCGGACTACAGCGGCGGCAACTGGTCCACCTGGGTCAGCCAGTACCAGGCCCTCAAGACCAACCCCGACCATGTGATCCTCAGCGCCATCTGCGGGACCAACGGCTACACCGCCCAGAGCTGCAACGGTGCCGGAGGCAGCGCATCGGCGGGTACGGGTTATGTGGAAGCCGCCAACGCGACGGGCGGCGTACTGGGCGTCATCTGCGATGCCAACTGGTCATCGGTGATGAACAACCTGGGTTGGATCAGCGTCAGCCTGTCCGACACCTTCCCGCTCACGTACCAGGCGATCCCCAACACGATCACCGTGTACGTCAACGGCATCCAGGTCACCAACGGCTGGACCTACGACTCCAACATCAACTCCGTCGTCTTCGACCCCAACTACGTCCCCAACAACGGAGACACGGTCGACATCGACTACGCCTACTACGGCAGCTGCTAGCCTGATCGGCCGCATCGCGGCCACCCCCCTCCCCGACGGTTCCTGGTCTCCCATACCCATTTTCTCTCATCAGGACCGTATCCATCCCTTCCCAATCCGCTCCCCTCTTCCAACGCGACCTCGAGAAAACGCAGAGGATGGGGAAGGGAGCGCAGCGGGAGCCCTCCCCGACGCGCGTCTCTGCGGCCTCGGGCCACCAGGACGGCGGCCCCTTCTTATGCTGCCTTATCGGGGAAGGGAGTGAGGAGAGTGAGGTTACTTCTTGGATCCGCCGGACTTGCTGCCACCGGACTTGCTGCCACCGGACTTGCTGCCGCCGGACTTGCTGCCGCCGGAGGAGCCGCCACTCTTGGAGCCACTGCCACTGCCGCTCTTGGAGCCGCTGCTGCCACCACTCTTGGGCCTGTTCACCTTGGCGGAGCCCTTTCCGGAGCCCTTGGTGCTGTTGCCCCCGCGGGAGTAGCCGCCGCCCGTCGTAGGGGACGGCTTTTCCTCTTCTTCGGCGGCGGGCTCGGTGGATGCGGCTCCGGCCGTGGTATCCGCCGCGGGCGTCTCGTCCACGGTCGTGTCTACCGGGGGCGGGGGCGGGGGCGGCGTGATGTCACCCGTCGGTTCTTCCACGGGGATATCGATGGTCACGTCCTTCGCGTCGCCGCCACCGGTGCAGCACGCCCCGATGAAGGCGGTCATGCCAAAACCGACGATGGACATCGTGATGGATTTCAGAATCCGGCTGCTCAGGGTCATGGTTGTTCCTCCTTGTCGGGACAGGATACGGGGATGCCCCGGGAGATGCACCCCCGAACTCGTCGTTCCTCGACGCGGGGGCTGACGTTCCATTTGACAAGATCCCCAAAGACCACTACTTCATCCCTGCGCTGCCGCGCTGCGAGCGCGCGCGCACGAGGGAAACCATGCGCACCATCGACATCCGCTCCCTGGAAGACCAACCCGGCCTGTACCGCGAGATCGCAGATGTGCTTCAGGACGGCGGGCTCATCTGCCTGCCCACCGGTCGGCACTACGGCATCGCCGCCTCGCTCATGTCCGAGGAAGCGGTCATCCGCCTCGTCCAGTCCAAGCGTCGGTCCAAGCGAGCGCCGTCGCTGGTCTTCATCCCCGACCGCAAATCCCTGGACCAGGTCGCCGGGTACGTCCCGCAGCAGGCCGAGGCCCTGATGGAGCGTTTCTGGCCTGGTCCGCTGACGATCCTGTTCGAGCTGGGCGGGAATCCGCCGCGCAAGGTGACCAAGACCATCGCCCCGCGCCGCAAGGACAAGCTGGGCGTGCGCATCACCGACGATCCCATCCCGGCCCGCGTCGTCGAGGCCTTCGGCGGCCCGCTGCTCATCAGCAGCGCCAACATCTCGCGTAAGGTGGGCTCCAACTCCGTGGCCCAGATCCGCAAGAACTTCGCCCGCACGGTGGACCTGATGATCGACGCCGGCGATCTGCCGTCCGTCCCCCCATCCTCCATCGTGGACCCGGAGGGCAACGGCCAGGCGATCCGCCGCGACGGCGCCGTTCCGGCCGAGAGCATCCAGGAACTGCTGGACCGCTCGTTGGCCCAGGCCTAGCCCGTGTGTGCTGACCGAACATCCAACGCTCCCGTCAGCGGCATCCCCGAGATCGATCGGAAGCTGACTGAAGTCATGCCGGCGCTCCACGCCGAGGGGCTCTACCCAGCCGAGATGGACCCCATCCCCTACGGCCTCAAGCTGGTGTTCGAGCTGGGGGGCGGTACCAAGGCCACGGTCAACATGTACTTCTCCAAGAAGAATGGCCTGTCCGTGGTCCCGGGCAAGGGCCCCGCGGCGGCCGTCGCCGATCACATCGCCGAGCTGCTGCGCCCCGCACCCAGCGGGGGGGCCTCCGCCACCGAGCGAGCCCTGAAACGCTGGGTCGGCACCGACGAGGCGGGCAAGGGGGACTACTTCGGCCCCCTCACCTGTGCCGCCGTGCTGCTGGGCAAGGACACCGCGGCCCAGGTGGTCAAACTCGGTGCAACGGACTCCAAGCGGCTGAGTAACGATCGGGTCCTCGATCTGTCCATCAAGCTGCACCGACTGCTGGGGTCCAAGGCGGCCACCGTCACCATCGGCCCGGCCCGCTACAACGAGCTGTATGCCACCTTCCGCCGCAGCGGCAGCAAGCTCAACGGACTGCTGGCCTGGACCCACGCCCGGGCGGTCAAGGACCTCCAGGATCGCGGGCATGACTTCGACGCCGTCGTCATCGACCGGTTCGCAACCGACACGGTCATCCGCCGGGCCATGCCCGAAGGGCTGCGCTTCATTGCCCGGCCCCGCGCCGAGGACAACCCGGCGGTGGCTGCTGCGTCCATCCTCGCCCGGGCGGCCTATCTACACGGGCTCGTCAAGCTGACCAAGGAGCATGGCGTCAAGCTCACCTCCGGCGCCGGTGATCCGGTGTTGCGCCAGGGCCGTGAACTCGTCCAACGCCACGGTGCGGGCATCCTCAGGCAGGTAGGCAAACACCATTTCCGCACGACCCAGACCATCCTGGGCGAATAATCACCCCGCGATCGCCGTCAGAATCTGGCATGGTGGAAGTGCACGTTCCACGTGATGCAGGTTGAGGAGACCGTATGCGCGTAACGCGATCCGTACCGTTGGCCAAGCACCTCATGTTCGTCGGCACGCTGGCCCTGATGGTAACCGCCACTTCATGCGAGTGGTGGGAGCAGTTCATGGAGGGCTGGGAAGACTGCGAAGCCTACCAGGCGCAGCACCAGTACAACTTCGAGCAAGGGGGGCTACTCAAGGACGAGGTCCCGGATCAGGCCGTGGACTATGCCATGGCGATGATCCTCAACCGGGCCGCCCTCAACGAGCTCTTCCGGCGCCTGGACGACAACGAGCTGCCGACCCTCACCGACTCCACCAATATCCTCGGTATGGAGGTCAGCATCGCCATCGAACCGGACATCCCCCTGTTCGGCATCAGCGGCTCCAGTTGTGACGAATGCCTCACCGCCGAGATGGAATTCCACCCCCAGATCGCCATCAACGGGTACTGGTTCCCCGCCGGCGGCGGCACCATCGGCTTCGAGCTACCCTCGGGCATGGAGCCCATCGACGACCATCAGACCGCCTTCGTGGCCTACTTCCAGCACATGGTCGTCGACACCCTGGACATGGATCTCGGGGATCCCACGGCGGAAGCCATCTACGACTCCCTGGAGCCGATCATCACCATGTTGGTCACCGATTGGCTCCAGTCCCGGTTCCACAACGCCCCCATCGCCACCTTCGACTCCTGGCAGATCGGCGAGGGGGAAGTCCTGCTGGCCCCGCGTGGCCCCTACGTCTACCCGGACCTGGAGACCGTCGTACTCCCCATCCAGACCAACCTCTACATGGACATCACCACCCCGCCTGTGGAGCAGTTCATGCTCCCTGCCGGCGCCGACATGGGCTTCATCCTGCGCCCCGAGCTCCTCGTGGCGATGGCCAAGCGCATGAACTACGAGAACGTCATCCCCGAGGAGTACGACGAGGCCGGCGAGGAGTCCGAGGGCGGCGGGGTCAAGTTCACCATCCAGTCCATGACCTCGGACCGCTTCGGCTGGCTCCAGACCGACGCCCGGCTCTACTTCCTCGAAGAAGCTTGTGGCACCGCTGACATGCAGATCTCGATGGAGATGTCCGTCTCCACCGAGTCGTTCCACCTGGCCGTGGCCGACTTCCACATCACCGAAGGCCAGGGCGTCGGCCTCTTGCTCAGCGAGAGCGACTGGCTCACCAGCGCCTTCATCAACGCCCTGCTGGAGACCCTGGAGATCACGATCAACTACTCGGAATTCATGGGCGGCGAAGCCCAGGATCCAGCCGAGATGGCCCCGGTGGAGTTCACCATCGATGGGTACGGGATCGGGATCTATGCGAACTTCTTGATGGGGTATTGATCCGCCTCAGCCACCGCCCCTGAACCACCCAGCCAGGAAAACTTCCCAAATCGCATAGCGCAAGATCGCATGGGTCCGTGTGCAATTGTTCGTACCATTTGTATGCCCGTAACTACTGTCGTTAAATGATAAATCGTCAAGCTCCGGGCAATTCTTCTCTTCTTCCTTTGGGGGGCAAGGGGGACAGAGTCCCCCCTCCCAGCGCACCGAGCGCAGCGACGCGCGCATCTCCCCCGGGACCAATGGGCCGAGGCGGAAGGCCGACCCCATGCGACGCACACCGCGCGTGAGACGCCC
>CAZDDH010000387.1:0-5777 GCA_964504165.1 uncultured Rickettsiales bacterium | reverse complement strand
ATCGACAACGACTGTGTGGGGGAGGTGGCGGCGGCGGACGCGGCGGACGCGACCACCTGGTACGCCGACGCGGACGGCGACGGCTACGGCGACGCGGCCGCCCCCACGACGTCGTGCGACCAGCCCACCGGCATGGTCCTCGACGCCACGGACTGCGACGACACCAATCCCGACGCCAACCCGGGCGCCACGGAGATCTGCGTCAACGGCGTGGACGAGGACTGCGACGGCGTGGCCGACAACGGCTGTACCATCGACCATTGCGGCACCATCTCCGCCGACGAGACCTGGACCGCCGATTTCGTGCATCGGGTCACCTGTGACCTCTATGTCCAGGGCGGGGCCTATCCGGTGCTGACCATCGAGGACGGCGCCGAGGTCCAGTTCAACGCCGGGGCCGGGCTGCACATCGGCTGGAGCAACTTCGGCATGCTGATCGTGGAGGGGACCTCCACGGGCGTGCTGTTCACCTCCGCCATCGGCTCACCCCAGCCCGGCGACTGGGACGGCATCGCCATCGGCTTCAACGACCGCGGGTCGGAGCTGACCGGTGCAACCGTCGAGTACGGCGGCAACAACGGCCTGGGCAACATCTACGTCTACTATGCCGAGCCGGTCCTGACGGACTGTGTGTCCCGTTACTCGTCCTATTCGGGCCTGTACGGGCAGAACGCCTTCCCGCTGATCACCGGTTCGACCTTCGAGGACAACGACGACCACGGGGTCAACCTGGACTCCTCCTCCGGCCTGGACCGCACCGGATCGCCGAGCTTCGTGGACAACGTGATGACCGGCAACGGGGACTACCCGATGGTGGTCCCTGCCGCGTACGCCAACGAGCTGGACGCCTCGTCCACCTTCACCGGCAACGGCACGGATTGGGTCTACCTGAGGGCGGACACCATCGAGGAGAACGCCACCTGGCAGAACCTGGGGGTCCCGTACTACGGCTCGGGGGACATCTACGTGCAGCATGGAACCAACGCGCCCCATCTGATCATCGAGGACGGCACGGACACGGTCTGGGCCGCCGCGGCCGGATTGCTGGTGGCCTGGAACAACTACGGCTCCATCGAGACGCAAGGCACCTCGACGGGGGTCACCTTCTCCGCGTCGATGTCAGTGCCATCACCCGGGGATTGGGACGGCCTCTACATCGGCTACTACGACCGCGGATCGGAGCTGACCGGCACCACGGTGGAGTACGGCGGCAACAACGGCCTGGGCAACATCTACGTTTACTTTGCCGAGCCAGTCCTGACGGACTGTGTGTCCCGTTACTCGTCCTATTCGGGCCTGTACGGGCAGAACGCTTTCCCGCTGATCACCGGTTCGACCTTCGAGGACAACGACGACCACGGCGTCAACCTGGACTCCTCCTCCGGCCTGGACCGCACCGGATCGCCCAGCTTCACCAACAACGTGATGACCGGCAACGGCGACTATCCCGCCGTGGTGCCCGCCAACTACGCCGGAGAACTGGACTCCTCGTCCACCTTCGCCGGCAACGGCACGGACTGGATCTACCTGCGGGCGGACACGGTCACCGAGGACGCCACCTGGCAGGCTCAGGACGCTCCGTACTACGGCTCCGGAGACATCTACATTCAGGATGGAGCAGCTCCCCACGTCATCGTCGAGGACGGCTTCGAGAGCCATTGGGCGGCCTCGGCTGGCCTGCTGGTGGCCTGGAACAACTACGGCTCCATCGAAGTGCAGGGGGACACAACCGGCGTCCTGTTCAGCGCGGCGGCCAGTTCCCCCTCGCCCGGCGACTGGGACGGCCTCTACATCGGCTACTACGACCGTGGCTCGTCGCTCACCGGTGCCACGGTGGAGTACGCCGGCAACAACGGCGTCGGCAACGTGTACACCTACTTCGCCGATCCCGTGCTGGTGGACTGCACGCTCCAGTACTCGTCCTACTCGGGCCTGTACGCCCAGAACGCCTTTCCGTCGGTTAGCGGGAGCGACCTGTCCTACAACAACGACCACGGGCTCAACCTGGACGGCAACTCCGGGCTGACGAGGGGCATCGCTCCGGGCTACACGGACAACGTGATGACCGGCAACGGCGACTACCCGGCCGTGCTCCCCGCCGACTACGTAGGCGAGCTGGACGCCTCTTCCACCTTCACCGGCAACGGCGACGACTACGTCTACATCCGGTCCGACACCGTCAGCGTGGACGCCACCTGGCAGGATCTGGATGCTCCGTACTATGTGTCGGCGGATGTCTACATCCAGGATGGCGGCTCACCCCACGTCATCATCGATGACGGCGGCGAATTCTACTTCCAGGCGGGCGCCGGGTTGTATGTGGCCTGGAACAACTACGGCAGCATCGACATCAATGGGACCGGTCTGGGCGTGCTGTTCACCTCGTCGTTCAACAGCCCGCAGCCGGGCGACTGGGATGGCCTCGGCGTGGGTTACTACGACGGTGGGTCGAGCCTGACGGGGCTCACGGTGGAGTACGGCGGCAACAACGGCGTCGGCAACGTCCACTTCTATTTCAGCAACGCCGCCACGGGCATCTACGACAGCACCATCACCGACTCGAGCCATTGGGGCATCTACCGCCAGAGCGCCACCCCTACCATCAGCAACATCACCTACGCCGACAACAACGACGGCGATCTGTACTGATCCCCCCATTTCCCCACCTGTCCGATTCCCTTCTTTGACAGATCCCTTGCAGGGGCCGGGATTTGCCCCGGTGCTAACCGCTCCTGATTTGGTATGCTCCCCCAGCCAGAGCTGACTGAACCGAATTCAATTGGAGGCCACGATGCTCCGTAACCATTGGTTGATCTTGCTGCTCACGGCAGCGTTCCTTTTCTTCCTCGCCTGCGAGGGCGATGACGATGATGACAATGCGGGGGACGACGACGACTCTGCCGGCGACGACGATGACGACACCGGCGACGACGACGACGACACCGGCTACGATCCCGAGGACATGGATGGGGACGGCTCCAAGACCACGGACGACCCCCCTGACTGCGATGACACCGATCCCACCATCTATCCCGGTGCCTATGAGATCTGGGATTACCTCGACAACGATTGCGACGGGGATCGGGACGAGATGATGCCGCTGCATCGGGTCGGAATGCTCGACGGCGACTCCTACGATGGCCTCAGCATCGGCCTGCTGACCCCCGGGGACATCACCGGCGACGGGCTGGCCGACATCGTTATCGGCAGCGAGGCGCGCGGCGTGTTGCTCTACGAGGGCAGTGAGACCCGCGTCGAGTACGGCACCGAGACCCTGACCCTGCCCGGCTGGGAGAACCCCGATCCCACCGCCAGCCAGGACAACCCCAACGGCTTCGGCACGGTGATGGCCTCAGGCGACCCGGGCAATGACGGGGTGACGATGGTCTTCATCGCCGGCCACATGATGGACGGTGGCGCCGCCGGTTCGGGCATCGTGTATATGTTCGATACCAGCGACGGTGACCTGTACGACGTGAACGCCCAGTTCGACGGCGACATGATCGACCAGAACTTCGGTGTGGGGATGTCGGCCGATTTCGACATCAACACAGACGGGATCGACGATCTGATCATCGCCGCGCGCATGCCGCCCAGCACCTGGGAAATCCACCTCTTCTTCGGCTCCAACGCCGGCTTCAGCGGCAACTACACCGCCGGGGACGCGGACGCCATCATCACCGGCACGATGGACGAGGTCGATGACGATATCGCCATCGGCCAGGCGCCGGATCTCAACGGCGACGGTTCCCCCGAGCTGATGATCGGGACGCCGGACGACGGCGAAGAACACGAGGGCAAGGCTTACCTGTTCATGAGCCGGGTCCAGTGGGACGGCGTGACGTTCAACAGCGCCGAGGTGAACTTCGCCTCCTCCGGGGCCATCAACGAGAACATGGGTGCCGCCGTGGGCACCTGCGGCAACATGGTCGGCGGCGAAGGCCAGGACATCTTCGTGTCCGCGCCTGGCTACGACGGCCCCGGCGCCGGCTACGGGCGGGTCCACATCTACGGTTCGGACGAGCACTCCTGGATGGGGACCATGACCGGCGACCAGGCCGAGTCCTCCATCAAGGCCGAAGTCGCGCAGGACTTCGGCGCGGCGGCGGTGGGCATCGGGGACATCGAGCTCGACACCCACGACGACATGGTGGTGCTGACCATGGATCACGAGCAGGAGGACTTCGGGTACGGCGCCCTGTACATCGTGCGCGGCCGCCAGGGTGGCCTGCCGGCGGATCACGCCCTCGGTGAGACCACCGCCCATTTCCTGGCCGAAGAAAACGACTACCTGGGGCCGCACCTGAAGATGGCCGGCGACATCGACGGTGACGGGTACGTGGACCTGGTCATCGGCGACTACCTCAGCGGCTGGGGCGACGGCCGGGTCTACGTCGTCTACTCGCCGGTATCCCCTCTGGAATAGCCTCTCCCGGCTCAAATCGCCCGCTCCTACGCCCGTGCTTCCACGCAAGCCGTGCGATTCCTTGGGGTGCGCCCGTTTCCGGCACCGCACCATGTGGGATAGACTGTTGGGCCAGTGCGGGGGCACGCCTTCCTCCGCATGAGGGCAACGCGTACGCTGTGGAGATGCCGATGAGAAACCATCTTCTTGGTTGGATGGCCTTCTGTTGCGTGGGAGTGCTGTGGCCGACGAATGCCACCGCCGAGACCATCCTGATCGTGGACGACGACGACGACAACCCCAATGTTCAGGCCCATTTCACCGCCGGATTGGCCCAGCTGGGTATCCCCTACGACGTCTACGTGGTGGGCACGGGAACCGAGGAAGGGCCCACCGCGGAGATCCTCGCCGAGCACCCGATGGTCATCTGGTTCTCCGGGGCCAAGGTCGCGGCCAACCCCTACCCCTACGGTGACCCGGCGGCGGGCCCGAGCGTCAATGACGAAGCCCTGCTGGCCGACTGGCTGGACGCGGGGGGGCGGCTCTGGATGGACAGCCAGAGCTACATCGAGGACTACACCTACATCCGGCCGTTTCTGGTGGACCACATCGGCGTCCAGCTCGGCGTCTTCCTGTGGTCCGAGGTCCAGACCCTTTACGGGGAAGGCGGCGATCCCATCGGCGGGATGTTCACCGGTGGCGTCGGGACCGACTATACCTACACGGCCATCTCCACGCCGCTGGCGGTCCCCCAGTCCCTCGGCGAGCCGGTGTTCAACATCGGGGGCGGCCAGTACGGCGCGCCCAACTACGCCGTCTCCTACCGGGGGGAGTCGGCCGGCGATCGGTGGCGTTTCTTCTACAACAGCGTCGCCTGGGACGCCCTGGCCGAAGAGGACCCGTTCGACGCCGCCGACGTGATGGAGGAGATCCTCGAGTGGCTGATCTGCGACTCGGACGACGATGAGGCCTGGGGCCCCCAGTGTGGCGGCAACGACTGCGAAGACGAGATCCGGGACATGGTGGACAACGACTGCGACGGCGTGGCGGACGATGGCGTCATCGATGCCGGCGAGATTGTCATCACCGAGATCATGAAGGATCCAGACGAGGTCCAGGACACCGTGGGCGAGTGGTTCGAGATCTATAACCCCTCGGCGATGGACATCAATCTGGAGGGCTGGGTGATCTCCGACGACCTGTCGGACAATCACGCCATCCAGGGCCAGCTGATCATCCCCGCGGGCGGGTACCTGGTGCTGGGCATCGAGGACGACTCGGCCGTCAACGGCGGCGTCACCGTGGACTACGAGTACAACGGGCGCATCCTCCGAGAGGGGGCATTTCGGACCTCCCATCATGCTGCTGAGTC
>CAZDDH010000386.1:0-5790 GCA_964504165.1 uncultured Rickettsiales bacterium | reverse complement strand
CATGGGTCCGTTGACCCTGGCCGACTTCATCGGCCTGGACACGGTGCTGGCCATTTTGCGCGTGCTGCACGAGGGCCTGGGAGATCCCAAGTACCGCCCCAGCCCGCTGCTGGTCAAATACGTGGAAGCCGGCTACCTGGGCCGCAAGGTCGGCCGCGGCGTCTACGAGTACTAGAGGAGGGAGTCCGCATGTCTAGCGAAGGTCTCGTTCTGCTCGAGATGGACGGCAAGATCGCCTTGCTGACCATGAACCGTCCCAAGGCGCTCAACGCTTTGAGCGTGGATGTCATCGCGGCCCTGAGCCAGGCCATCGACGACGCTGAAGCGGCCGGCGCCCTGGCGCTGATCGTCACCGGCGGCGGCGACAAGGCCTTCATCGCCGGCGCGGACATCAAGGCCATGGCCGACTACACCGTCGAGGAGGCGGTGACCTTCGCCAAGGCCGGGCAGGTTTGTTACAAGAAACTGTCCGATTTCCCCGGCATCTCCATCGCCGCGGTCAACGGTTTTTGCCTGGGTGGCGGCCTGGAGGTCGCCATGTGCTGCGACCTGATCCTGGCGGCGGAGAACGCCCGCTTCGGGCAGCCGGAAGTCAACCTGGGGCTGATCCCCGGCTTTGGCGGCACCCAGCGGCTGGTGCGCCGGGTGGGCACCCAGCGGGCCATGGAGTTGGTGCTGACGGCGCGGCAGGTCAAGGCGCAGGAGGCCGCGGATATCGGCATCGCCCTGGAGGTCGTGCCCGAGGGTGAGGCCGTGGCGCGGGCCAAGGCCATCGCCGGTGAGGTGCTCACCAAGGGCCCCGTCGCCATCAAGCTGGGCAAGGAGGCGGTCTATGCCGCCACCGAGATCGACCTGCAGCACGGGTGCGATCTGGAGGCCGCCAACTTCGGGCGCTGCTTCGCCACCCAGGACCGCACCGAGGGCATCGCCGCGTTCATGGAGCGCCGCAAGGCCGAGTTCACCGGCAAGTAGGGAGCGAGGTACATCATGGATTTCAAGCTGAGCGACGAACAACGCATGATCCAGGAGATGGTGCGCAGCTTTGCGGACGACAAGCTCAAGCCGCGGGCCGAGGCGCTGGACCGGGACGCGGTCTTCCCCTGGGATTCGTGGAACGAGATGGGCGAGCTAGGCCTGCTGGGCATGGTCGTGGACGAGGAACACGGCGGCCCGGGCATGGACAACCTGAGCTACGTCACCGCCCTCGAGGAGATCGCCGTGGGCTGCGCCGCCACCTCCACGGCGATGAGCGTGCAGAACTCCCTGGCCATCTTCCCCATCAACAACTTCGGCAACGACGAGCAGAAGGCCAAGTATCTGCCGCCCATGGCTGCCGGTGAGCTGGTGGGCTGCTACGGGCTCACCGAGCCGGGTGCCGGTTCCGACGCCGGCTCCCTGCGTTGCGCCTGTGAGAAGAAGGGGGACACCTGGATCCTCAACGGCGCCAAGCAGTTCATCACCAATGCGCCGGAAGCTGGCGTGGCCATCATCTATGCCACGTCCGACACCAGCCTCAAGACCCGTGGCATCAACGCCTTTATCGTCGACAAGGACTGCCCCGGCTACTCCATCGGCAAGCACGAGGACAAGATGGGGATCCGCGGGTCCTCGACGGCCTCCATCGTGATGGAGGACTGCGAGGTCCCCGCCGAGAACCTGCTGGGCCAGGAGGGCCGCGGGTTCGTCGTGGCCATGGCCACCCTGGACGGCGGCCGCATCGGCATCGCCACCCAGGCGCTGGGCATCGCGCGGGCCGCCCTGGAGGCCGCCGCGGCATACGCCCAGGAGCGGGAGCAGTTCGGTGGGCCCATCGCCCGGCTGCAGGCGATCCAGTGGAAGCTGGCCGACATGGCCTGCCGCATCGACGCGGTGCGGTTGCTCATCCGCCGCGCCGCATGGCTCAAGGACAACGGCCAGAAGCACACCATCGAGGCCTCCATGGCCAAGCTGATGGCCGCCGAGACGGCCGTGTGGTGCAGCAACCAGGCCGTGCAGATCCACGGAGGCTACGGCTACACCAAGGAGTACGTCGTCGAGCGGCTGTACCGCGACGCCAAGATCACCGACCTCTACGAGGGCACCTCGGAGATCCAGCGTCTGGTCATCGCCGCAAATCTGCTCAAGGGCAAGTACCGCGGCGCCGACACCCCCTGACCGATAGCTGACCCGACCATGCCCCCCCTCCACATCTTCGACCTCGACGGTACCCTCATCGACAGTCACCAGGATATCCACCGCTGCGTCTGGCTGGCGGTGGAGGAGTGTGGCCGCCCGGGGGTCAGCTTCGAGGAGGTAGCTAGCTACTGGGGCGCGCCGCTTCATGTGTATCATGAATCACTGAAGGTGCCGTCCACGGTGGACGAGTTCGTGGCATCCTACCGGGCCCACTACGACCGGGTCGGCCTGGCGACCACACAGCCCTTTGATGGCATCGAAGAGATGCTCGCATCGCTGGACGGAGTGGACCTGGCCGTGGCCTCGACCAAGCCCACATTCCGCGTGAAGGCCCATTGCCAGGCCTTTGGCCTGGACCGCTACTTCATCCACCTCGAAGGCTGCGACGAGCCCCCCTACAAGCCGGATCCGGCCGTGCTAGAGCGCGTGCTGGACGCCACCGGGCATTCGGCAGCCGAATCCACCATGATCGGCGACCTGCCGTCGGATATCCTGGCGGGCAAGGCGCTGGGCATGCGGACGGTGGGGGTGACGTACGGGGGGACGGCCACCGAACGTCTGACGGAGGTGGGGGCGGATGTGGTGGTCAGTGCTGTCACCGAGTTGGCGCGTGTGCTGCAGGCCACAAGAAGTAGGAGATCATCTGAGGAAGGCAAGAAGGTAGGAAAGCAGGAATAGAAATGGAATTCCTCCTCCTCGTCGCGGGGATACTCCCCGTCTTCGTCCAGAGGCTACGTCGGGGGCTTACCACCGTAACGTCAGGTGTCCTGGAGCCACGGATGCCTGGACGGAGAATGGTCTTGGAGTTGCACCGTCACTGGCCATCTGCTGGAGACCGATGGCTTTCCCCAGGAGAATGAACCCAAACCCCGTGAGGATGCTGCCGCCGATGGTGGCCAGGGCTCCATAGGGCCGGACGAGCAGATGGAGGAAAAAATCGTTCCAGGCATCATCATTGGTCTGCATCTGGATGTCGGTCTGGCTAAGGATCCCTACCCCCAAGGAATAGCAACGCCGAACCACCGACCACGGCGGGGACTCCTCCAGCGATGAAACCTCCCGCCTCTATGTTCAGGATCGAGGCATAAAAAGACTGGCCCCTGTACGCCCCCATGGAGTGCTGGAAAAACAGAGAATTCTTGTGGATGTCATCGCTGTCTAGATCGACGAGATAGTCATCTTGAAGCCGGATGAAATCGCTGAAGATATCCTCATCACTCGGGGAACGGCCTTCGTTACAGCAGGCGCGCCGGTAGTTGGCCACGGCCTCCACGAATTCTTCATGGTCGTATTCAAGTTGCTTTTCATCGGCTTCTGGGACCGCCGCAAGACCGATATGAGGCATGGTGAAGACCATGCTCAAGATGATTGCCGCATTCCATACCACCGAAATTTGTTGGAAGAATCGTCCCCACCTGGCATCTGGCTTTTCGCACACGGCTCTGCTTCTCAGATCTCATGCGGTACCAAACCCGGCAAGATTCGATGCACGAACGGAGCCAATTCACGGGGCGAACTTGGGCATTAGATCTTCGATGGCTCCCAGGTGATCGAGATGGACCGCTCGGGCGTGGCCTGCCGGACCATGGGCTGGACGTCGAGCTTGCCGGCTTTTCGGTGCGCGGTGAGGATGGCTGGGGAGTGGATAGGGCATCTGCCACGCTGTACCGGTTCGGCATGCCTGGGCAATGAGGCGTCATGGTGTGGGACGAGCGGAAGCCTGCCGATTGACTCGATCCGTTCGAGTCAGAATCTGAGCGTCAACGAACCTGGGGCAACGGAAACCCGGACCGCTGCCCTGGAGGAGCTACCCTCTTCCAGTATGGCCGTGTGTATCCGGTGTGCCTTGTTGAGAGTGACCATACCGACCACGGTGAGCGCTACACCGCCGACAATGGCCAGGGTCCCACAGAGAGCGCCGAGGGCCAGAAAGATGTGTTCCAGATCATTCTCTTCGATCAGGGTCGAACGGGTTGCCACGAGGTCGCAGAGCGTGATGCCCAACACAACCAGAGGGGGGGACGGAGTTAGGAGCAAGGGGGCAACGACGAGGAACTTCTCCCGTTCGATGGCCAGGATCGAGGAATAGAAAGACGTCCCGAGATGCCTGCTTGATGGGAGTGGACGGTACCGAGAAATATCCACGATGTCACCGGCGTCCAGGCCAACGATGTCCAGGCGCTGAAGTCGGACGAAATCCTGATAGATCTCCCCATCACTCGTGAACATGACGGTGTCGCCCCAGATTAGACGGTAATTCGTCATGGCCTCCTGGAATTCGTCGTGGTCGTAGTCGATCTCCTTACCGCCGAATTCGGAGTCAGATTCTCCGGCGCGGCTGTTGAACGGAGTCGCAATGAATATCAATAGCGCAAATAAGGCTCCACGCGGATATCTGAAACAAAGCATCTATTCGTGGACCTCCGTGGGCCGAATGTGAGGTATTTTTCGCCAACCAACCACGAGAAGCGCGCTCAGAGCGTACGGCGAATAGTCCCCTTCCTCGAATTCACTTCGGATATCGCCGGACATCGCCTCGGCGCGTAGCCGGCATCCGATGACCCAGCGCTCTCCGACCAAGATGTCCGGATCCAGGCCCAGCGTGGCGGACAGTCTCAGTCCGTTACCTCTACGAATTTGATGCCCTTCCCAGCTGGTGGCCTTACCTCCATCGGGGGCAAACGCGTGGCTTTGCAGCGACCAGACCGACGGACGGAAGAATGGTGGAGAGATGTATAAGGACAGCCGGAATCTCTTGCGCTCCGTGACGCGAATGAGCATGTACGGCTTGAAGAAGACCTCGATGGTACGGGACAGACCCCATGGGTCGGTGGATCCATCCAGTTCCCGCCAGCCGGATCTCACTTCGGTCCGGAACTCGAACCCGATTCCATAAGGTTTCGTGAAACGGAGTTCCAAGGAGATGAGGCCTACGGCGCCATGCCGGCTGACTATCATTCGCTCGGATACGTCGGTCCACAGGGGACCGCCGCCCAGCATCACCTGGAACGACACCGGGGGCAGGTCGAGGCGGTCCATGTCGGCGAGTGTTTCCTCGGCATCAGCTGTCCTAGGCAGCACCATCAACGTTAGCAATAAACACAGCAATTGGATTCGCATCATCAACATGCCGGATCCTCCGCGATGATCTCGGGAGTCCTCGGCTGGACCGCGCCGTCGGCCGGATAGGCATAGACGGGGTTGGACTGTAGAGTCACGCAGTAGGGGCCCGAGCCGTCGGGACACTCTTCACAGTCCAACCAGGTACACGAATACCCTTCATACCAGTCGTCACGACTGCCGTTCTTTGCCATCGCGAGTTGGCGCATGGCCGCTCGGAATTCGGCTGCTGCTTTGGTCCGTCCCCCCTCCTCGTCGCATGAAAAATCACAGGTGACGGCCCCTTCTTCCATCATGAACTGGTCGTACAGACGTGTGTCCACCGTCGCCCCGATGTGTTGGACGTAGGCTCTTGAAAGATCCGGCCCCAGCAGGATGTTGGCTTGGATCTGCCACACCGAACCCAGGAACGGGCCGGCCGCGATGTGAACGTCCGTCGGCTGCTCAGCGACAATCAGTAATCCGCATCACCGACAACTACATCTCCCCATTCTG
>CAZDDH010000385.1:0-5864 GCA_964504165.1 uncultured Rickettsiales bacterium | reverse complement strand
CCTCCTTGCCGTACCGATCCAGGATCGCGTCTACCTGTGCTTCTTCCATGCTCACTCCGCGGCCTCCTCTGCCGAGGCCTCGCCCGGGGGCACCTTGCCCTGCTCCGCGAGGTATGCCGCCGCCGCGTCCCAGCCGAGCTGGAAGGCCTGGATGTTGATCTCCAGCACCTTGGGCTTGCGGCCGAACTGGTGCTCCAGCTGGTGGGCTGCCGAGTCGAACGATACACACCCGGTCAGGCACACGTAGGCGCCCAGCACCACCACATTGGGAGAGCGGGTGGCGCCGATGCTGTTGGCCAGCTTGTTGGCGGGCAGATACATGATGTCGATGTCATCGCGCTCGAAGGTGATGGGCACCAGCGAGCTGTTGATGACCAGCAGACCTCCCGACTGGATCGCCGGGCCGAATTTCTCCAGCGACGGCTGGTTCATCACCGCGGCGGACCACGGGGTCGAGTTCACCGGCGAACCGATGGGCGTGTCCGAGATGGTCACCGCCACGTTGGCCGTACCACCCCGCATCTCGGGACCGTAGGAGGGCACCCAGGTGACCTCCTTGCCCTCTTCCATGGCGGCGAGGGAGAGCAGCTTGCCAATCAGCAGCATGCCCTGCCCGCCGAATCCAGCCAGCACCACGTCACGCTTCATCGTCAGCCCTCCCAGGTCCAGGACCATCTTCCGGCCGTTTCTTGATGCCCGGTGGGTAGTACGGGACCATGTTGTGTTCCACCCACTTGCACGACTCCTTGGGGGAGAGGCCCCAGTTGGTCGGGCAGGTGGACAGCACCTCCACGAAGGTGAAGCAGGTCCCCTCCTTCTGGTACTCGAAGGCCTTGCGGATGGCCGCCTTGGCCTTGATGGTGTGGGCTGGCGTGTGCACCGCCACCCGCGCCACGAAGGCCGGCGTGGTCAGCTCCGAGATCATCTCGGCCATGCGCATCGGGTAGCCCACCTCGTCCACGTCGCGCCCGGCGGGGGATGTGGAGGTGCGCTGCCCCGGCATGGTGGTGGGGGCCATCTGCCCGCCGGTCATGCCGTAGATGGCGTTGTTGACGAAGATGGTGGTGAACTTCTCGCCCCGGTTGGCGGCGTGGATGATCTCGTTGGTGCCGATGGAGGCCAGGTCGCCGTCGCCCTGGTAGGTGAACACGATCAGGTCCGGCCGGCAGCGCTTGGCGCCGGTGGCCACCGCCGGGGCGCGCCCGTGGGAGGCCTCGAACATGTCGCAGTTGAAGTAGTTGTAGGCCAGCACCGAGCAACCCACCGGGGCGACGCCCACCGCCTTGCCGACCACGCCGAGCTCCTCGAGGGACTCGCCGACCATGCGGTGGATCGTCCCGTGGGTACACCCGGGACAGTAGTGGGTCGGGACGTCGACCAACCCCTGGGGCCGCTGGAAGATGATCTCCATCGACGTCTCCTTTCTAGTCGTCAATCAGGTTGAGCATCGCGTCGCGGACCTGCTCCGGCGTGGGCACCAGCCCCCCGGCCGTACCGAAGAAGTGGACCGGCTTGGTCCCCTCCATCGCCAGCTTCACGTCCTCGACCATCTGGCCCATGCTCATCTCGATCGAGATGACCTTCTTGGCCTTGTCCCCGGCTTTTCGCACGGCGTCGTAGGGGAAGGGGTACAGGGAGATGGGCCGGATCAAGGAGATCTTCTTCCCCTCGGCCCGCAGCTTGGCCATCGTGGTGCGGCAGATGCGGGACATGGTCCCGTAGGACACCACCAGCAGGTCCACCTCCTCGTCGGTGTGGAAGTCCTGCCAGCGCTGTTCGTTCTTCGTCACCTCGGCGTACTTGGCCTGCAACATGAGGTTGATGGCGTTGCACTCCTCCGGGTCGAGGTAGAGCGAGTTGACGATGTTGCGCTTGCCGTTCTGCCGCGACCCGGTCCCGGTCAGGGCCCATGGTTTGTCGGGTTCCTCGTGGAAGCCGGGCTCGGGCAGCGGGTGGTCGCCGAAGTCCACCGGCTCCATCATCTGGCCGATCATGCCGTCGCCGAGGATCATCACCGGGCCGCGGTAGTGGTCGGCCAGGTCGAACGCCCCCATCACCAGGTCCACCGCCTCCTGGCAGGTGGAGGGCGCCAGCACGAGGACCTTGTAGTCGCCGTGGCCGCCGCCCTTGGTGGCCTGGAAATAGTCGGACTGGGCGGGCAGGATGCCGCCCAGGCCCGGGCCGCTGCGCACGATGTTGACCAACACCACCGGCAGCTCCGAGCCGGCGCAGTAGGACAGCGCCTCGGCCATCAGGCTGATGCCCGGGCTGGAGGATGTGGTCAATACCCGTACACCGACGCCGGCGGCGCCGTAGAGCATGTTGCTGGCCGCCACCTCGCTCTCCGCCTGGAGGAAGGTGCCGCCCACCTCGGGCATCCGCTTGGACAGATACTCGGGGACCTCGGACTGGGGGGTGATGGGATAGCCGAAGAAGAACCGGCAGCCTGCCCGGATGGCAGCCTCGCCGATCGCCTCGTTCCCCTTCATCAGGACCTTTGCCATGGTCGCCTCTCGAAGCTGGAGATCAATAGGAGAAGAAGTTGTACTGGGTGCCGTGGTTGCCTATCTCGATGGCCACATCGGGACAGACGATGGCGCACAGCCGGCAGCCGATACAGCGGGGCTGATCCTCGACGGCCGCGTAGAAGTACCCCTTGGCGTTGAAATCCCGGGACATCCCCAGGATCCGCTGAGGGCAGGCCTGCGTGCACAGCTCGCAGCCCTTGCATCGGTCCTTGTTGACAAGCACTTTGGGCATGTTCTCAACCTCGTGTCAGTCGGAGCCGCTCGCGCTCCCCGGCCCAGCCGATGGACTGACTGTCGTCGATCCACGGTGGGTTCATCTGGCGGTCGATGACCAGCACCGGCACGCCGAAGCGCGCCAGGTCCAGATCGTCGGTCAGCCAGTCGGGAACCACAACCATCTCAAGGGGGAGTTTGGCCTGCTCGGCCACCTCCCGGGCGAACTCGAATCCGTCGATGATGACATCGGCGGTGGTCTCCTCGATGAGGTGTGTGTTGGCCACCAGCCCGGTGACGAACAACCTGGAGGAGGACTCGATCATGGAACGCATCCGCAGGCAGCCTTCCACCGTGTCGGTGAAGGGCCGTGAGCGGTTGATCACCTGAAGCAGCCGGTACTCGCCCGGCGCAGGGAAATCGGGGGCCAGATGGCTCAGTGCCCTGGCGCCCACGTCGTCACCGCCCACGTCCAGCACGGAGATCTCGCCGCTACGGCTGAGCAGCCCGCGCACAGCTGGCAACAGGATCGGCAGATCGGCGTGGCGATGCCCCCCCTTGGGGACGACAACCTCGATGCCCTGCTCTTCGAGGACCTCGGTGGCCTCGCGGCAACGGAAGTAGGGGTTGACGATATCCAGGTCGGCGATGTTCACCTTGGCGCCGGTGGCGCGAACCTGCTGGGCGAAGTTGACGGAGACCTCGGTCTTGCCACTGCCATAATTGCCCACGAATCCGACGATGGGGGCGGTGGGCAGGGGCATGTGCGTCCGTTGGTGCATGGGTTCCTAGCTACGTTATTAAAAATCGGGCGCGCGCGAAGGCCCCGGATCTCTACCAAAGCAACCCCCCGGTGTCAAGGTGAGGCGACGGATCTGCGAATGCCGTTCAGGAGGTGTAACTACATTGAATTACTAGTTATTTAAGCCCTCAGAACTCTTCATGAGTCCCGTCATCGCAGTCCAGCGTCCCCGAGCCGTCTGCAGCCCACTCGCTGGTGCAATGGATCTCGTCCCCCTGGCCACCCAGGCGTGTGTACTCCGACTCCCCGGAGCCATCGAGGTAATGGACCGTGTGGCCCCAGGCCACGGGATTGGTGGGTGCCTGTGGAGACTCGATCTGCCAGTCGCCCTCCTGGTCGCCGTTGCGGTCGTAGACCCAGTTGCCCGAGGTCGAACCACCCTCCTCGCGCTGGGTCACATAGTCCCCTTCACCACTCCCGTCCGGCTGCATGATCCGGTCGACGACCTGGTCCGGCTCCGTCTCCGTGGCCTGGTCGTCCATCTCGATGTGGTCCTCGCGGGTGAAATCCTCGTACAGAACGCTCTCGTAACGCACCTGGCCGTCGTCCCCCACCGAACCCTCGATGACCTCGTCGGCCGTCATCGACGTGGTGAACGTGGTGGTGATCTCTGCGTGGACCGCTTCGCCGTCTCGGTTGACGAACGACAGCTCCGTTCGACGTTCGCACCCCTCCTGGGCCAACAGATGGCTCTGTTCCTCGACCCACCCGTCCCTGTCCGTGAACAGGTAGGTCAGCTCGCCTTCCAGATCCCCGTCCTCGGCAAAGGTCAGGGTGCCGTTGACCGTGGCGCCGATGATCTCGTAGCCCTCGTCGTACGTCATCTCGGCGGTCAGAGCGCCGGACGCCGTGTCGAACTGCCCCGTGATCGTATCGGCGGCCTGGTTGGGGAAGCCCGCGGTGAAGTTGCCGTCGCCGTCCAGTTCCAGCAGCCAGTAGTGCACGCCACCGAGCCGCTCGTTGACGTAGTCGAATTCACAGGAGAGCGCCGCCGCGTCGAACGGCGGGGAGCCCGATTCCCCGCCGATACCCCCCACTTCTCCTTCGCAGCCCAGGAACGCAGACCCCAAGCACAGCCCCAACAGAACGGAATGAACCTTCATGATGACCTCCAAACAATGGGATGAATGACCCTCAGACAGGATCGACTCCGGAGGCGCAATTAGGTTAATTCAACGGCCCGGGCAGGTGGGGCAGGCCCCTCCTCCGGGGGGCATACCGCGGGGCAGATTCTCGCTGGCATCGGGGACGAAGGAGGTCAGCCGGCAGTTCTCGCCGTCGCGGCCCACGAAGACCATCGGCGTGACGCTCTCGTCCACCTCCAGGTGGTCCTTGTCGGTGAGCTGGCAGCGGGACAGCAGCATGTCCGTCGGCTGCAAGTAAGCGACGTAGGTGGCCTTGTGGTCCTCGTGATAGACCTTGTAACCAAGCACACCCCCGTTGGCGCGTTTCATCACGCTGAGGATGGGGTGGGCGACCGTCTCCTGCGCCATCGCCGGGGCCAGCGTGACGGCCGTCAGGGCAACCACAATTGCCGCGACGGACCCGATTTGCGCCACTTGTGGAATAAGGACTCTGCAGAACTTCATGCGCCAAGTGTAGGATGAGCTTCATGGCATACCAAGCACCGTTTGTATTGCGCGTGGCGTTCCCCATCCTGGCAGCCGGTCTGGCCCTGGCGGGCTGCGAGAAGGAAGACCTCTGCGACGGCATCGACAATGACGAGGACGGCTACTACGACGAAGATCTGGCCGCCAACGAGGTCATCCGTCCCTACTTCGTGGACGGGGATGGGGATGGTTTCGGCGACTCGGATTTTGTCGTCAATCCGCCCATCTGGGCCTGCGCCGCCCCCCCCGATCTGGTGAACAACAACATGGATTGTGACGACACCGATTCGGGCATCAACCCCGACACCATGGAGATGTGCAACGAGGTAGACGACAACTGCGACGGCGAGGTGGACAACGGGGTCGGCGACACCTACTGGGCCGACGCCGATGGGGACGGCTACGGCGATCCCGAGGCCATGGGCGTGGCCTGCGATCCGCCCGATGACGCGGTGCCCAACAGCGACGACTGTGACGACGCGAGCGCCGAGTCCTACCCGGGCGCCGACGAGATCTGCGACGGCATCGACAACGACTGCGACGAGGACATCCCCGAGGACGAACGCACGGACGAGGACGAGGACGGTGCGCTGGCCTGCGCGGACTGCGACGACGACGACGCCTCCGCCTTCCCCGGCGCCGACGAGCTGTGCGACGGCATCGACAACGACTGCGACGGCGACGTGCCGGCCGACGAGGCGGACGACGACG
>CAZDDH010000384.1:0-5926 GCA_964504165.1 uncultured Rickettsiales bacterium | reverse complement strand
TGGTCGTCAGGTCAGGCGTGAGGGACGGAATTCCGCTCTATGACGGGAGTGTCCAATTCGCCCAATAAAAAAGTTTTTTTGTCAAGTCATCCCACTCCATACCGATAACCACATCAGACACAAAAAAAATTGTGTTCAAAACTGGAAGGCGTAAACATGGCCCTGCGCATCAACAACAACGTGTCAGCCTTGATGGCTCAGAAGAACTTGGGTCGTTCGAGTTCGGCTTTGTCACAGAATTACAACAGGCTCTCGTCTGGTTTGCGCATCACCCGCGCTGCCGACGACGCCGCCGGTTTGGGCGTGAGTGAGAACTTGCGTGCGGACATCACGTCTGCCGGCGTCGCCATGCGCAACGTCAACGACGGCGTCAGCGTGGTGAGCACCGCTGAGGGGGCTCTCGGCGAGGTCCACTCCATCCTCAATCGTATGCGCGAACTGTCGATGACCAGCGCCAACGAGGTACTGGGCGGCACCGAGCGTGGTTACCTCCAGACAGAGTTTGGCGAGCTGCAGTCAGAAATCGACCGCCTCGCTACGGACACCGAGTTCAACGGGAACATCCTGCTGGACGGCACCTTCTCCGCGGGCATGTCCGTGCAGGTGGGCTTCGACTCCGGCGACACCATCGACATCACGATGGTCGACACCGATTCGGCTTCCCTGGGTGTAGACACGGGTTCCGCATCGGTGGACACGGTCGCCAACGCCAACACGTCTTTAGGCCTCATTGACACCGCCATCGAGACGATCAGTGACGCCCGCGCCACCCTCGGTGCGACGCAGAACCGGCTCTACCACGCCTTCGGCAACCTCGAGGTGACCTCCGAGAACCTCACAGCGGCCGAAAGCCAGGTCAGGGACGTGGACTTCGCAAGCGAATCCGCACACTTGACAAGGAACCAGATCCTGACGCAAGCAGGCATTTCCGTACTTGCTCAGGCCAACTTCGCGCCGCAGGCGGCACTGTCGCTGCTTGGCTAGCCCTCGATGAGTTCCCGGGGGGGGACTCTCGAGTTTCGATGACGGATCCGAAAGACGCTTCGGTCCAGCACTAATCAATTGTTTGCTACGGCTAGCCCGTTTGTCTCACAAGGTGGCGGACTGAATGGTCGGTTTGAAGAGTTGCTGGTGTCCGTACATTTTGTGTCTCAGGGTGTGAGGCCAACCGTGGCGCGGAATTCAGGGAGTGGCCTGGCAGTCCAGTCCAGCGGCGCGTAACGTCCCTTCATCGACTCCACCCCCGGAACAGCACGATGTGAGCTTGCCGTCGATCACCACCGCCGGCACCGATCGGATGCCCAGGCTCTTCGCCCGCCTGGCGACGTCCACCTTGTGGGTGTCCAGTACGACGACCTCGCATGCCTCACAGGACATGCTGTGGACGAGTTGTACTGCGTCGTCACACACGGGGCACCCGGCGCTGAATACCTCGATTGTGCGTTCTTTGGTCATCTTGATCTTCCTTTCCGTCCTCACCTTTGCGGCGGAACGCTTTGTTGGACGCCCGTTCCGATGAATTTCGGATCAGGCTTCGTCATCGTTTTTACGTTCCAGTTCTTCCAGGATCGGGCAGTCTGCGGTCAGTCCGGTGCCGTGGCAGTCGGTCACCAGGTTGCGGAGTGCCCGCCTCATTTGCCGCAGATCACGGAGCTTGGTCTCGATGTCGAGGATCTTCGCCCTGGCGCGCTCCTGGACTTCAGAACATGTGCAGCCCGGTTCCGTGCGGAGTTGGAGCAGTTCGCCGATCTCTCGCAGCGTGAAGCCAAGCCCCTTGGTCCGCCGGATGAACCGTATGCGGCGGACTGTGGAGGGTGGGTAGTGGCGGTACCCCGACGGGCTGCGGGGCGGAGCCGCGATCAGCCCTTCCTTTTCGTAGAATCGGACCGTCTCGACACGGACCCCGGCTTTCTTGGCCACCTTGCCTATCGTCAACGACTCCATGCTCCTGTCCTCCGCTTCTGTCGACACCCTAAACCCTGAAGTACACTACAGGGTTTAGGGTCGTTTTCCTTTGGGTTGGGATTGAGGGGATGGCGGCAGTAGCTCCGGCCCCGGAACTGGCGGTGTCGGTTCCGCCATCCCCGCCCATGGCAAACCGATCACCCGCGCCGGCGAGTAGGCCAGATAGACAATCTAGGTCACGTATGGGTTGGCGCCCAGATCGCAGTCGAATCCCTGGACGGGGTTGGGGAGGGTCGTGTTATCGTCCATCCGAAAGAGTTTCGAATCCATCCGAGGGGCCCGATCATGTCCAAGCGTTCTTGCTGCGCTGTTCACGCCAATCGAGGGTTCGAACGGGTGCGATCGCCGGCCTCGACGGAGGGCCGGGCGGCGGACCCGCGATACCATTCAAACCTTACTTTTTATCCGTCCCACGAACCGAGTCTGGGGAGTCCAATGCGCGTTACTAACCTCACCATGCTGGTCACTGTTTGGCACTTGATCTTTGCCCTGGCCCTTGTCTCCGCAGGGTGTTCCGGGGACGCTTTACCGCAGAATCTTTCCGTGGAGTACGACTGGTTCGAATTCGGACAGGTCGCTGAAGGCGAATCCTTGAACCGCTCGATCGCGGTCGAGAATACCGGTGACTTCGACCTCACATTCAGTGCCCATCCGTCGCTGGTGACTCAGAGCGCCACGGATACGGCCTTCGAGATCCAGGCGCCCATCGATGTCATCGGGCCGCAAGAATCGGTGGAGATGTACCTGACCTACAACCACTCGCCCGAGCGTATCTCGTACGGCTATATCGAGTTCCTCACGAACGATCCGGACGAACCCGAGCAGATGGTGGTCATCACCGGCGAGTCGCTCGTTCCGTTGATGAAAGTGGCCATCGACCCGCCCCTCGTGGACTTCGGCTACCTGGCCAGCGGTTCGAACGCCAACCAGGACATCGAGATCCGCAACGAAGGCACCGCGGATATCGAGTGGTTTTCTGCCGAGATCAGCGTCGGTACGGACGAGTTCTACGTGGTGTCGGCTCCCTCGGACCTCATCCCGCCAGGTGAGGCCCGGACGATCACCGTGGGGTTCGCCCCCGAGGACGGTAGCCACGAGACTGCGGCGCTCAATGTCGATGCGGGGGCCGGCCAGATCACGCTCAGCTACGTGGCGACACTGAGCGGCAACACACCGGGCAGCGCCGGCAACACGGCCCCCTCGGTGACGATCACGTCGCCGACGGACCTGCTGGTGTTGTCGGAGATCGAGGACCTGACGGTGGTCGCCGACGTGATCGACGGCGACCAACCCGACTCGGCCCTGTATTGCACCTTGGAGTCGACCCAGATGGGGGCGGTGGAACAGGACGTCACCGACCCCGCCACCGATGAGCTGACGATGCTCGTCGACGTCTACAACGAGGACCTGGGCGAGTTGCAGATGATCGACTACCCGGGCCTGCACACGCTGACGCTGTGCTGCTTCGACGAGATCAGCGCTTACGACTGCGACACGATGGTGACCTCCGTGCTGGAAGAATACTCCGTCGACGACGCGGACGGCGATGGCTACGACACCGCCCAAGGTGACTGCGACGACACCAATCCGGGGATCTATCCCGGCGCCCTCGAGCAGGTGGACGGCGTCGACGAGGACTGCGACGGCAACCCGGACAACGGCACCGAGGCCTGGGACGACGACGGCGATGGCTACTCGGAGGATGACGGCGATTGCAACGACGACGACCCCGCCATCGGGCCCGACGCCACCGAGACCGCCAACTTCACCGACGACGACTGCGACGGGGTCATCGACGAGGGCACGAACAACGCGGATGATGACGGCGACGGGGTCACGGAAACCACCGGCGACTGCGACGATACCAACGCCGATGTGTACGCCAATGCGCCCGAGTTGTGCGACAACCTCGACAACGACTGCGACGGCTCGGCGGACGAGGACTGCTTCGAGGACACGCCGCCCCTGGACATCATCGGTGGGATCCATGCGGACAGGGTGGTGGTCGCGCGCACGGGGGTGGTCGAACTGCAGGTGATCGTCATCGCCAACGATGGCGCGGATCTGCGCTATGCGTGGCAGTCGGACAGCGGCAGCTTCAGCGCCGACAGCGGCGATCCCACCACCTCGTCCACGGTCACCTGGACGGCTCCGGACGAGCCCGGGGCGACCATGCTGTGGGTGGAAATCACGGACCAGGCGTCCACCGACGATGAGGGCCTCCCCCTGACCGACGAGGCCTACCTCGGTATCGAGGTCTCCAGTAACGATCCCACGGCGACGACCAGCCAGCGTGGATCGGGCTGCGTGATGGGCGCGACGGGTGCGCCGTCATGGCTGGCCCTTGCGGCGCTCGCTGCCCTCATGGCTGGGCTCGGGGCGCGCCGATTCAGATAACAAGGAGAAAACGGCAATGCACATCCAATCTTGGTCATGGATACCGTTAGCTGGCGTGCTGTTGGCCACCGGCTGTGCTGGCCCTGGCGCTGACGACGATGATCTGGCTGACGATGATGATTTGACCGATGATGATGATCTGACCGACCCCGATGCGGGGCCGCCCGCGGGCAACCCGTACCCCGAAGGCACCTGTGAGGTCCCGGACGAAGCTGGGCTCGAAGACGTGTCGGCACCCACCGCCGTCATCGGCAATGGTACCCCCGAGAGTTGCACCTCCGGCGCGGTGGTCGATGCCATCGCCGGCGGCGGGGTCATCACCTTCGACTGTGGCCCCGATCCGGTCACCATCACCCTCGAGGCGACCGCGAGGATCTATAACGACACCGGGCCGGAGATCGTCATCGACGGGGGCGGCCTGGTCACCCTCAGTGGCGGCGGACAGCGCCGTATCCTGTACATGAACACCTGCGATCCAGACCTGGTGTGGACCACCGACCATTGCCAGGACCAGGATCACCCCCGCCTGACGTTACAGAACCTGACCTTCATCGACGCCGACTCCTCCAGCGAGGCCGAATACGACGGCGGCGGCGCGGTCTGGGCGCGCGGCGGTCAGCTGAAGATCGTCAACTGCCGCTTCTTCAACAATGTCTGCGCCGATACCGGGCCGGACGTCGGCGGCGCCGGCGTGCGAGCCTTCAGCCAGTACAGCGGCCTGCCGGTCTATGTGGTCAACAGCACGTTCGGTGGCGAAGAAGGCTACGGCAACATCTGCTCCAACGGCGGTGGGATCAGCAGCATCGGCGTCTCTTGGACCGTCATCAACAGCCTGTTCTCACACAACGAGGCCATCGGCAATGGCGGCAACCCGGCCCAGGACGGCACCCCCGGCGGCGGCAGCGGTGGGGCGATCTACAACGACGGCAACACCATGACCCTCGATCTTCGGGGCACTCGCATCGAGTACAATGAAGTCGTCCAGCACGGCTCCGCGATATTTTTTGTGACCAACGACCACACCGGTGACATCCGTATCGACCAGTCGAATATCACCAACAATATCGGCGGCTCCTGGTACCCGACCTATGACCAGATCAGCAACCACGACGACACGCCGATCGTCGTCACCGACTCGGTGATCGGAGACGAGGTTATCGAGTAGATCCCGACAGTCGTTCAAGGAGGGCTGGCTTGCCCGAATTGATCCCACCCCCAGCACAAGAGCGAGCCATCCGTCTTGATGCCACAATTATGGTAGCCGCTAGCATCGATCTTCGAGAAATCGCCCACTGGGGGAAGAGCTTGGCCATAGTCGTACTGGCCCGCGTTTTGAGCTCCCCAGCATTCCACTGAATCATCAGCCCGAATGCCGCATCCGTGCATACCGCCCGCGCCTATCTGCGTGAAGTCTCCACCGGGAGGGGTTGACTGACCATATTCATCATATCCCCAACATACGGCCTGATCTGTGAACGTGAGCGCACACGTATGAAAACTGCCCACAGAAATGGACACTCCCGTCATACGGAGGATCGGCTGAGCGACTTTCTGACCTGCGTGA
>CAZDDH010000383.1:0-5954 GCA_964504165.1 uncultured Rickettsiales bacterium | reverse complement strand
CATTTTCTTTGTGATATCATGCGGTTCCGTGGATCCGGAACGAGTGGGAAATCACAATGATGGTTGGTTCACGTTTGTACACTTTGCCTGTCCTGTTGCTGACGCTGTGGGTGACGATACCGTGCTGGGCGAACCTCAGCGGCTCGATGGTGGAGGCCAACTGCACGGATTGCTACACGGAGTGGAGCACGCAGACGCTCTGCTTCGAAGCCCACACCTACACGGATGACGGCGAGGCCGTGCACCATCTGTGGCTGAATTTCCCCGCGGATTGGGAGGTCACGAACGTCTGGGACGATGGCCCGACGGCCTGCGACGACCCCACGGCGACCTGGGGCGTGTTCTTTTGGAACTATCACACGGCCGACCTCAACGAGGTACGCATCGACCACGCCCGCAACCACGGGACCTCGGATCATTGCCAGACGGTGTACTGCGTATCCGTCGACACCGATGGCCCGGTGGGTCACGCCCACACCTCGTGGTACTACAGCGATGATTACGGCACCGGTGCCGCGCCCCACACGCCTGCCAGCTCCGACGGCTACACACCCGTGTCGTTGAGCGCCCCGGACGAGCAGATCTATCCGCCGGCACCGGTGGCCCACTGCGTCCCCCAGGTCCTGCTGATCCAGGACGCGCCCCCCTACGGGTACACCGCGTGGCAGACCGTCCTGTCGGCCGCCGGCTACTACTACGACGAGATCTACTCCAACGAGATCGTCTACATCGATCTGGAGGAGTACGACACCATCATCGTCAGCGGCGACCAGGACGGGACGTTCCACACCAACGTGGCCACCTACATGACGTTGTTCGAGGATTACGTGGACAACGGCGGCCGGTTGTTCTTCTCGTCGGCCTCGGCGTCGGGGGCCGTACCCTATGCCGATCCACCCTATGGCGGCACCTTCACCTCGGGTACGGAGAGCCAGGACGACATCATCGCCGTCCAGCACCCGTCGGTGGTCGGCGTACCCGATCCCTGTGGCCCCAACACCTGGACCTCCTACGGGGGCATCTCATCGCCCCCCTACGGCATCCACCCGGTGGCCAGCCAGCAGACCAGCGGCCTCACCAGCCTCTATGAATACGAGATGGGGTTGGGGCTGATGATGGTGACCACCCAGGCCGTCGAGCAGGCCTCGGCGGAGGCCTGGGATCTGGCCCCCGTCCTGGAGAATTCCCTCGACTACCTGATGAGCTACAGCCTGGCCGATGGCGATCTGGACGGTTTCGGGGACTGTGTGGACAACTGCATCGATACCTACAACCCCTCTCAGGACGACGGTGACAACGACGGCCTGGGCGACGAATGTGACGACTGCACGGACGGGGACGGCGATGGCTACGGGGATGCCGACGTGGACACCTCCGGCTGCCCGGCCGGCACCGATGGCGACTGCGATGACACCAACGCGGCCGTCTACCCGGGGGCGACCGAGGTCTTCGACGGCGCAGACAACGACTGCGACGGGCTCTACGACAACGGTGTGATGCCGGCCAACGCGGTCTTCATCACCGAGGTCATGAAGGACCCGCTCACCGTCGGCGACACCCTGGGTGAGTGGTTCGAGGTCTACAACAACAGCGCTTATGACCTGAACCTCATCGGGATGGACGTCACCGATCTGGCCACCAACGCCTTCACCGTCGACACGGATCTGTGGGTCCCGGTCGGGGGCCAGGTGGTGCTGGGCCGCAACGGCGACTCCGGCATCAACGGCGGTGTCACGCTGGACTTCGAGTATTCCAATTTCCAGCTCTCCAACACGGACGACGAGATCATCCTCTCCCATTACGGGGTCGAGCTGGACCGCATCGAGTACGACGACGGCGTCACCTGGCCGGACAGTGAGGGGATCGCCCTCTCCCTGGACATCGTGTCCTACGACGGCACGCTCAACGACGACGGCAGCGCCTGGTGTGATGCCATCGACATGTACGGCGTCGGTGACCTGGGCACGCCGGGGATCATCAACCCCCAGTGCTGCTTCGACGCGGACGGCGACGGGTTCCAGGACATCAGCTGCGGCGGCGCCGATTGCGACGACACCAACCCCGACATCAACCCTGGCATCGTCGAGCTGTGCGACGGCATCGATGATGACTGCGATGGCGTGGTGGACAACGGCCATGACCTGGACGGCGATCTGGTCACGACCTGCGACGGTGACTGCGACGACAACGATCCCGCGGTCAATCCGGCGGCGCTGGAAATGTGCGACGGCGTGGACAACGACTGCGATGGTGACACGGACGAGGCGGACGCCGTCGATGCCCAGAGCTGGTACCCGGACGGTGACGGGGACGGCTACGGCACCAACGTGGGCGGGGTCACCGCCTGCGCGGGCCCCTCGGGCACCGTCGCGGACAACACGGACTGCGACGATGCCGACCCCTGGATCCACCCGGGGGCGGTCGAGATGTGCAACGGCCTGGATGACGACTGCGATCCAGGCACCGACGAGAATGCCGACGTGGACGGCGACGGCGACATCATGTGCAACGACTGCGACGACAACGATGGGGCGCTGAACAACATCGACGCGGACGGCGACGGTCAGACCAGCTGCGATGGGGACTGCGACGACTATGATCCCGGCGTGGATTCGCTGGACCTGGACGGGGACGGCTACTCCTCGTGTGATGGGGATTGTGATGACACCGACGCCCTGGTCCAGCCCGTGGATCTGGACGGCGACGGGTTCACCGGCTGCAACGGGGACTGCGACGACACCAATACCGCCGTTTATCCCAGCGCCGTCGAGGTCTGCGATGGCGTGGACAACGACTGCGATCCCTTCACCGACGAGCTGGCCGACAACGACCTCGACGGCTACACCCTTTGCGATGGCGATTGTGACGATGGCCACGCCGCCATCTACCCCGGGGCGCCCGAGCTGTGCGACGGCCTGGACAATGACTGCAACGGAACCGCCGACGACGACCTGGGCCAGGACGATGACGGGGACGGCTGGACGACCTGTGACGGGGACTGTGACGACAACAGCGCCGACACCTACCCCGGCGCAGTCGAGATCTGTGACGGCCTGGACAACGACTGCCACGGCTAACAGGGCGCAGACGAGCAGGAAGCCGACGGCGACGGCTGCCAGATCTGCGAAGGGGACTGCAATGATTCCCAGGCCAGCTTGAACCTCGACGATGCCGATGGGGACGGCTCCACCACCTGTGACGGAGACTGCGACGACAACGATCCGGCCGTCTATGCAGGCGCAGAGGAGATCTGTGACGGGCTGGACAACGACTGCAACATGTACCTGGGCGACGGCGAGACGGATGGCGACGGCGACGGATGGCTGATCTGCGCGGGGGACTGTGCGGACACCAACCCGGAGATCAACCCCGGCGCGGAGGAGATCTGCGACGGTGAAGACAACAACTGCGACAACGTCATCGACGAGGGAGACGTCTGTGGCGGTGGGGATGACGACGACACCGCCGGGCCGGGCGCGTGCAGCTGTGACAGCACGGGTGCCCGCAACGGGCTACCGGCATCGCTGATGTGGATCGTGTTGGCTGGCCTGCTCGTCAGGCGCCGGTTCTTCTAATTATTCCAGTCGCTGTTTGGCCCGCCGAACGCGCCCTGATCACTTTGCGTGCCGTCGGCATCGTCGTAGGCCCCAGACGGGTCACCGGCATCGATGGAGGGTGAGCCCGCCGCCAGCGTCCAGTCGTCATTGGTGGGGTCACCATCGTCGCTGACAGCCGTGAACAGGGGATCGGCGGAGAGGTTGCCGTTGCTGCCGGTGGGATCGGCGATCCCGACGTATTCCCCGCCCGCGTTCCCGTAGACGTTGTTGTAGGTGCCGCCAAAGCTAGCCCCGGCGTCCACCTCCACACCGGACCCGGTGGCGGCGCCGTAGATGATGGCGTTGACCACCACCGCAGAAGAGGTACCGACGACGTACAGGCCACCGCCGGTAGCCGCGTCGTCACCGCCGTGCGTGACGTTGGTCTGCGACAGGGTGGCGTCCACTGCCAGTACGCCACCGCCGTCCGCAGAAGCGTCGTTCCACACGGACGCCACATTGGTGATATCCAGGGTGCCACCATCCAGCGAAATCCCTGCGCTGTCGGTGGCGGTGTTGCCCACGAGCCAGCCTTCGCTGAGGTCGATGGTGCTGTACTCATCGCTGTAGATGCCGCCGCCCTGGTCCGCGTAGTTGTCCGCGATGGTCACATCGCTGATGACGCTGTCCGAGCTCAACAGGCACAAGCCGCCGCCAAAGGACTCGACGTAGTAGGTGTCGTAGCCCGACGGGGTGACGGAAGACGCCGGTAGCTGGTTGTACTCGACGTTCAAGCTCCGCAGCGTCGGATTCGCGGAGGTCACATAGATTCCGCCACCGCAATAGGTGTCGTGGTAGTCGGTGCAGGTCACCACGGACGTACAGGCCCACGAGTAGGAGGTTTGCTGCACGTTGCCCTCACCACCGGTGAGGGTGAATCCTTCGAGGATCGCCGCCGCGGATTCGCTGCTGGCGAAGGTAGCCACCGGGCTGCCGGTACCGCTGGCGTCGATGATGGTCGAGGCGGCTCCATCGACACCGGTCACGCTGATGTCCCGGCCGCCAAAATCGATGGCCTCGTAGTAGGTCCCGGCGAGGGCCACCACACATAGCAACGAACTGTCGATGGCGTCCTGAATTGTGTCGAGGGGATCGACCAGCGTCCCCGCAGCGCCCCCGGCGCCGTTGACCGCATCGGCCACTACCGGCTCGGTAGCGTCCGCGTCGTCACAGTCCCACTCGTTGTCCACTCCGGTGCAGCTCCACGCCGTCGTGCCCGGGTCACCGAATCCGTCCCCATCGGCGTCGGTGGCCAGGTAGGCCCCGTCCACCGCGTCTTCGTCGATGGTGCCGTCGCAGTCGTCGTCCTCGCTGTTGCAGTACTCGTCAGCGCCCGGGTACTGCATGGCGTCCGCATCGTCGCAGTCTGTGGAGTCGGCCACGTACCCCGACGGCTGGGTGCAGGCGAGTTGGGTTACCGCCGCGTTGCCGAACCCGTCGGCGTCCGCGTCCTGATACCAGGTGGCCGCATCGACGGCGTCCGGCTCGTCCACGGTGCCGTCGCAGTCATCGTCCTCGCCGTTGCAGTACTCGTCGGCCCCCGGGAATTGCTGGCCGTCGGTGTCGTCACAGTCGAAGTTGTTGGTCACGTGGCCCGGTACGATCATGCAGTCCTGGACCGCCGCCGCCGCTGCGTCGCCGTACCCATCCCCATCCGCGTCCGGGTACCAGTCCGCCATGTTCAGGCCATCGTCGACGACGCCGTCGCAGTCGTCGTCCACGTGGTTGCAGACCTCCACCGCCGCGGGGTTGACGTAGGCATCCGCGTCGTCACAGTCATCGCCGTTACCGACGTAGCCGAGCGGGGGGCCGCAGTCCACGACCGGCTGGGCACCCGCGTCGCCGTAGCCGTCCCCATCGAAGTCGGGCCAGTACGGCCCCACCGGCAATCCCTCGTCGGCCTGGCCGTCGCAGTTGTCGTCCAGGTTGTTGCACACCTCGGGGGCCGAGGGGCTGACGTTCGCGTCGGCGTCGTTGCAGTCGTCGCCAGCCGCCACGTATCCGGAGGGCTGGTTGCAGGCGACCTGGCTCACCGCCGCGTTGCCGTGGCCATCGCCATCGGCGTCCTCGTACCACGTGGGGGCGTCGACGGCGTCCGGCTCGTCGATGTCACCGTCGCAGTCGTTGTCCTGGCCGTCGCAGGTCTCGTCGTTGCCCGGGTAGTTGGCGGCGTCCGCGTCGTCGCAGTCGTCGCACGCATTCACGCCGTCGCCGTCCATGTCCTGGACGTCGGCGTCGTCGCCGTCCACGTCACCGTCGCAGTCGTTGTCCAGCTCGTCACAGATCTCGGTGTTGCCCGGGAAGTTGTTGGGGTCGGCGTCGTCGCAGTCGGCCGCGCCGCCGGGGCGCCCGGGGCCG
>CAZDDH010000382.1:0-6018 GCA_964504165.1 uncultured Rickettsiales bacterium | reverse complement strand
GTGCGATGACATCCTGTCCCTCTACGATGTCGACGTGGACGGGTACAGCACCTGTGACGGGGACTGCAACGACTACAACACGTACGAGACACCCGCCGACGATGACGGCGACGGGTACTCGTCGTGCACGGGCGACTGCGATGACGGCGACGGGTTGTCCTATCCCGGCGCCGCCGAGATCTGCGACGGCCTGGACAACGACTGCGACAGCGACGTGCCGACGGATGAAACGGACGTCGATGGCGACGGCTACCTGGCCTGCGAGGACTGCGACGATGCGGCTGCCGACCAGTTCCCCGAGGAGACAGGGTCCTCGGGATGGGCGCGGGACTGCGCCATCTGGCTGGCCGCGGACACGGCGGACACCGAGTGGTACGGCCACCGGCTGGAACAGCCGTCCATCGTCGATGATGGGACCGCGACGACCGTGTATTTCCGTACCGGCTACGCCGAAGAGGATCTGGAGTTCGGAGCGATCAGCAGCACCGATCTGGTGAACTGGCAGTTCATCGGCGGTGGTGCGGTGTTCTCGGGGACAGGCAACCCCGGTGACTGGGACGAGGTGGGGGTGAGCCATCCGCACGTGCTCTACGATCCGGCCGATCTCAACGATCCCTACAAGCTCTTTTATTCGGCCGTGGATCCCCTCAGCGGGCTGAGCCAGATCGGGATGGCGGTCGGGAACGACGGGCTGGCGTGGACCCGCCCGGTAGATGCGGTGCTGACGGTCGGCGCTGCCGGTGAACTGGACGAGATGGGCGCCGCCGCCCCCTACGTCTGGATCGAGGGCGCCACTTATCACATGCTCTACGCCTGCACCGGAGCGACGGACGCGGGGATCTGCATGGCCACCTCGGTGGATAACGGGGCCAGCTGGACCCGCTGGGATCCGGAACCGGGCGTCGGTCAGGATCCGCAGGCGGTGGTCCAGCTGGGGGACGTGGGCGACTGGGACGAGGGGGATGTGGGTGCGCCGCTGTTGCTGGAATCAGGCACGGCGGCTTCCGTGGTGTACGAGGGCTCGGACGGCGCGGCGACGGCCCTGGGAGCGGCGCTGGCCACGGCCCTCCACGATGGCGTGCTGGCCAAGACCGACGACGATCTGGGGCTGGTGCTGGAGGCGGCCGCCCAGGCGGGCCGCTGGGACGACCTCCAGGTGTCTGCCGGTGATTGGCAGTCGGACGCGGGCCAGTACTGGATGCTCTACGGTGGCGCCACCGAGGATCTGGCCTTCGACGGGGGCCAGGTGGTCAGCCTTGGCCGCGCAGTCAACGACGAGCCCTCCCTGACCCTGGTCGAGCCGTCCGCCGACCCCAACGTGATCAACACCGGGGATGCGGTGGACTTCGTGGGTTCGGCCACCGATACCGGATTGCTCGACCAGCTGCTGGTGGTCATCACCAGCGAGGAGGATCCGAACCTGCTGTTGACCGCGGCGGTGGATTCCGCCGGTGATTTTGCCGTCACGGCACCCGGGGGCACGTTCGTCGACGCCGCCAATCCGTATCTCGTCACCGTCACCGTGATCGACAACGGTGGCCTGGCACTTTCCACCAGTATCGTGTTCGATGTATTGCAGTGAGATGGCCGCCGCACGGCGTCCATCCGCCCGAATTGCTTCTGACCGGAGGATGAAATGACCGAGATCGATGCCGACCAGGAACACCGTTCCTCGGAGGACGTGGACGAAGAAGAGGACGAGTTCGAGACCCTGGGCAGCGAACGAAAGCTGCTGTGGGTGATCATCATCGTCCTGGCCGTGCTGGTTGTGGTCGAAGGGATCAGCTTGTTCGGCCACAGTGAGCGGCTGGCCCGCCTCGAGGAGATGAGCATCCAGCACGGCGGCGGGCAGGGAGGCGGTATGGGCCCTGGCGGCCCTGGCGGTCCCGGCGGGAAGGGCGGTCCCGGCGGTCCCGGCGGGCAGGGCGGGCCCGAGGGCAAACAGGGTGGTCCTGGCGGCCCCGGTGGTCCCGGTGGTCCTGGCGGCCAGTTCAGGGGCGGCGGCGGTGGCTTCGGGCCCAGCCCCGAGCAGGCGGAGCTGAGGCGGGAGGCCGTGCGCGACCGGGCCGCGAGCTTCATCGTCAAGTACGAGATCGAGACCAAGAAGGGCGAAGAACTGCTGGAGACCCTGGACGCGGCTCACGAGGATATCCAGAAGATCCGGGCCAAGCAATCCGCGGGTGACGTGACCCTGGAAGAGGGTAGTCAGCAGGTACAAGCGGCCCACGACAAGCACCGTGAGAAGATGGAAGACCTGCTGGGAGCCGATCTACTGGTCAAGCTGGAGAAGGAGGTCCTCGGGCCCAACGAGACCGCCGGAGATCAGAATGCGAATCCGGATGGCATGCAAACCGATGGACCCCAGGGTCCTCCCCCTCCGGGTGGCCCTCCCACTCACGGCGCGGGGCAGGTGGAAAATCGCGGCGGCGTCCCCGATTTTGCCAAGCCCGGCCGCAAGGGCAAGTAACTACACCAAGGATCGCACCCGCACCGGACCCAGAGAGGAGCCCCCATGCCGCGCGTCATCGTCCCCCTGGCCGAAGGATTCGAGGAGGTGGAGGCACTCACGGTCGTCGACGTGCTCCGCAGGGCGGAGGTCGACGTCATCACGGCGGCGGTGGGTGGCCAGCAGCTGGTGACCGGAAAGCACGGGATCCCGGTCATGGCTGACCGGGAGATCGGCGAGGTCGTCGACGAACACTTCGAGATGGTCGTGCTACCCGGCGGCGTCCCGGGGGTGCCGAACCTCGACGCCGACGAGGACGTGGCCAGGCTCGTCCTGGCCCACGCGGAGCGGGATGTCTGGGTCTGTGCCATCTGCGCTGCGCCGGCGGTGCTGGGCAATCTGGGTCTGCTCGAAGGCCGGGCCGCGACCATCCATCCGGGGTGGAAGGACAAGCTCAAGAGTGGGGAATACCGGGAAGACACCGTGGTCCGTGACGGCCGCTTCATCACCAGCCGTGGTCCGGGGACTGCGATGCCGTTTGCCCTGTCGCTGGCGAAGATCCTCGTCGGTGAGGAGAAGGCAGCTCAGGTGGCCGCCGGTATGGTCACGGCCCTTCCCTGATCAGCGGGGATAGACCCGCGCCCCGAAGATCGAAGACCCCACCCGAACCAGCGTCGCCCCCTCCTCGATAGCCGTCTCGAAATCCCCGCTCATGCCCATGCTCAGGTGGGGCAAGGGGTGGCCCAAACGGGCGACCAGTCGATCCCTCAGCTCCCGGAGTTGCACGAAATAGGGGCGGACCGACTCGGGGTCGAGGAACGGCGGCACCGCCATCAGGCCGGTCACCCGAGCGCCCTCCACGGCCAGGATCTGTTCGATCTCCTCCTCGGCGTTGTCCGGGGTGATGCCGCCCTTGGTCGTCTCTTCGCCCACGTTGATCTGGATCAGGATGTCGGTGACCAGGCCCGCTTGCCGGGATCGCTTGCCCACCTCCCGGGCCAGCTTGACCCGGTCGATGGAGTGGATCAGGTGCACGCGGCCGATGATCTGGCGGATCTTGTTGCTCTGCAGCCGGCCGATGTAATGCCACTGGATGTCGGTGGCCTCCAGTTCATCCTGCTTGCCGAGCATCTCCTGGACGTAGTTCTCGCCGAAGACCCGCTGGCCGGTTCCGTAGGCCGCGGGGATCTTTTCGATGGGCTGAGCCTTGCTCACAGCGACCAGCGTGATGTCCGCGGGGTCCCGGCCCGACCGCTGCGCCGCCTCCTCGATACGCTGGCGGATCTGTTGCAGGTTGCCGGCTACCGGATGGTCGTTGGTTCCGTCACTCATGATCCGATCCCTCGTCGAATGCCCGTGGTCCACCCATCTCGCGCAGGAGGTCGAGGACCTGCCCCAGCGGTAGGCCCACCACGTTGGTATAGCTTCCCTCGACCCGGGCGATGAGGAATGCTCCGATTCCCTGGCAGGCGTAGGCGCCGGCTTTGTCCAGGGGCTCCCCCGTGGTCACGTAACCCCGGATGTCCCCTTCGTCCAGGTCCCGGAAGTGGACGATGGTACGCCCCAGCACGACCCGGTCCTCGCCGGTGGCCTGGTCCAGGACGCACGAGCCGGTGATCACCTGGTGCACGCGGCCGCTGAGGCGGCGCAACATGCGCCGGGCGTCCCGTTCGTCACGGGGTTTATGCAGCGCCTTGCCGTCGAGCACGACATCCGTGTCCGCCGCCAGGATCAGCCCGGCCGGGCGGGGATGGGCCCGGGCGACGGCCTGCGCCTTTTCCCTGGCCAGCCGCTGGACCATCTCCTCGGGCGGTTCGTCGGGGAGGGGCGTCTCGTCCACCCGGGGCACGTGCACGCGGAAGGGGATGTGGACCGAGGCCAGGAAATCACGCCTCCGCGGTGAACCGGAGGCCAGCAGCAGGGGAGGGGGGACGCTCATTCACCGGCCCGGTCGCTCAGCGGCCCCAGGGCGACGCCGGGGAGCAGCAGGGCGAGCAATTCCCTGACGCGAGTCGATTCGGACGACCGCTGACCGTCCCGGAGCAGCTCGTCGGCCAGATTTTCTTTGACCGCACCTACCAGTGCGCAGGCGGCGATGCGTGCGTCGAACGGCACCAGCCAGCCCAGCTGGTGCCCCTTCTCGATGGAGCGCACGATCAGCGCCAGTACCGACGCTTCCAGTGTGGCGATCTGGGCGTCGAATTCCGGATCGACCCCCTGCAGGCCACCGAGGATCAGCTGGGCCATCTGGGGATTGTCGGTGAAGACCGCCCATACACGTTCCAGGTTGTTGCGCAGTTGATCCTGGGCCGGAACGGACGCCTCGATCTCGATGGGACGCACGGCCGAGCTGATCTCCATGAGGATCTGGTGCAGCAGCGCGTCCAGCACGGCCCGTTTGCCCTCGAAATGGAGGTAGAACGTGCCGCGGGCGATGCCCACGCGCTGGATGATGTCGTCCACCGAGGTGCGGTGATACCCATCCTGGGCGAAGGCGGCACAGGCGGCGTCGAGGATGCGCCCGCGGGTCTCGGCCCGCCGGCGGTTGGCCCGCAGGGTCCGTCCGTCCGTCCTGGGCGCTCCGGGGTTGTCCTTGGTGTCGGTCATGGCGCAGCAGGGTAACACGTGGCAGGCCGATCTGGCGTCAATCCGTGCATCAGTGAGCTGGAACAGGCCCCGCTTTTCCGGTATAGGACACGCTTCGTGGAACGGCCCACGAACAGAGGAGCACGTCATGGCCGCAAAGCCTGCAGACGATGATCGCATGAAAACGCTGGTTTCCCTGTGCAAGCGCCGGGGATTCGTCTTCCAGTCCTCGGAGATCTACGGGGGCCTCAAGAGCGCCTACGACTACGGCCCCCTGGGTATCGAGCTCAAGCGCAATCTGATGGAGGAGTGGTGGCGCGCCATGGTCCACTCCCGGGACGACGTGGTGGGCCTCGACGCATCCATCGTGATGCACACCGATGTCTGGAAGGCCTCGGGCCACCTGGCCGGCTTCCGCGATCCGCTGGTGGACTGCCTGGTCTGCAAGGAGCGGTTCCGTGCCGACAAGGCCCCCAAGCTGGGCGAGGAAGAGGACGCCCCGATGGAGTTCGCCGACAAGGGGCGGGCCAAGGCGGCGCTGGCGGCCATGCTGGAGCGCGGTGTCGAGCTCACGCGGCGGAAGAAGACGCTCTTTGGTGCCAAGGGCAACGAACGTGGTTACGTCTGCCCCCAGTGCGGCAGCCCCTACCTCAGCGAGGAGCGCGCGTTCAACCTGATGTTCCGTTCCAGTATCGGTCCCGTGGATCCGCTGGGCGAAGTCGCCGCCTTCATCGAGGGCGGGGAGCTCCCTTCGGGAGCGGAGTTGCGCACCAAGCTGGAGGAGATCATCGGCAACACGGCAGTCTACTTGCGGCCGGAGACGGCCCAGGCGATGTTCGTGCAGTTCCAGAACATCCAGCAGACCATGTCGATGAAGCTCCCCTTCGGCATCGCCCAGATGGGCAAGTCCTTTATTTATTAGTTGACCACCGAGATCTTCACCTTCCGCTCCTGTGAGTTCGAGCAGATGGAGATGGAGTTGTAGA
>CAZDDH010000381.1:0-6030 GCA_964504165.1 uncultured Rickettsiales bacterium | reverse complement strand
GAGGGGGACGGCGACGGCGAGGGGTTCATGAGCTGCGCCGGGGACTGCGACGACAGCGACCCGGACACGTACCCGGGCGCGGTCGAGGCCTGCGATGGCCTGGACAACGACTGCGACGGGCTGACCGACGCGGATGAACTGGACGGGGACGGGGACGGGCTGGCCTTGTGCTCGGGCGACTGCGATGACTCCAACCCCCTGGTCTTCACCGGTGCCCCCGAGCTGTGCGACGGCCTGGACAACGATTGCTCGGGTAGCCCCGAAGCCGACGAGATCGACGCGGACGGCGACGGCCAGATGCTGTGCGACGGGGACTGCAACGACTTGGATCCATCCATCTACGCTGGCGCCGTGGAGCTGTGCGACGGGCTGGACAACGACTGCGACGGGACCGTCCCGTTCCTGGAAGTGGACGGGGACGGGGACCTCTACCTGGCCTGCGAGGATTGCAACGACGACGACGCGGCCCTGAACCTCGACGATGGAGATGGCGACGGGTACAGCAGCTGCGACGGGGATTGCGACGACGGCGACCCCGCCCTCACCGGCGCCGACGCGGACGGCGACGGCTACACCGTGTGTGACGGGGACTGTGACGACGGGGACCCGGCCCTGGAGACCGCAGACGTGGACGGCGACGGCGGCAGCACCTGCGACGGTGACTGTGATGATCTGGACGCCGCGTTGAACGTCGCGGACCTGGATGGCGACGGATGGGACACCTGCGCTGGGGACTGTGACGACAACGACGCCAACACCTACCCGTTGGCCCCCGAGATCCTCGACGGCATCGACAACAACTGCAACGGCACGATCCCCGCGGACGAGACGGACGACGACGGCGACGGATCCCTGGTGGGCGAAGGGGACTGTGACGACACCGATCCGCTGCTGAACCTGGACGACCTGGACGGCGACGGCTACAGCACCTGCGACGGCGACTGTGACGACACCGATCCGCTGCTGAACCTGGACGACCTGGACGGCGACGGGGACAGCACCTGCGATCTGGACTGCGATGACGGCGACGCGAGCCTCAACGAGCAGGACGTGGACGGCGACCTATGGAGCACCTGCTACGGCGACTGCGACGACGGCAACGCCGCCATCCATCCGGGCCAGGACGACATCTGCGATGGCCTGGGGGACACGGACTGCGACGGCACCGCAGACGAGGACTGCATGCAACACGTGAGCGCGGGTGAGTTCCACTCCTGCGGGGTCTGGGGCGACGGCTACGTGCAATGCTGGGGTGAGAATGCCAACGGACAGTGCGACGAACCCATGTCGCTGTTTTTGCATGTCGCCACCGACTACGCGACGAGTTGCGGGGTGCGGACGGACGGATCACTGGAGTGCTGGGGCTACGACGGCTACGGGCAACTGAACGTACCCGCCGGGACGTTCAGCGAGGTCGCAGTCGGGAACGAGCATTGCTGTGCCCTCAGCACCGCTGGCAGCGTGGAGTGCTGGGGCACCAACAACGACGGGCAAAACTCTGCACCGGCGGGAACCTTCGTGGACGTCAGCGCGGGACAACGCTTCACCTGCGCGGTGGAACAGTCCGGAGATGTCTATTGCTGGGGGAGCAACAACTACACCCAGTGCGACGGGCCCGCGGGCGAGCAGTTCGATGCTGTCAGCGCCGGTGCGGGGCATACGTGCGGGCTCAAATCCGACGGCTCGCTGGCGTGCTGGGGTCAGGACAACTATGGCCAGGCCAGCCCGCCGGGCGGCCCACACACGGCGGTGGCGTCCGGGGACTACCACTCCTGTGCCATCGACAGCACCGATGCCCTCGTCTGCTGGGGCTACGACGGGTACGGGCAGGCCTCCCCCCCGGCGGGATCCTTTGTCCAGCTTGACTCGGGTGCGTACCATTCCTGCGCTGTCAGCGAGGCGGGGACCACGGAGTGCTGGGGGCAAAATAGCAACGGGCAGGCCACGCCTCCGTAGCTTCGCGAACTCTGGCCCTGAACGATCATTCAGCGGTCTCCGATTTCCCCTCCTCCTGAACGCCAGTCAGCCGTAAGATGCCGCTCCACAGCCTGGAGATGGCCCATGAACATCGTGGTGATCAACGGCAGCCCCAACGGTGACAGCAGCTTGACGCTGCGCTACGTGGACTACCTGCGCAAACACCTGCCCGACATGCAAACCCAGCTGTTCGAGGTGGCCCGGCCCATCCGACGACTGGAGTCCAGACCATACGAACTGGCAAAAATCGCCGATGCGATGGCCGCCGCCGACGGGGTTATCTGGAGCTTCCCGGTCTACACGTTCCTGATTCCAGGGCAGCTCAAGCGGTTCATCGAGCTGTTGCTGGCGCACCAGGGGGGGCGGCCGCTGGCTGGCGTCTGCACGGCCATCTCCACCTCTGCCCATTTCTTCGACCACACGGCTCATCAGTACATGGAGGCGGTGTCCGCGGACCTGGGCATGCAGGTGGTGCGGGGGTACTCGGCGGGGATGCACGACCTGCTGCACGAGCGAGGCCAGCGGGGCCTGTTGGGCTTTGGCCGGCACTTCCTGCGGCGGGCAGCCGGGGAGACACCCGCCGAGGCGGGGCCGGCGCCGGTGGCGTGGAAACCGTGGCGTTACCGGCCCAAAGCGGTGGAGGACCGCCCGGCTGTGGGCAGCCACCGCGTCGTGTTGATCCACGACGCCCGGCCGGAGGACCACAACCTCCACGCCATGATGGATGTCTTCGAGCGGTCGGTGCGTTGCCAGGTACAGCGCTTGAACCTCCACGAGTTGAACATCAAGGGCGGGTGCCTTGGATGCCTGCAATGTGCCGCGGACGGTGTCTGCGTCTACCGCGATGAGTTCGCCGACTCCTTCCAGCGGCTATTGATGCCCGCCGACGCCATCGTCAATGCCGGGGCCGTCCACGACCGCTATCTGTCCGCCCGCTGGAAGACTTGGTTGGACCGCAACTTCTGCAACGGCCACAGGCCCGTGCTGGCCGGCAAGCCCGCCGGATGGCTCGTCTCGGGGCCCCTGCAGCAGCTGCCTCATCTGCAGGAGGTCATGGAGGGGCTCCTCGAGTATCAGGAGAACCCACGTCTGGGGGTGGTGACCGACGAGCCGCGAAGCAGCGCCGCGGTCACCCGGCGCATCGTCGCCATGGCCGACGAGGTGCAGCGGCAGCTGGACGATCCGTGGGTCCGTCCTGCCACCTTCCTGGGGGTCGGGGGGCAGAAGGTCTTCCGCGATCTGGTCTACGGCACCAAGGGATTGTTCGTGGCGGACCACCAGTACTACCTGGACACCAACTTCTACCGCTACCCCAACCAGCGCTGGGTGAAGCGGGCCATCAACTTCGCCATCGGCTCGGGCGTGCGCTTCAAGCCGACGCGCAAGGGCATGATCCGGCGGGTGATGAAGCTACGCCTGGAGCCATTCGACAAGGTGCTGCGCGACCAATAACCGCGCGCATAGGGGACAGGAAGTGGCTCTCTCGGGGCTGGGTTTTAGGTTTTTTACCCATCGGCCGATATCACAAGCAAGGCCTGCACGGGGGCAACCGTAGCTGGCAATACTCGGCGAAGTCCGACCTACGCTGGAGCGGTTGCCCCCGTCAGGACGTAAAGCTCAGCACGATCAGCACCACTCCGCCCACCGCCACGAACGCACCCACCACGGCCCGCAGCGACACCTTCTCCTTGAGGATGAAGACAGCCAGCGGCAGGATGAAAAGCGGCTCGGTGGACATCAGGATCGTGGCCAGCGAGGCGTCGATATACTTGAGCGCCAGGATCGACAGCCAGAACCCCCCGAAGATCACCACCAGCACGGCCACGAAGATCTTGCGCAGCAGCACGGGGCTGCGGAACGGCGTCAGCCACACCAGCAGGTTGCGCGTCAGCATCCCATAGAGGGCCAGGCCGGCCATGCCGAAGGCCAGCCGTACGAAAGTGGCCTCCAGGGCCGATACCGACTCTACGCCCACCTTGGCCAGGATGATCCCCACCGACATGCACACCGCCGCGGCCAGCCCGTAGAACACACCGCGAGTGCGCTTGTGGACCGTGTCCTGGTCCTCGTCGTCCAGCTGCTCGAACATCACCCAGGTGACGCCCCCCAGCACCAGCGCGATGCCAGCCCAGGCCAGCGGCGCCGGCCGTTCGCCCAGGAACAACAGCGCCATCAACACCGTCAGCACCTGGCCGATGGTGCCCAGCAGCAGGGTCATGCGGGGTTCCAGGCGCATGAGCGCCATGAAGAAGAAGGTGTCCCCCAGGGCGATGCCCACGATGCCCGATGTACCCAGGTAGAACAGCGTGCGGGTGTCCAGCGGCTCCGGCCCGACGGCTAGCAGCACCCCGCCCAGCAGCACCAGGCCGATGAGCCCCTTGCCCAGGTTCATGCCCAGCGGGGAGGCGTCGTCGCCGATCCTGCGGAACAGGATCGACCCCACGGCCCAGGCGGCCGCAGAGCCGAGGGCGATACCGACGCCGATGAGTGCGATCGCGTTCATGAATGTTCTTCTAGCCCAGGTTCAGGTTACGCGCCAGCATGACCCCAGCCGGGCCATTTGTTTTCCCGGCTACCCGGCCGGGAACGCCAACCGTATCCATACCAGGGTGGCCCGGGTCATGTGGGCCATCTACCCCCGTACTGGAATCCAGGCTCGGCCGTCAGCGGCAGCACCCCAAGCACCAGCTGGTGCTTGGCCAGATTCCGGTTCAGCCACGCCAGCGGGGCGGAATGTTCGTGCCGCGGGGACCACACCAGCGGATGGTAGCCCGGCGCGCTGAGCCACATGCACAGCCGCTCTGCCTGACGCACGGCCGGCAGACCCGCACCGGCCGGGTCAAAGCGGATGACCCGGCGCCACGAGCGCGCATAGCTACACATCCGCGCGTAGTAGAACGCCTCGGGGAGGATGCCCAGCGGCCGGTTCCCCTCCACCTTGAGTTCGAAGAGGTGCACCTCTTGCTCGTCCGTGGACTGGGCCCAGAGATCCACCGCCGAGGCCCCTCCGGGGGTCCATGCGTTGTCTTTTTCCACTTCCTGCTCGAAGAGGCCCATGGGGAGCTTGTCGTGGAAGGGGCGCGTGAGGCAGATGGTTCTGGAGAAAGCCCGGCGCACCTTGCGGTCCTGGACCAGCTCCCGCGCCAGCTGTTCTTCGGCGATACGCGGTTTCTTGCGTTTGGTGCGATCGCCTTCGACGTGGAAGATGGGGCCGCTGGGCCAGGACCATTGCCACTCGGACTCCACCTGGAAGTGGGGCTTCAGCAGCTCCTGGTATTCGTGGAGGAGGAACAGGGAACGGCGGAAGTGACGCCAGGCCTTGGCCGCCTTCGGTGCTTTGCCCACCACATGAACCCGGACGGCAACCGGATTCCCCGATTGGTGTTCCCGCCAGGCGGCCAGCGCCAGCGCATAGGAGGGGGCCGCGGCGTCCTGCTCCTGGAAGTTCTTGCACAGCACCCTCACCGGTATCGTGAGCCGGATCTCATCGGGCTCACCCGGGGAATACTCCCAGGCAGGGCCGCCACTTGGCGCCTTGGGTAACTTGGGCAAACTCAGCTCGGGCCGGTCCAGGTGCGTTTTCAACAGGTCCAGTAGAGCATCCATCGTCGTGCCTCCGAAAACCCGGTTGGTCAGGATGGCAAACATGGTATCAACGCCTGGCGGCTGACGCACGAACCTCTCTTGAAGGAACACCCGTGAGCACAACCCGATCATGCCCCCATCGTCCGTCACTGTTCCCTGCCCTGTTGCCGGCGTTACTGGTCTGCGTTCTGGTGTCCCAAGGCTGCCTCAAGGAACCCGTCCCGCCGGACGAGGATGGTGATGGCGTTTCCAACGAATACGACTGTGACGACACCGACGAGTCCATCTATCCAGGTGCCCAGGAGGGGTGTGACGGGGTCGACACCAATTGTGACGGTGCGCTGGGAACAGAGGAGACCGACGACGACGGGGACGGCCAAAACGAGTGCGGGGGGGATTGCGACGACACGGACGCAACTATCTACGAGGGCGCCGCCGAGCTTTGCGACGGCATCGACAACGACTGCG
>CAZDDH010000380.1:0-6042 GCA_964504165.1 uncultured Rickettsiales bacterium | reverse complement strand
CGAGGTCACGATCGCTGGCGGGAACTGGCTTTCTGAGTTCCTGCGGCTGCTCTGAAAAGCGTGCCTTCGGGGGCTCACACGTCCGGCCAGGGGAGCATCGTGGAAGAGAATATTCAGACCGGGGTATCCATTTAAGTGCGGTGACCACAAGATGTTGTGGTCATGAGCGCATCGCGTCCTCAGAAACCAGCCCATTCGCTGCACGCGGGTGTTGATTACCCGCGGACGTATGCGGAGGTGCGCCAGTGGTTCCCAGATGATGCTGCGTGTCTCGACTACCTGGAGTGGCTGAGGTGGCCCGATGGTTTCGTCTGCCCAAGGTGCGGTGGCCCTGGCTGGCGATTGAAGGATGGGCGTTTCTGGTGTGAGCCGTGCCGCCGAAGAGTGTCGGTCACGTCAGGGACGATCTTTCATCGCACACGGACGCCGATGACCGTGTGGTTTGCCGCAGCGTGGCACGTGACAAGCGGGAAGAACGGCGTTGCAGCCGTGACATTGCACCGACTTCTGGGCTTCGGCTCCTACCAAACCGCGTGGACTATGCTCCATCGCTTCCGCACTGCGATGGTCCGGCCGGGTCGGGATCGTCTCCGGGGAGTGGTTGAAGTCGACGAGACCTACGTCGGCTCGCCAAGGAAGGGGAAACGAGGGCGTGGCGCCGAGGGCAAAACACTGGTGGCTGTAGCGGTGGAACTGAAAGCCCCGAAGGGTTTCGGCCGCTGCCGCCTCCAGGTGATCCCAAACGCAGGCGCGAAGTCGCTGGGTGTCTTCCTTCGGGAGTGTGTCGAACCCGGCTCGGTTGTGGTGACCGATGGCTTCGTCTCGTACCCTGCCGCGATCGGCAACAACTACGTGCATCGTCCGGTTGATGGAAATGCGTCGGGGCAGGAGGATCGAGGACTTCTTCCTGGTGTCCATTGGGTGGCGTCCCTCACGAAACGGTGGTTGATGGGCACCCATCAAGGCGCAGTCCGCGAGGACCATCTTCAAGCGTATCTGGACGAATTTAGCTTCCGGTTCAACCGACGGAAGTCGGAATTCCGCGGCTTGCTGTTCAGGCGTCTGCTCGAGCAGTCAGTCCAAGTAGAACCAGTCAGCTACCGCCTGTTGGTCGCAAACCCTGCACCCACCGGGGAGCAGTCAAGCTCATCCGGTGGGGGGCCGGCCAGAGCTCAGTCCATCGATGAGGGGCCGGCCCCAGGTAGCCGGCCGTGGCGACGCCACAAGATGTAGTACCTACCGCATTAAGATGGATACCCCGGTATTCAGATACCAGGCACCACGCAGGTGTCGGGTCCGCTCCGCATCTCCTCGCGGAGATCGCGTGCATCGTCCTTGTGCCTGATGTCCCTGTACCGAAGGTAAGTGCCCAGCTCTCGCGTTGCAGCGGAGTTGCATCCCAGCTGCGCGTAGGCCCAGCCGATGCAGAAATGGTGCTCTCGGTCACCGCGCCGGGCCTTGGGATAACCCTTCAGCTGGTGGGCCCGTTCCTTGTACCGGGTGTTGGTGTAGGCGGGAATTCCCGTGCATGCAGGATCACGAAGCACGGCCGCCCGAGCCAGGGCCGGAACGGGGCCGACACTCGTTCGGCTTCCTACGGCGGGATCGATCCCGGCCAACTCGAACGTGAAGTAGGCCAATTCATCCCACTGCTCGAGTACGGCCGCGTTCCGGCCACAGTTCTTGTACAGTTCGGCGTCGTTGATGGGTGCGAATTCGACGAACTCCTCGACCTTGTAGCAGGTGGCCAGTCCCTCCTCGTGGGTGGCCAACGCCCCGGTAAGGTCGCCAGCCTCGCGCCTCAGATTTCCCAGGATGTACAGATGCATCTGCCACTGCCACCCGATCTCGAACCGGAACCAATCCTGGTTCCAGGCCGGATCGATCAGGTCGAAGGCCTGCTCGAACTGCTCGGTCGCCTCGTCGCAATATGCCGTGATGCCGTTGCCCTCGATGGCGGCGCACTGGCAACTCTTAAACGCCCAGAGTGCACGGGCCATGGAACCCTGGGCGGTCGGTCGGCCATCGTAGGCGGCGGCCGATGTGTCCGAGTCGAGTGAGGCAAGCGTGGCTCGCTTCTCCTCACAGGTAGCAATCGTCTCGTTGCCCCAGGTCAGACGCGACTCGTACACGTTCATCAACGCCAGCATCGCGAGCGTCATCTCGGTCTCACAACTGGCGTGTGCGTCCCGGGCGAAGCCGGCGGCTTTGGGCAGATACTCGTTGGCTTCGTCGTTGCTGCCGACGCCCTTGTGGGTCTTGTAAATCTCAAGCGCGGCGAAGGCATCCCCGGCCCTGGCGTCGGCCTCCTCGCATCGTTTCTTGCTGCATGCGAGCGGCAGCACCATCGCGGTCAGGAAGACCCACGGCAGCAGGCAGCGCGGACACGTGCGTCTTCTGTCCATCTAGAACGAATCCCCCGCCCAACTACCGACGTGCTCGGATGGGATATGATGTGCGGCCACGCCGTCCACCGGTACGACCACCTCGGTGACGATGATTGGTCCATTGCCGTCCGCCGGACGGAACACATCGTCCCAATCCTCGTACCAGGCGTGCACACAGCGATCATCCAGCGGAGCTTTCAAGCGGTGGCCGACGATGTAGTACGGTCCGGGCGGCAACTTGCGTTCCACGGGAAGCTGGATGTTGGCTTCGATAGCACACTCGTATAGTCTGCCCGTCACGTTTCCCACATCCCATGCACCATCGAAGAACACGACGTACTCGGGTCGCGTGTCGTCATTCGCCTCGCGCAGGATCTCGACGATCCCAACCGTGCAAGACTCCGGCTCCCTGGGGACGGCCATCAAGTACCAATTCTCGGGGTCGTCCATGCTTGCCGTCACCACGAGGTTGGCGGCATCGAACTGCTCGACAACGTACGTGGTCTTGACGTCCTTGACACGGACGGCAACGGGGCGGGAGCCGAGCATCACCTCATGCGGACCGACCGACAGTTCGCCTGACCAGGGGCTCGTGCCGACGGGCTCACCGTCGATCATCACCTCCATCGAGAGATCGTTGCCGCGGTCATCTCGCGCTTCGACCACGAGCTTGCCGGTGCGCGGTCGGGCAACAAGCAGCACCTTCGTCTCATCTCCCTCACGAACGGCAACCTGCTTGCTCTGCTTCTCCCAGTTCGAATCGGTGATGATGACCGTGTACGTTCCAGGGGGGTGTTGCAGACGAACGGCCTGGGTGGACGACATCACCTGCCCCCCGACCATCAGAGTGACGTCTTCCGGTTCCGTGCGGACGGTCAACCAGCCGACTGAGGGCCGCAAGGTCCGGCTGACCGTCATAGGTTCGGTGACGTCGATGGCCACTACTTCATCGTGATGATGCTGCAACACCATCTTGATCTCGTGGGTGCCTTCGGTCAGTGCACGGCTGCATCTGATGTCGGTGTCGCAGACGTAAACCCCGTTGACGAACACAGAAGCACCCTGCGGCTCCGATTCGAAGTGGACGACATGACGTGCTCCAACGATCTCGGAACCCCAGTTTCCAAGGCTGGCCAGCAGGCGGCGGGCCGCAACCTCTACTTCGGGTTCGAGTCCTTCGACGGTCGACGCCGTTGCTTCGACGTTGTCGAGGGGTAGTCGTCGGGCCAGGTCGTGCATCCGCAGAGACACGTGGTAGCGACCGGCGAACAGCCTCACCGATCCGGTGATGATCGCGTCGGCTCCGAGCGCGTCGCCTAGGCCGTATGCCCCCGTGTCGAGGCCGAGCGAACCAAGATCCGTCTCCTGCTCTGCCAGCGTGTCGAGCAGTGCCTCGCGGGTTAGGACCTTCCAGACACTCGAATCCAGGTATTCCACGCAAACACTGCGGATGTTCTCCGCGAGATGGACTCGATCAGGGTCATCAAGGACCTCGCCGTCGAGCTCAAGGATGGCCAGGTGAAGTAACTCTTCTCCCTCGCCGGCAGTTCCGGGGGACTTTCGACCCCTCCCTTCGGCAGAAACGGCCGACAGCAGGATCGCAATGCACAACGTCGCCAACGCGAGTCGCCGGTAGGATTCTTTGCTGTTCATGAGCAGCCGCCCGATCTGGATTCTATCAAATCTGTTTTGGCGCGGGTGCACTGGCGCGAATTGAGCTGCCCCAGTTTGATAGATGGCTGAACCGAGCCGTCACCTCGGGTTCCTGTCGACACTCGGTCTCGAAGGAAATTGGTCTCATGTGCGGATCGATTTCTGTCGATACGGCGGAGCGTCACCGAGCGTCTTTCTACCTGAGTGCTTGACGTAGATCTCAAGTTACTTGGCCACGTTCAGGAGCATCTTGAACCGTAGGGGAGGCTTCCGTGTCGTGCGGCGTGACCGGAATACCGTGGAACCTCGCGGAAGCGCCTGGAAGGAGAGTGTCCCGGGGGCATTACCACCCCACCTTCGCCCGCATCTCCCTTGGCCAGCGGGCCTTGATCTCGGCCACCAACTTCCTACCGGTCACGAAGGGTGGCGCTCCGAGGTCGTCAAAGTCATCGGGAGATGCCCAGACGACGGTCCAGCTCTCGTCGGTCAGGGTGTTCGCAACGCTGGTGGAGACGAAATGGAACTCCCACCCCTCCCATCCAGGTGATTGCTGGCCGCGAAGCTGCTTGTCGAAGTAGGTGTAGGCGTCGGCGAACGCGTCGAGGTGGTGTACGGCCTGGGTGATGGTGCCCAACTCCAGCTTGCTGACGGTGGAGGCTGGCAGATAGAGGTGGTCGGCGACCTCCTGCTGGCTGACGTGCAGGGACTGGCGAGCGATCCACAGGATGCGGCCGAGGATGTCGGACATCAAGGCGCATTTGCCTGGGACGAACTGGATGGGGGTAGCCGGTACGAGGCGGGGGCCGCGGTGTCGGGTTCGGGCCATGGGGGCTTCCCTTGCTCCTGGGTCGATGGATGACGTCGCGCATCGATCCTACTGCACCCGGAGATGAACGGCTGGCCATTTCTTTCGCGGCAGCAATCTATCTTAATAAGATTGACAGAACCCTTGTGCATGCCTACGGTGGAATCAGTGGCAAGAGCGTTGGAGGAGCGATGCGATACCAGGATCTGGAAGCGGCGGAGGATCTGCTCAAGGAGGCTGCAGACGTCGACTCGGGGCGCCTCACCCTGGCTCGCGTGGGCGAGGACCGGCGGGAATCCCAGGTGGCGAGCCAGCCGCTGTCGTCGTTCGCGGAGATGCAGGAGTGGCTGCATGGCGCGGTGGCCAGGACGAAGCCCGGCGAGGACGGAGTGAAGCTGCGGCTCCGGTGGTGGGACGGGGAGAACCGATCGGTGAGGGGGGTGACCTTCTGCGTGTGGGGGGAGCGGGAGGCGATCCCGGTGCACGGTGGGCAGCAGCCGATGGAGCATGACGCAGGCGTACCCGTCGTGCGTGGTGGCGCCGAAGCAGTGTCCCAGGCCCTTGGGGGAGGGATGACGTGCAGTGCCCCGCCAGTGGCGACCTGCCCCAGCTGCATGATGCTCCAGGCGGGTTTGCTCGCCGCGCGGATCGAGGTGGCGCAGCTCGGCCAGCAGCGTAGACGGGCCGAGGACCGGCTGTGGCGCGCGGAGCAGGACGCCGGCCGAGTGAGGGAGGCCGAGGAGCGAGCTCGGCGAGTTGAGGAGCAGAATCGGGCGCTCAAGCGGGAGCTGGGGCAGTACGAACGTGCGCTCGCTCGGGTCAATCGGGAGAACGAACGCAAGTCGGAGATCATCCGTACGGCCAGGGTCGTGGCGGATTATGTCAACAATAGGGTGTAGGAGGAGCCGGGGTGGGTGCGGCTCGCGAGCTGGAGACATCGTCCGGGTGGTGGCGGCACCGGCGGGTGCTGGCGCACCTGGACGTGGACGCCAAGACGCTGCGTGACCGCATGGTGCGTTCCCCGGCTCACATCGCGCGGCCGTGGATCAACATCGGCTCGGCGCGTCGGTCGGACTATCGGTGGCGGGCCGAGGACATCGATCGGTGGTGGATAGAGGTGCACGAATGGCGAGCATCGATAGAAGGAACGGCAAGTGGCGCGTGCGCTGGCGAGACCCCGATGGCCGATCCCGGTCC
>CAZDDH010000379.1:0-6099 GCA_964504165.1 uncultured Rickettsiales bacterium | reverse complement strand
CGCCCGCGTCGTCGTCGTCGCCCGCGTCGTCGTCGTCGCCCGCGTCGTCGTCGTCGTCGCTGGCATCATCGTCCGGCGCGTCCTCGCATCCGGTAGACAGTCCCAGCAGGGTGAACGAGATCAGGATGGTCATCCACAAACGCACGCGTCCCATGTTGCCTCCATTCCTTGGCGGTTTCACGATGGCGACCCCTCGGTGGATCCATTATCGCCCCGCGGTGCCATGATGGGGAGATGAAACACGGTGGAGCGCCGGCAACTCACCCATCTCATCGGGTTGTGCGCGAGAGTGCAGGGCTCTGGCCATCGGCAAACGGTCTATACTCTCCCCGAGGGAGACGAGCATGCGTTCAGCAACAACTTGCGTGGTCGCCGCGTGCCTGATGGCCGTCGCGCCGGGCTGCCGCAATCCCGATCTGTTCGACTTCGATGGCGACGGCGCGGTGGACGCCGACGATTGCGCGCCGGAGGACGAGCGGATCTACCCGGGCGCCGAGGAGATCTGTGACGACGGCCTGGACAACGACTGCGACGGGTACGTCGATGGGGACGACTCCCACTGCCAGGAAGGGACCGAGGATCAGGATGGCGACGGCTGGACCAACACCGAGGGGGACTGCGACGACACCGACCCCGATGTCCACCCCGGCCAGTCCGAGATCGAGTGCAACGGCGTGGACGACGACTGCGACGTCGGGACCGCCGACGGCCCGGACGAGGATGGCGACACGTACACCACCTGCCCCGAGCCCGCCGAGGACCACGATTGCGACGACACGACCGCAGAGGTCCATCCGGGCCACGAGGAGATCTGCGGCGACGGCCTGGACAACGACTGCGACGGGACGATGAACGACTGCGGCTGGTACGGCGTTCACTCGTTGTCGGATGCGGACGCGAGGCTGCTCGGTACCGAACCCTATGGGTACGCGGGGACCGGGATCGGAGGGGGATGTGATCTGGACGACGACGGGATCCCGGACTTGATCGCCGGCGCTCCCAATCACGTGTCGGGTGGGATGGCCTACGTCGTGTCCTCGGCCGTCACCGGCGACATGAACCTCAACAACGCGGACGCCCGCATCCAGAGCGAGTCGTCGTCCGAAGATTTTGGCGCGGCGATGGACTGTGCCGTGGATCTGGACGACGACGGATTCGATGATCTGGGCGGCGGCGCGCCCAACTACACCGCCGGGGGGGATGTGGACGTCCACCGGGGTGCGGTCTACGTGATCCCGGGGCCCCTCAGCGGGTACGTGGACGCCTACTCGGTCGCGTACCGCATCTCCGGGGAAGCCGGCGGCGACTGGGCCGGGGGCGCCGTGGCCGATACCGGGGACGTCACCGGGGACGGGATCGCCGATCTGCTGGTGGGCGCGCCGTTCGGCAACGAAGACGCCGGGGCCGTCTACGTCGTCGAGGGGCCGATCACCGGCGACCTGTCGCTGGGCGACGCGGTGGGCCGCGTGAGCAACAACTCTTCGGGAGGCTATCTGGGCCACCGGACCATCGACGCGGGAGACGTCGATCTCGACGGGAACCACGACGTGCTGATCGGCGCCTATGGACAGGGGAGCGGCACGGCATACCTGGTACGCGGGCCCATCACCGGAAACGTGACCGCGGAGTTGGAGGCCGATCTGAGACTGGTGGACGGTACCGGGAACGCGGGCAAGGCCCTGGGGGCCGGGGACACGGACGGCGACGGGGACATCGAGCTACTACTGGGTTTCGCGGAGGATCCGTACGCCCCCACGCAAGGGGGTGCCTACCTGGCCGACGGGACGGCGCTAGGCGAGTACGACATGCCCGACGTGGCCCTCGCCAGGCTGGAGGTCCCCAGCCCCGGGGAGCAGGCGGGCAGCGCCGTCGTGATGCTGGATTTCAACGGGGACGGGGCCGACGACGTCGTGGTCTCGGAGCGGCGTGACAGTGTGGCGTGGGAAGAAGCCGGCGCAGTCCACCTGGTCTACGGGCCGGTCTCGGGCGATATCGACCTCGCCAATGCCGATCTCACCCTGCTCGGCGACGCAGCCGGGGGCTACGCGGGTAATGCCCTGACCAACCTGGGGGACGTGGACGGCGATGGCACGGAAGACCTGCTGATCGGCGCCTACTGCCACGATCCAGGCACGGAGGATCCCGCCTACTCGGGTGACTACGGTGCCGCGTTCGTGGTCCTGGGCCGCCCTGGCTGGTGAGCCACCTCGAGGCGGTGATCCAGCATCTCGTCGCCGTCGAAGGTGGCCCAGAAATCAAAGCAGCGTTCCTGGAGCAAGACGGGCAGCCAGACCCGGTCATCGGCCCACATCCCGTCGAAAGGTAGATCGTCCGTCGGGGCCCAGAACGGTATGGCCTCCGGCGTCTCCACGGTCTCCCCCTCACAGTCGTCGGCCCGGAAGACCGTGCAATGGATGCTCAGCCCATCGACGAACTGGAAGCTCAGCCGCCCCAGCTCCCGCGCTCCCAACGCCTTCAAGCCCACCTCCTCGTGGGTCTCGCGCAGGGCACACTCCAGCAGCGTTTCACCCGGGTCGATCTTGCCCCCGGGCCCGTTGATCTTCCCCGCGCCGATGCCGCGCTTCTTGTGGATCAGCAGCACCTGCCCGTCGCGCACGATGAACAGCAGCGTCGCGCGGATGCGGGGATCCCAGTGGTCCCAGTCGAAACGGTCCACGGTGAGCGGGGCAGGGGTCATGGCGTTGTCCTCGATAGGGTCGGGAAAAAAAGGGACGCTCATAAGAACATAAGAAACTCGACAGCTAGGGCAAGCAGCAAGGTTGATAGCGTCGTTTGAACAAATGGTTCCCAGAGCAACTTATGTTCTTATGAGCGTCCCTTTTACCCTGGCAGAGCGCCCGCCACGTTACCGGCAAGAATCGACGGCCAGCTCCTGGAAGGTGTCTGGTGTCGTCTCGAGCACCTCGTCACACCGTTCACCTTCGGTGGTGTACTCGCAGTCCAGTAGCTCCAGCACGACGGAGTAGTCCTCCGAGCAGTCGAAGATGTTGTCGGTGGTCCGGCGCGCCTCGCTGACGTTGGCGTCTTCCCAGTCCTTGTAGCTCTGGACCTTGATCTGGTGACGGGTGTCGTCGCACAGCCAGACTTTCATGCTCATGTATTGGTTGTAGTCTCCACAGCATGTGCGAAGCGTGCAGTCGGGCTCGCCGTCGCAGCCGCCCAGGACGGCGCACGCGAGGGCCAGCCAGGCGGCGGTGAAACACAGCGTGGCGGGGCGGGATAGGGGCGAGGGGACGCGTCTCATGGTCGAAGTTGCCTTTCGGGTAACGTATCGGCGGGGGGCGGCCATGGGTAGCCGCCATCACCCGCACCGTACCTGTTACTCTTGACCCCCGAGAGGTGCCCAACGGAAACGCCGCCCCGAGCTATTGCCCGCGTCGCCGCCTTGGAGCTGGCCTTCGGGGCCGGCGGATTCATCGGTGCGTTGCTGCTGCTGCTGTACATCCATGGCCAGCTGCAACCGTGGTGGGCGCTGCTGTGTGCTGCGCTGAGTGCCGTCGTGTTGCGCCGGGTGGTGGCGACGAGCTACTCCGGCTTCCCCCGCTTCTTGCGTCTGCCGCTGGACACCGGCGTGTCCCTCATCGGGCTGCTCATCGCCACGGCGACTACGATGGTGCTGTACCCGGTGGCGTACTGGGCGCTGAAGCTGCACCAGGTGATCCTGTTCCCCGTGGCGGTGGTGGCGTTGGGGCTGGGCATCGCCTCGGTGGTCTACACCCACCGGCGGCTGGCCCGGGAGATCGAGAAGCAGGAGGCGCGGCTGGCGGCCCTGCGGCAAGAGGAGCTGCGGGCCCGGCTGAGCGCCCTGCAGGCGCAGATCAATCCCCACTTCCTATTCAACGCCCTCAACACCCTCGCCGAGCTGGTGCACGCCGATCCAGATCATGCCGACGAGTTCGTCGGCGACCTGGCCCACCTGCTGCGCTACAGCCTGCGGTCGTCGGCGGTGGACCAGGTGCCGCTGGAGCAGGAGCTGGATGCGGTGGAGCGGTACCTGCGCCTGGAGCAGGTACGCCTGGGGGCCCGGCTGAAGGTGGAACTGGACGTGGCCGAGGAGGCGCGGGAGGTCCCCGTACCGGGGCTCACCGTCGAGCCGCTGGTGGAGAACGCGGTCAAGCACGCCATCGCCCCCAGGGCCGAGGGGGGCACGATCCGTGTCGAGGCCCGTCTGGACGGCGATGAACTGCAGATCGTGGTGGCGGACGACGGGCCGGGGCTGCCCGCCGAGGTCCTGGAGCGGCTGGAACGGTCGGCCGGCGGCGCGCCGCTGGCGGACGGCGTCGATTCGGCGGGGACCGGCGGCGCCGGCGGCGGCCTGGCCAGCGCCCAGCAACGGGTCGTGTTGTCCTACGACGGCGTGGCGACGATGAACGTCGAGAGTTCCACCGAGGCCGGGACCCGGGTGGAGCTGAGGATTCCTAGATGAGCATACGTACGCTGGTGGTGGACGACGAACCGCTGGCCCGTAGCCGGATCAAACGGCTGCTGGCCGATCACCCGGACGTGGAGCTGGTGGGGGAGGGGGACAGTGGCGCGGCGGCCGTGTCGTCCGTGCTGCAGCTGCGGCCGGACCTGGTGCTGCTGGACGTGCAGATGCCGGGCATGACCGGGATCGAGGCGCTGCAGGGGATCCACGACGCCCTGCCCGAGGGGTTGTGGCCGCTGGTAGTGTTCACCACCGCCCACGAGGAGCACGCGGTGGAGGCATTCTCCTTGGAGGGCATGGACTACATCCTCAAACCGGTGGAGGCGCCCCGCCTGGCCCAGGCCCTCAAGCGGGTGCGCAAGCTGGTGTACGCGCGCCAGCCCGCTGCGTCCCCCCCGGCGCCCACCCCGCCGCCCGCCCGCCGGCCACGCCCGAACCGGCTGCCGCCCCCCCCGCCGCCGAGTCCACGGGCCCGGCCCAGCACCTGGCGGCCCACCGGGCCGGCAAGATCATTCGCCTGGCCCTGGCCGACGTGGCCTGCGTGGCGGTGGAGGACACCATCACCTTCGCCTACACCCCCGAGGGCCGGTTCCGCCTCAAGCTGACCCTGTCCCAGGTGGAGGAGCGGCTCAAATCGCCGCCCTTCGTGCGGATCTCCCGATCCACCATCCTCCAGCTGGGCTGGGTGGAGCACCTGGTCCCCGCCGAGTCGGGCACCTTCACCGCCGTGCTGCGTGCCCCGGTGGGCGCCAAGCTCGCCGTCTCCCGTCGGCGGGCCCGCCAGCTACGCGATTTGCTCGGTTGGTAGCCCCTCCGTTCGCTGCTCCCATTCGACCGTTCACCGGCCCGCTCGACCGTTCGCCGTTATGGATGCAGGGATTGTTCAGAAGGGGCGTACAACGGTTGTGTCAGGCAGTTGCTTGGCCGGAACCAACGAGGAGAACACCATGACTACCCAGCATTCATTCTTCGACATTCTCTACAACAGCACCCTGGCCGCCGTCATCGCCCTGTTCGTCGTGGCCATGTCCCCGAACCTGGCCTTCGCACAGGAGGAAGCGACGGAAGACGACTCCGCGACAACGTCCGCTTCCGTCGAGCTGACCACCGAGCTTACCACCGAGCCCGCCACCGAGCCGGCCATCGCCCCGACGGCGGTGGAAGAGCGGTTGCACGCGGCTTTCCTGGCGGATGAAACGGTCACCGTCACCGAGCGCGTGGGCGACCTGTTCGCCGCGGGCCAGCTGGTCATCGTGCGGGGCTACGTGGACGACAACAGCTTCGTGGTCGGCGAGACCGTGAAGCTCGAGGCCGAGCGCTTTGGCGGTGATGTGTTCGCCGGCGCCCAGAGCCTGGTCATCGACTCGGAGATCGATGGAGACCTCTACATCGCCGGCTCCCAGGTGGTCATTTCACCCGACGCGGTCGTGCACGGTGACGTGTGGTGCGGCGGTGAGATCGTCCGTATCGAGGGCGCGGTGGACGGCCAGGTCCATTGCGGCGCGGGCCGCGTCTCCATCGCTGGGATCGTGGGCGGAGACGTCACGCTCGAGGTGGGCGAGGTGAAGATCGAGGACGGCGCCCGGCTCGAAGGCTCCCTCGACTACACCTCCCCGGACACGGCCGAGATCGCCGACGGGGCAACCATCGCG
>CAZDDH010000378.1:0-6125 GCA_964504165.1 uncultured Rickettsiales bacterium | reverse complement strand
AGAGGCGCCGCACCTTATATAAACCGCTCACTGGTTATGCAACCAGGGGGTGAATTGTCCCTCTGGTGGTGTGGATTGGCCGTCGTTATCATCGCCGGTGCAATGGATGTTAACATCTGTGCTAATCGCACAGATGTGGTTCCCGTAGCCAGCGCTAACTTGTGTATAGGTACCATCAAAGGGACTGGATACACCACCATCGAACCAGCACTCAATTTCATTCAGAGTCGTGAGTCCACAGGAGTGCATCTTGCCAACATCAACAGCGATGAACTCACCATCTGGAGTATCTACAGCATGTTCCTCGCCGTAAGAATATTCGTCCATGTCCCAGCAAAAGATATGATTGTCTTCATAAACTGCGCAACTACCCCATGAAGTACTTAAGGAAATCACGTTTCCCGAGGGAGGGCTGGAGTCCCTGCCACCTGAATACCAACAGTAGATCTTGCCGCTGTCCAAAACGCCACAATCTCTGAAGTAGCCTGCGTCGACATAGGTGAAGACGCCAGCGTCATCGGGCGGATTAAGCCACTCATAGCCAGAATTCCTGGCGCAACCAAGGAACGTTATGGCAAGGAGCATGCTCGCAACGGCGCCGAATCTGAGTCGGCGAGATGGTACAAGAAACCCGCGACTCAGAGAATCCGATAGGTGTTGCCTCGCGCGCGAATCAAGGCGTGCGACCCGCGAGTCCTTGGCGAATAGTTGAATCATCGAGAGCACACCATGTTTCACCTCTAACACCCGGAGCATAAGCTGCAGCGGGGCGGGCCACCGACCGTCGGAGGCTACAACCACGTTGTCGAGCCATGCTCGTTTGGAGAAGCCTATCATGCCCGCTGTCTGTCTTCATGCAGTGTTAGGCATGCGTTCATGCAACAAGTGTCAAGTGTGAGCCAGACACTAGAGCACGGATGCAGGCCGTCGAGGGAGATCGAAGACCACCGATTGGGTGCGGACGCGGCGCAACCGGCCAGGAGTGGATGCATGGACAGAGCGGTGGAGCCCGCCGCCGCGCCCATGCCCCTTGTCGTCGGCTTCCAAGAACCGCGTCTATCCGGTGAATAGCGCACAAGATCGCCAACGCGCCTGTTGAAGAGCAGGCGCTCAACGACAACTACATCTCCCCAAAATCTGCAGGTGTGTTCGGGGGGTCGCAGCCCCCCGAATTCCGGCTGTTCCCGACCTTGTGACCACGAGGTCGTTTCCGCTGCGCCCGATGGGCCGGCCCCCCGGGGGGCCGCGCGCGGCGCGGTGCGCGGTCCGTCCTCGTCGGGTACAAGGATCCAGCTGCCAAGAAAGACGAAGGCCCAGGGGAAATGACTTGGCGGTCACCCTGGGCCTTCGCGAGCACCGCTCGGCAAAAAAGCCAAGTGGCGCCTCAGTATGGCCGGGACAGGCTCGGCGATCCAAGCCCTTGGTAGCCGAGGGATTCGATTCGCGAGGATTGCCGGCTTGTAGTCTGCGCCCGTTGCCGCCGACAGGTGGCGATCTGCTCGCACTGTGACCGGGGCCAGCGGTACTGCAGCGACAGGTGTCGGGAAGCGAGCCGTCAGGAGTCGTTACGCCGTGCCGGCAGCGTCTACCAGCGGACGTACCGAGGCCGCCGTAAACACGCCGCACGTCAGTCCCGCTACCGCCGCCGTCGGCGTCGCCAGGATCCCCGTCGACTCCAGAAAGTGACGCATCAGGGTACCCCGCCTCCCCGCCCCCCTCCGAGACTGGAGTCCGCGTCGGAGGAGGCTTTCGCGCTGCGTGTCTATCCGCTGATTGCGGCTGTCCCATCGGTGCCCGCACCGGAGCCCGAAGTGATCTGCTGCGTATGCGGCCAGCGGTGCCATCCATACGTCCGTTTGGATTTCATCCGCCGCCGTCGTCGGCCCCGGGGGCGATCTCCGGGGCCACCCTGGGTCCGTAAACCATGAGAGGAGACGATTTGATGATTTCCCCGGAAACCGAGGCGACGATCCTGCGCCTCTTTCACGCCGAGAAGTGGCGCGTGGGCACCATCGCCAGCCAGCTGGGCGTCCATCACAGCACCGTGGATCGGGTGCTGTCGGATGCTGGAGTGCCCCGAGCCGCTCGCCACAAACGGCGGTCGATGATCGACGAGTACCTGCCGTACATGCACCAGGTCCTCAAGGACTACCCGACGCTGCCGGCCAGCCGGCTGTACGAGATGGTCCAGGAACGCGGCTACCCCGGTGGTCCGGACCATTTCCGCCATGTGGTGTCGCTGCACCGGCCGTCCCCGCCGGCGGAGGCCTACCTGCGACTGCGCACGCTGCCGGGGGAGCAAGGGCAGGTGGACTGGGGCCACTTCGGCAAGCTGTCCGTCGGCCAGGCCGAGCGCCCACTGATGGCGTTTGTGATGGTGCTGAGCTGGTCGCGCCGGGTGTTTTTGCGCTTCTACCTGAATCAGCAGATGGAGAACTTCCTGCGGGGCCACGAGGCGGCGTTTGCGGCCTGGAACGGTGTGCCTCGCGTCTTGCTGTACGACAACTTGCGCAGCGCCGTCTTGGAGCGTCGCGGCGAGGCGATCCGCTTCCATCCGACGCTGCTGTCCTTTGCCGGCCACTACCGATACGAACCCCGTCCGGTGGCGGTGGCGCGGGGCAACGAGAAGGGTCGTGTGGAGCGGGCGATCCGCTACATCCGCAGCTCCTTCTTCCCGGCCCGTCGGTACCGCGACCTCGACGATCTCAACGAGCAGGCCCAGCAATGGTGCGAGGGGCTTTCGTCCGACCGGCCGTGTCCCGAGGACCGCTCGATGACGGTCCGGCAGGCCTTCGAGCAGGAGCGGGGCAAGCTGCTGGCGCTGCCCGCCAACCCGTTTCCCACCGATGAGCGGGTCGAGGTCAAGATCGGCAAGACCCCCTACGTCCGCTTCGACCTCAACGACTACTCGGTGCCCCACGACCACGTGCGGAAGACCCGCACGGTGGTGGCCAGCCCTGACACGGTGCGCGTGCTGTACGGCAAGGACGTGATCGCCACGCACACCCGCAGCTACGACAAGAAAGCCCAGGTCGAAGATCCCGCGCACATCGACGCGCTGGTCCAGCACAAGCACGCGGCGAGCAAGCATCGGGGCATGGACCGGCTGCGGCACGCGGCCCCCAGCTCCCAGCCGGTGCTGGTGGCTATCGCCGAGCGGGGCCGCAACATCGGCTCGGCCACGGCCGCCCTGCTGAGGCTGCTGGACCGCTACGGCGCCGCCGAACTGGAGACCGCCCTCGCCGAGGCGCTCGCCCAGGGCTCACCGTCCCCGCCGTCCGTGCGCCTGATCCTGGAACGACGGTGCCGCGAGCGGGGCACCCCGCCGCCCGTCCCCGTGCGGCTTCCCGACGACCCCCGCGTCCGCGACGTGGTCGTCACACCCCATGACCTCAACACCTACGACCACTTCGAGGAGACCCACGATGACGACGACCCAACAGGATGAACTCCAACGACGAACCCGCGCCCTGGCGCTGTACGGCCTGCTCGATCACTGGGACGAGATCGCTGACCAGCCCTGGCTCGAGCCCTTGCTGCTGTGGGAGGAAACCGAACGCCAGCGCCGCAGCCTCGAGCGTCGCATCCGCACCGCCAAGATCGGCCGCTTCAAGCCCATTGCCGATTTTGACTGGACCTGGCCCAAGACCATCGACCGCGAGCAGATCGAAGAACTCTTCGACCTCAACTGGCTCGACGAGATCCGCAACGTCGTCTTCTTCGGTCCCAACGGCATCGGCAAGACCATGATCGCCCAGAACCTGGCCCACCAGGCTCTGCTGGCCGGGGCCTCCGTCCGGCTCATCTCCGCCAGCGAGATGCTCAACGATCTGGCGGCCCAGGACGGCGCTCGGGCCTTGCAGCGCCGGGTCCGCCACTACTGCCGGCCCCAGCTGCTGTGCGTGGACGAACTCGGCTACCTCTCCTACGACAACCGCCACGCCGACCTCCTCTTCGAGGTCGTCAGCCGCCGCTATCGCAACAAGCCGATGCTGATCACCACCAACAAGGCCTTTGCGGAGTGGAACGAGGTCTTCCCAAACGCCACCTGCGTCGTCACCCTCGTCGACCGACTCGTGCACCATGCCGAGATCGTCAAGCTCGACGGGGAGTCCTACCGGCTCAAGGAGGCCAAGGAGGAGACCGCCAGACGCGCCAAGAAACGGGCCGCCAAGAAGAAGGCCAAAGCCAAGAACGGCGACCCGTCATGATCCGAATCTACGCCCCGCTACCGGAACACCTGCCAGTGGCGCCGGAGCTCGCCACTCTGTCGGCCCTCGACGCTGCGCTCAACGCCACCACCGATGTGCTCGACCTGCAACACGACCTGGGCCAGTCTAATGAAACGGACGCGCAGCTCGCCGAAGAAATCATGCGTCAAGCCCGCGTCCTGCGGGCGCTGATCCATCTGTATGCAAGGGTCGTCCTCGGCGACGACGACGAATAGAAAGCGCTCTTCACCGCCACGGATGGCGACCGCCGCGCTCTTCACCGGATATGTGCGTTTCTACGCAGCCGTTAACACCCCTGATCACCGTCCGGCGGTCCACGCCGCCGTCTTGATTGTTCCTCATGCCCGGCGCACTCAGGATTCCTAGTTCGGTTCGATGGTAATCCACTCGCCTGCTATCTCGAACAGAGCCTGGGCCAGTTCCCTCGAAACCAGCGCTGGCTCATCGTCAGCCACTCCATTTTGAGTGAGGCGCCAGAGCCGGCCCACCTTGTCACGCAGTGCAGGCCTGTCCTTACGCCCCAGGATGTAGTTCTCGGGTTCTCCCTGGGGAGGGTAGCGCTTCGGTTGAGGGTAGGCTCGGTCCCACTCGTGCCACTTGATGAGGACCAATTTCGTCAGAACCACCGGAACAAAAACCAGACCGTCTATCCCTCGCGACTCTAGTTTGCGCCGGCACGACTCCGTTACGACGATTGTGTTGTACCCAGGTGCCGTCACCGGTGGTACGTACGGACCCGTACGCTCAAGCTGTCCTTGCCTGTCCATCATCCCGTGAAACAGGATGGAGCCGTAGTCACCCCACTGGCCACTCGCCCCCCTGATGACGTAGCGATCCTCCTCCCAGTCTGGCGGCTCTGCGGGTTGAGCCCCGCCGATCAGACCGAGCCAGGTCTCCAGCGAGAACACGTGTATTGCTCCGAGCATGGACTGCTTCTCGTCCGACGGCGCGGTCGTCATGGCCTCCGCCAGGATCTCCGCAGCCGCAGCGGCGAACGCAGGGTCGATTTCTTCCACGTATGAAGCCATCCGCACCCCCTTGATGGCGCGCTCACGAACGCGCCCGCCGTGCTCCAATGCCGTCCGCGCGAACTGGATTGCTTCGGGTCTCGCCTGGCGGCAAACCGCCTCGGTGAAGTGATGAAAAGTCGACCGCAATTCATCGGGAGTGTCGTCCGTCACGCTAGCCAGTAGCTGCTCGAACAGGCGATCGATCATCTCCATGGGAGCCCATTGGGCAAGCGATTCGACTAGATGGGTCTTCAGCCTCCAGTAAAGACGTTTGCTCACCCGGCGTTCGTCGTAGTCGTCCGTGGCGAGGAGGATTTCGAAGTCCGTCCAGTGCTCAGGATCCAGCGCCAGCTGCAAAAGGCCCTCGAGAGCTTCGAGGCCCTGTTTTCGGTTTCTGGCCGCGGCCAAGGCTTCCAGGCTGGCTTGGGCTTCGGTGGTCAGGCTGGGATTCATTGTGCCTATTTTTTTTTCGTTCCGTACTTTTACTCTTCAGCTCTTCTCACGACCTGATCTTCTTCTACAGAACATCTATCAACGCCATCTTACTTGCCGTTGCTTTCGTCCACAGCTCTACGAATGCTTTCGACCGTCCAGTTTTTCAGATACTCAGGAAACACCCAGACGACATTCGAACGGTATTTGCCGCGTTTATCCACTAGCCGAAATGCAAGAGTGCAGTCTCGAGGGGCACGGTGCCCACCCATGTCCCCGTGCGTGACGAATCGGATCGACATTCCCGGATAGGCTTCGCGGGCGACGCGTTCAAGATGCCGCTTGCCAGCCTTGTCAGGTTTCGGGTTTGCATGCCGTTTCATGCTTCTACCTACTTCTAACACCCGGAGCATAAGCTGCAGCGGGCCGGGCCACCGACCGACGGGGACTC
>CAZDDH010000377.1:0-6176 GCA_964504165.1 uncultured Rickettsiales bacterium | reverse complement strand
TCACGCAGGTCAGAAAGTCGCTCAGCCGATCCTCCGTATGACGGGAGTGTCGTCCTCTGGAGCACAATCTACGCTGTCGTCATGACCATCCCCATCGAAATCGTAGCCGCCGGATCCGGAACAGCCGAGTAGGGCGAGCAAGGTGATTGAAATCGTCGTTGTGGCGTTGAACCGTACCTGCATGGGGACTCCCTCCGTCAGTAAGGATACCAGGGCTTGGGAATGGGGGGACAGGGGTGGAAGGTGCTGACCCCGGGGGAACCACCTGGCATGGAGGGCACAATCTCGTAGAAACTACTTGCAGGCAGACGAGCACTCCTGTACGCGGGAGAGGGCCGTCGGGATCAATGGTCCCCATTATTATCATCTTCACCGCCGTCCGTGTTCCGAAGACGGGCTGGGAAACGAAGATACAGTGCCCGAACGGAAAGCATGAGTACTTCGTGCTCCTCTCTGCTGGTGTTCCGGTGTATGACGACCCACTTGCCTGGACCAGCAAAGACATCGCGAACCTCTTCTTGCGAACCAAGGCCCGGGCTGCTGAGTTTGAATCAGATTGGGATTGTGTCCGGGAGTAGGTGCCCCAACTCCATCAGCACCCGTTCCCCGGGAAGACGCTGACGTCCTGATCGTCGCAGTCCATCCCGGGTGAGGTAGCTGCATCGTAGGTGCCGGGAAGCCACCATTCGAAGTACCCGTCCCAGTCGAGGTCGTAGAACTCCGCGCCGGGGCCGCCATAGGCACCGATGTCGGAGTTCGAGTCGTCGGGGTCGAGGATGGACGGATCGCCCATACCAACCAGGCTGGACGAGGTTGACAGGTGGAGGTCCCAGGCCAGTGGATCGAGGCCAGCGACGTCAAGGAAATCTGGAGCCACGGAGATGTTGCCATCGGTACCCGTGGGGTCGGTCATGCCATTGAAGTTGTCGGGGGCGTTCCCGTGGGTGTTGGAATACGTGAACGAGGGCGTACTGGACAGATTGTGTACTCCACCGCCAACGTTGGCTTGATTGTCGCAGATGACGGCGTTGTTTATAACCGGAACGGCCGATTGCAACGACATACCTCCACCGTGGTCTGATGCTGAGTTCCCCACAACAACCAATGCCGTCAGCACGGCGTCAGAGTCGCGGAGGTATAGCCCACCCGCGTCACCATCCGAGTGATTCCCGATGACGGACACGTTGGTTAGTGTCGGGGAGCCGTAGAACACGCATAATCCTCCACCGCCGAAGCCCGCCACATTGCCGGCGACCGTCGTGTTGGAGATGCTCGGAGAGGAATGGGCCAAGTGCAGCCCTCCACCCACCAGGTCCGCCGAATTGTCGCTGACGATCACGTTCGACATCGTCGGTGACGAGTGGGACATGTGAATCCCGCCACCCATGCTGCCGGACTCGTTCCCCGAGATGACCACGCCTTCAAATGACGGTGCGGAGTCTGAGCCCATGTAGATCCCACCTCCCTCAGCCGTGGCTATGTTGTTCGAGATGGTTACGTCAACGAGTGTTGGCGAAGCGTCATACACCACCATGCCTGCGCCATCCGCTGCGAAGTTGTTGGTGATGACGATGCTGGCGATGGTCGGTGAAGCTGCCTCGATTTGCACACCGCCCGCTTGGAAACTGTCGCCACCGGTGATTGTGAAGCCCATCAAAACCGACGTGGCGCCCTCGCCGTTGGCGAAGGTCACGACTGTCCCCGCCCCCCCAGCGTCGATGGTCGTGATCATCGGCCCCGAGACACCGACGAGCGACACTTCTTTGCCGCCGAAATCGATGACCTCGGGGTAGGTGCCGGCCTCGACGCATATGACGTCGCCTGCCGTTGCGGCGTCCAGGGCGTCTTGTATCGCGGTGTAGTCCCCTGGAACATCGATAGTGCAGGTTAGGCAACCATCATCCACGGTTCCATCACAGTCGTCATCCGCTCCATTACAGACTTCGATGGCCCACGGACTGAGCCCAGCGTCAGCGTCGTCGCAGTCGCCGTCGCATTCGGTCATCCCGTCGCCGTCGTCGTCCAACTCGTCGGTCCCAAGTGAGCCATCACAATCCGTATCGATGCCATCACACACTTCGTCCGCACCGGGATGAATGGCGGCGTCTCCGTCGTCACAGTCCTCGTCTGAGGTGTACCCATCGCCATCCGCGTCCGCGGGAGCTGTATCATCGTCGTCCGCTGAAGTGTTGTTGTCGTCGTCGTCCGCCGAAGTGTCGTTGTCGTCGTCGTCCGCCGAAGTGTCGTCATCACTCGGCACGTCGTCGTCCGTCGAGACGTCGTCATCGGCATGGTCTGGGCAACCACAGAGACCCAATACGATGCCGAACAGGATCATCAAGTAGCTGAACCTGGCCATGGATCCGGGCCCTCCTCCGGGGATAAGGATAACACCAGCGGGCCCTGCAGCAGCTGTCAGCGAGGGGGCCGGCGACTATCCATCTGCCGCACGGACGGGTCTTGTCGGTCTCCTGTTGTTCCGGACGGTCCCGCCCACAGTCTTTCACGGTGATAGACTCGCCACATGGGACGCACGGGGAACAAAGCCTGGCTCGGAAACGCATCGTTCACTGCAGGATTGATCTCATGGGTTCTGATGTGCGGCATGTGTGCCTCACACGCCGCTTCGGTGGGACAAGAAACCGGAATTCCGGAAGGTGCCAGTCAGGCGCGGGCGATGGGCTACCTATTCGCCCAGCTGACTTGCATGTTGGCCCCTGCGCTGCCAGCCGTCGTGGCTGTCTTCCTGGGTGCCGTCGCGGCCCTGTCTCCAGCGGCGAGAAAACGAGCGTTGGGAGGGCTGGCTCTGGGGCTGACCAATCTGGGTTGGTATGTCGTGATGTTCCTTTTCGCGCTCCTCTCGCTTCGCTAGCGGACATCTCCAACTCGTCGTTGGCCTAGCCAGCTGCCCTACATACCGTCCGGCACCGCGTGGACGATGTTCTTGAGGATTGAAGCAACCACCAGCTCCGAACCGTGCAGAGTTTCACCCGGTGTCGCTGGAACTGGGTGGTGGTAGGCTGCCCCAATGAGGGAATTATCAGCCATCATTGTCATCTTGCTCGTCGGTTGCGGAGGCACCGAAGAACCCGTGCCGTGCGACCTCGGCGGCGCCGAACTGATCATCGAGGCACCCCATAGGGCGGACGTGGTGCTGAAGCCCCTGCCCGGCGACGAGGTTGCTGCCATCGTTGATGACGTTGTCTACCGTATCGATGCGGCCGGCACCCCCCACCTCGTGGCAGACAGCGGCATCTCACTGGCTACCTGGGACGGTGAGGCGACCTTCGGCTTCATTACCTCGTCGGCAGACGGGGGAGATGGGGCGGACTGGTGGTTGTGTGATGGTAGTGAGGCAGAGCGGGTTGCCACCTCGGCCCGTGGCACCACATCGTACAATGACCTTGTGGACGGTACGCTCCTATACCAGGACGACGAGACCGGTGGCGTACGCCAGTCGCCGGACGGGATCGGTGTGGGCCCAGACCAGTTCTCGTACCACGTGTATCGGGCTGGCAACACCGTGTTGGGTTCTGGTGCCAACACGGTCAATTCTGGGACATCCTGGACCGCGGAGGTGGACGGGCCGGAAGGATCGTGGACGGACCTGCTCAGCGAGACCATCTCCATCAGGCTGAGTCCCACAGAGGATCGGGTCTTGGTACGGACCGATGGTTCCGGGCTGCACCTGATGGACATCGACGGCAGTAACCCGCTCCAGCTTCTGGAAGGAACGTTCTCAGAGTCCTCAATCTCGTTCAGCGCCGACGGGAAGTACGTTTCGCTGTGGACGGATTTTGGTGCCTACCAGGGAATCTGGGATGCCTACGACGGTACGCAGATCGAGGACGTACCAGATTTCGATGCGGCGTATCCCACGCCCGACCAACAAGCCTTCTTCCTGCTGGAGCGAGACGACGACTTGTACGCCTGGGATCCGGCCACGGGCGATGTGACCCTGCTATGGGCGGGCATCGAGGAGTTCTTCTGCTACTACTGCTTCACCGCCGAGGGGCCGGGGCAGCTGCTGCACCACGAATACTCATGGGAGGACGATGACGACCCAGGGGCACCTGTGCATAGGGTGACCGTCGGTGAACCTGTGGAATTGGTTGCCGAGGCAGTCCGTGATCCGTGGCAGCTGCTGGACGGATCCCGGATCCTGCACCTGGGGGTGAACGAGGGGGAGATGTGGCAGATCGGCGGCAGCGCCTTCTGGTGGGTCGCCTTCGAGGTGATCGACATCGTGTCGGGGGATCGCCAGCCCATCGGCCCCCACCGGGTGGACATCCACGGTGGTTATGCTGTGGACACGGCGGGGCGGGTGTTGACGGCACATGGTTATTTCGAGACGGCTGGTAGCGAGTCTGAAATCTGTTCCGCTGGAGTTCATCGCATTCCGATTCCGTGAGTTGACCGTATGCCGGTCACCACCGTTCATGCCGGGCGGGGAGTCATAGTAGGGGGTTTCCGCCGAAGAGGAGGCTGTCAGGGTCGTCGCCGCCTCAATCCCAGCAATCCCGCGAGGACCAACACAGCCTTCGGAGCACCATCCCAGACCGATGGGGTGACTTCGCAGCCACAATGCGGAGGTGCGCCGTACATCACCATGGCGCTATCACAGTCGTCATCGACCAATCCATTGCAGTCGTTGTCCCTGCTGTTGCATTCCTCCCAGGCACCTGGATAGGTGAGATCATCGCCGTCGTCGCAATCACCATCCTCCACGCTCCATCCGTCGCCGTCGGCGTCTTCGATGACAGTATCGTCATCGTCGCTTGTAGCCGAATCGTCGTCGTCATCTCCCGCTGAGTCATCATCCCCCGCCGAGTCGTCGTCGTCCCTCCAATCCTTGATGGGGTCCTCGTCCAACTGCGGCATCGGGGTGCCGTCTGGCTCACACCCGGGGCAGGAAGCGACTGCCAGGAAGAACGGAAGCGCCAAGCTGGCGAGCCAGCGACGTGTGGAGCGGTGTTCATCCTGGATAGGCATGACGGATTTCCTCCGATTCCAAGGCTACCACGAGGAGGTTTGGGTGTGGGCGGGCGCCACGGTGCCAGGTAGTTCTGTGGTGCGTGGCTGGCCGAGAGACAAGGTTTTCGCCACGATGGAGTACCATGAGAACTAGCAATGATGTCCCGCTACCTGACCATCATAATCGTCGAGGTTGTACTGAGCGTGGTTGCATGGTTTGCGGGCGGGCAGCTGCGCGGAGATTCAGTGGTATCCGGAGACGGGAGTGGCAATGAGAGATTCGCCAGCTCCATCGTGCGCCCTGGCCATTCTCCACGCTTCGAGATGACCTGCGATGAGGAGATGTTACGGGTCGTGAAGGTGGCGTTGGAGGCGGTCTCGGAGCAGGAAGCGGCCCCCCAGCGTCGCCGGGATTGGATACGGGAAAAACTCTTAGAAACCTGGGTAGAGCCCCACGATTTCGAGGCTGCTCGGGACCCGTCGCTTTATGACATGGACGTGCTGTGGGGAAACATGCAGCGGTTCCTCGACGAGTGCAACGAGGACGTTGAGCTTGTGGGTCTTGAGTGTAACGAATACTCGTGTACTGGCGCCATCCTGTCGGACGACCTCAAGAGTCCCGGCCAGTGTGGCGACGCCTGGGATCGTTGGACAGCCCTTTACGGCAACTCGATGAGTTGGGGTTCGGGGAGTGGAGACTGCCCAGACGGGACCACGGCAACCCTGGCGATCTGGGGGCCGTCGAAAGCTGCCGTGCCATGCGAATCTGGAGATTCTCTTGGCCTGGATTGTTCCGAGCTGGAGCCGGAGGAGTGCCGCGCCGCGTTCGAACGCACAATCGAAGAGGAATTGGCTAGCTTCGACCAGGTCGTGGATGAGTGGAACCGCATGGCGGTTGAGTACGGGTGCGGAGATGAGTAGGCGGAGGCTGCTACTGGTGATCCCGCCACTGGTGTCCTTTGGCCTCTCAGCCGTGGTGTTCCGTGATACTCCGGTGGCCGAGCCGACCATGGAGACCAAACTGGAATCTGTTGGTGCAGCGACTGAGCGCTCAGTTGACCACTGGCAACCAGGAATGACCTGTGGAGATCCCCGCTTCGATGCGCCGATGGCACTTCTCTCCACCCTCGTTGCCGAGCGGAATAGGAGACCCCCTGGTTGCATAACCAGTGAGCGGTTTATATAAGGTGCGGCGCCTCTTG
>CAZDDH010000376.1:0-6213 GCA_964504165.1 uncultured Rickettsiales bacterium | reverse complement strand
CGTATTCCTCGGCGATGATGTCGTTGCACAGCTCGATGCACTCGTCGCAGATGTACACGGTGGGGCCGGCGATGAGCTTGCGCACCTCTTTTTGATTCTTTCCGCAGAAAGAGCAGCAAAGATCGCCTGTGTCGTCTCGTCCCTTCCGGACCATCTTCTCTCTCGCTTCCGGGCGTTGAACCCTGAACCTTCACTATAGGCTGTTTCGGGGCGGTTTTCGCCCCCAATACAGCCGATAACCGACCGGGCTAGCCCTCCGTGCCCTCTTCCTCCTGCGTGCCGTCGTTGCGTTCGCTGATCACGCGGTCGACCAGCCCGTATTCCTTCGCTTCGGTGGCAGTCATGTAGTAGTCACGTTCCGTGTCCTGTGCAACTCGCTCCAGCGGCTGACCGGTGTGATGGGACAGCAGCTCGTTGAGGGACTGGCGCTTGCGTAGGATCTCCTTGGCGTGGATCTCGATGTCCGTCGCCTGGCCCCGGAAGCCGCCCATCGGCTGGTGGATCAACACCGTGGCGTGGGGTAAGGCGTGGCGCTTGCCCGCCTCACCGGCGGCCAGCAGCACGGCGCCCATCGACGCGGCCTGCCCCAGGCAGATCGTCGATACGCTGGGCTTGATGTACTGCATGGTGTCGTAGATCGCCATGCCCGCCATCACGTCGCCCCCCGGCGAGTTGATGTACATGAACACGTCCTTGTCCGGATCCTCGCTCTCCAGCACCAGCAGCTGGCCGATGATCAGGTTGGCCACGTCCGCGTTGACCGGCGTGCCCAGGAAGATGATGCGGTCCTTGAGCAGACGAGAGTAGACGTCATAGAGCCGTTCCCCCCGGTGCGTCTGCTCGATGATGTGGGGCTGGGGGATGATGAAGTGTTCCTGGTTCACGGGTCGCGTCATGGTTTATTTCCTGACAGGGGTTCGGCGGATCATAACCGCTTTTGGGCTCCGGTGCCCTGTTCCCTGATGGCTATCGGACTCAAATCAGAACACTCGAGTGTCCGGGGGATTCCATCGGTCGTGGCGGCGCGAGCGGGAGGGGGCGAGGCCGGTGGGTTCATTCGTCGCCGTCGGTCTCAGGCGCGGGTTCTTCGGTGGCTGGTTCCTCTGTGGCAACTTCTTCAGCGGCCGGCTCTTCAGCGGCCGGCTCTTCAGCGGCCGGCTCTTCGGCGGCCGGCTCTTCAGGGGCAGCCTCCTCTTCGGGCTCGTCCACGACCTCGGCGCGCTCCAGCAGCAGGTCGAGGGCCTTGTCGTCCAGCATGCGGGATTCCAGGTCCTTCATGCCGCTGCCCTTGAGCAGATACCCGCGGACCGTCTCGGCGCGCTGCCCTGACTCGGTGGCGATGGACTCGATCTTGGCGTCCTTCTCCTCGTCGGTGACCTTCAGCTCTTCCTGCTTGACGACGGCCTCGAGGATCAGCTCGCGGCGCACGGAGAACTCGGCTTCCTTGAGCAGACTCTCCTTGCGGTCGTCTTCCAGCTGGTCGAGCTTGAACTCGGGTAGCTCCTGCATGCCGGGCATCATCTGGGAGGCGATCTGGGTCATCAGTGTCTCGCCGCGGTGCTCGATGAGCCGGGGCGGGACGTCGAACTCGTTCTTTTCGATGACCTTCTCGATGAGGGACCGGGCCGCCTGGTCGCGGTTCCGCTGTTCCTTGGCTTCCTGGATGCTGAACTGCACGGACTGCTTCATGGCGTCCACGGTCTCGTGGCCCATGTCCTTGGCGAAGTCGTCGTCCAGATCGGGGTACTGGACCATCTTGAGCTCGTGGACCTCGATGGCCGCCGTGGCTTCCTTGCCCGCCCAGTCCTGGAACACGTAGTCGGCGGGAATCGAGAGGGTCTCTTCTTTGGTCTCGCCCACGGAGAGGCCGCGGAGCGCGTCCACCAGGAACGCATGGTAGGTGTCGTCGGGCAGGCTGACGAGCACGTGCTCGCGGACCAGGTCCTCCTGGCCCTCGGCGGACAGCGTGAAGGTCACGTCCACCGTGTCGCCGTCGGCGGCGGGCCGGGCTTCCTCGACCAGGCCCAGGGAGCCGGACTGCATGCGCATCGACTCGATCTGCTCATCCGCCTCGCTGGCTTCGACCGTGGCGGTGGGCCAGCCGACCTGGATGCCGTCGTAGTCCTTGACCTCGACGTCAGGCTTGACCTCGACGGTGATGCTGAAGGCAAAGGGCTGCCCCATCTTCAGGTCTTTTTGGTCGATGTCGGGGGCACTCACGGGCGTGAGCTCGTGGTTCTCCACGGCGTCGTCAAAGGCGTCGCTGATCAGCTTGGAGGCCACCTCGGAGGCGATCTGACCGCCGAAACGCTGCTCCAGCAGCTTGCGCGGCACCTTGCCTGGACGGAAGCCCGGTAGCATCACGTCGCGGCGGAGTGTCTTGTAGGCGGTGCCCAGCTCCTCGTCGACCTTGTCGGCCGGCACGGTGAAGGAGAGCTTCTTTTCAACAGGGCTGAGTTCTTCGACCTGGACGTCCATGTTCGTTCCCTCGTGGTTGCTCGTGGGTGCGCGACGCGTGTGCATGCGAGAAGGGGGACTCGAACCCCCACGTCGCAGGGACACTGGATCCTAAATCCAGCGCGTCTACCAGTTCCGCCATTCTCGCAAAAATAAAAAAGAGGCCGCCGACGGCAACCGCCGGCGGCCTCTGAGTCGTGGTGAGCCCAGAAGGACTTGAACCTTCAACACGCGGATTAAGAGTCCGCTGCTCTGCCAGTTGAGCTATGGGCCCCACAAGGCCGTCACCACGGCGCGGGGAAGTACCATGCGCTGTTGGTGTCGTCAAGTCGTTCCGAACCAAGAAAATGCGTCGATCGGGCGCCAATCCTTCAGGGGGCGGCCTTCTCCGCCCGGCGCAAACCGATGGCCGCCGTGCCGTTGCCCAGGGTCTCCGGCTGGGAGCAGTCGGAGAGGCAGTCCCCGTCACAGAATCGAAAATCTGCCGACACGTAGGAGGGCTCCCCTCCCAACACGGCGCCGGCGATGCTGGCCTGGGCGACGACCGAGGGCTCCTCCCCGAGACGGATGGCGTCCGGATCCAGATCGAAGCCCAGCACCACCAGGCCCAGGGCGCTGGCTTCGGGAAGATCGGCGATCAGATAGCTGCCCGGATCCACCGGGAACAGCTCGAAGGCGGTGGCCCCGTCCGCGTCGATACAAACCCGCACCGACTGCACCTCGTCGAACGGATCCGCTGCGGGTTCCACCTGCAAATCCACCTGAAGGTCCACCGCCACCGACTCGGGGGGCGGACAGCCGGCGAACCAGGCGATAGAGAACAGCAGGGCCAGCAGAGCGGGGAAGGGCCGGGGGGAGTCACTCATCAGTTGATGAGGCTTCCGCCTCCGGGTGGGGAGAAGGGGGTGGAGGAGTTGGGCGCGGGGATGTCCCCGAAGCGTTCCTCGTACATCCGGATCCGCTCCTGCAAGGCGCGCAACAATCCCTTGGCGCGCTGCGGGTTGATGATCACCCGCGAGTGGATCGTGCCCTTGGGCTCCTGGGGCTGGACGAAGCCGAAGTCCAGGATGAACTCGGTCTCGCTCATGGCCACGATCTGCAAGTTGGAGTAGCGGCCGCCAGCGATGCCGTCTTCCAGGGCCAGCTTGACGTTCGTCGGCTTCTTGGGCGCTTGATCGCTCATGGGGCCTCAGTTCTCGAACTTCTTGAGTTCCCAGACCTCGTCTGGATGGGCGGCCACCGAGAACTGCACGATGCCGGTGCTCTTGGCCAGGTAGTAATCGCCACCGAACGGGCTGGTCCCGCTCTCGTCGATGAAGTTGATATGCATCACGTTGGAGAAGTCGTTCGTCACCATGTCCAGATCGGCGAGCATCTCCACGTAGGTGTACGTCCACGTGTCGCCATCGATAAACGTCTCTTCCGTGTCGTCCGGGCGAATATTCACCCCGGCAAAGAACAGCGGGGGCTCGTAGAAGACATCGTCCCAGGTCGTATCGTCATGGGGGCCGTCCACCGGGGCCGCTCCGAGGAAGAAGACGCCATCTTCCGTCTTCTGCCAGTAGGTCTCCATGAAGACCAGCTCGTTGCCGGCGGCCTCGTCTTCGGCCAGCTCCTGGGAGGTGGCGAACTTCCACTCGAAGACGTAGACCTCCTGGCCGTTGATGGTCTCGGAGCCCCGGGACCACACCTCGTAGAGTTCGCTGTAGTCCGGGTGGGTGTATTGCCACGAGGCGCCGGAGGTGATCAGGAAGAATTCCTTGGCGTTGTTGCCCGTGGTGGAAACAGTGGGGCCACAGGCGGCGAACAGGGAGCCCATGGCCAGCACGGTCAGGATACCGATGGTCTGCTTGAGATACACGATGTGTCCTCCTTTGCGGGATGCCATCTTCCTACCAGCTTGACTGCCCTTCGGCAAACGGTTTGATAGAGTTCCACGCTTGGAGGAATGACGGATGCCGAATTGTGTGCTGGCCATCGATCAGGGAACCACGGGAACTACGGCGCTGCTGCTGGACGAGCAGCTCAACGTGCTGGCCAAGGTGAACCGCGAATTTCCGCAGATCTTCACGCGACCTGGCTGGGTCGAGCACAACCCCGAGGACATCTGGGGTTCGGTGGAGGTGACGGTGGGGCTCGTCCTGCGGGAGGCGGGGGTGGAGCCCGAGCAGGTGGCCGCCATCGGGATCACCAATCAGCGGGAGACCACCGTGCTGTGGGAGCGCAAGCGGGGCCGCCCCATCAACAACGCCATCGTCTGGCAATGCAGGCGCACGGCCGAGCGGTGTGCGGAGCTGAAGAAAGCGGGCCACGAGGCCGCGGTCCGCGAGACCACGGGCCTGGTCCTCGACCCCTATTTTTCCGGCACCAAGCTGGCCTGGCTGCTGGATAGCGTCGGTGGCTCCCGCGCGCGGGCCGCCCGTGGAGAGCTGGCCTTCGGCACCATCGACAGCTTCCTGGTCTGGCGGCTCACCGGCGGCGACGCCCATATCACCGACGTGAGCAACGCCTCACGCACGCTGTTGATGGCGCTGGATACCTGCGACTGGGACGACGGCATGCTGGATCTACTGCGCGTCCCGCGCGAAGTGCTGCCCCAGATCAAGAGCAGCTCCGAGGTGTACGGGACGACCCGCGGCCTGGACTTCCTGCCCGACGGGATCCCCGTGGCGGGCATCGCCGGCGACCAGCAGGCCGCGCTGTTCGGGCAGGTGTGTTTCGAGCCGGGGGAGGCCAAGTGCACCTACGGCACCGGCGCCTTCTTGATGATGAACACCGGCGAGGCGCCCGTGCCCTCGCGCAACGGCCTGCTGACCACCCTGGGCTGGCGCCGGGGTGACGACACGGTCTACGCGCTGGAGGGGTCGGCCTTCATCGCGGGGGCAGCTGTCCAGTGGCTACGCGATGGCCTCCGGCTCATCGACGCGGCGCCGGAGATCGAGGCCATGGCAGCTTCGGTACCGGACACGGGCGGCGTCTTCTTCGTGCCGGCCCTGACCGGACTGGGCGCGCCACACTGGCGGCCGGACGCCCGCGGCGCGATCCTGGGCATCGACCGGGGGACCACCCGGGCGCACCTGGCCCGGGCGACCCTGGAGGGCATCGCGTTGCAGAACGTGGATATCTTGCGGGCGATGGAGGGCGACCTGGACGAGTCGCTGACCGTCCTGCGGGTGGACGGCGGCGCCGCGGCGAACGATCTGCTGATGCAGATGCAGGCCGACCTGCTGGGCGTGCCCATCGTCCGCCCGCAGCTCCTCGAGACCACGGCGCTGGGTGCAGCCATGCTCGCCGGCCTGGCCACCGGCGTGTGGGACAGCCCCGAGCAAGTGGGGCAGGCCTGGAAGGAAGACCGCACCTTCGAGCCGGCCATGGGCGACGACGAACGGGAGCAACGCATCGCGGCCTGGGGGGACGCGGTCGAGCGGGCCTGAGACAAAGAAGGGAAAGAAAAGGGGGCCGCCGTCCGGGCGGCCTCGGGGGCGCAGAGCCGCGCGTCCAGCGCTCGCAAAGGACGCAAAGAAAAGAGGCGCTTCGCTGGAGCCAAGACCAGAACCAGTGCCAGAGTCTCGGTCTTCATTTCCCCCAAAAAAATTGAATGTGAAGGCCGCGAAGGGCCACAGAAGCCCTGCCCAGCCGCAGAACTCCTACTCCGCGTCCTCCGCGTTCCTCTCCGCGTCCTCCGCGTTTTTTTCTTTTCTCTTTGGGGGGTAGACGGTTAGCGCCTCCTGCCACAAGATGTAGGGGTGAGCCATC